>JAURLI010000024.1 GCA_030831315.1 Alphaproteobacteria bacterium
CGATCGATAAGCTTTTCGATCACAGCTTCTACGATTCTCTCGGAAAGAAGTAGTTTGCGTCGTCACCTCTACGGATTTGCAGGGCTGGTCCTTTTTCTGCTCGCCTGGGAACTCCTGGTTGCGAGCGGACTGGTCGAATCCACGCTTCTGTCACCACCGAGCAGCATCCCGGCGACGCTGGCATCCGAAATCAGCCTCGGGTTCTGGCAGAAGATGATCCTCGCCAGTCTGGCTCATTATTCCGTGGGGCTGTTTCTGGGCTCGACTCTCGGCGTCATCGCGGGTGTCTCCGTGGCCCTGTTCCCGCGCTTCGACGCGGCACAGGCCTGGGTGGCGCGCGTGCTGCGCCCGATCCCGCCGCTCGCCTGGATACCCTTCGCCATCATCTGGTTCGGGGTGAGCGAAACGGCCGCCGCCTTCATCATTTCCATCGGCATCTTCTGGATCAACTATTTCACCGCACACGCGGCGGTGCGTGCCGTCAATCCAGACCTGATCGAGGTCGCGGTCTCCTTCGGCCACAAGTCGCTGTTCCGCCGCTTGCAGAAGGTCATTCTTCCTGCCTCGGCACCCGGAATTCTTTCGGGCATTCGCGCCGGACTGGGGCAGGGCTGGATGACGGTTGTCGCGGCCGAGCTGTTCGGCATCACCGGCATCGGCCAGCGCATGATGGAAGCCGCGGGCCTGCTCGCGACGCAAGTCGTCATCGTCTACATGCTGACCATTGCGCTGCTCTACGGGTTGAGCGACATCGCCTTCGTCACCATCCAGAACCGGGTGCTGCGATGGCAGCGATAGTGACGCTGAAGGGCGTCACGGTGACCTTCCCGGGCGCCGAGTCGCCGATTTTTTCCGGCATCGATTTTTCCGTGAACAAGGGCGAATTCGTCATTGTCGTCGGCACCTCCGGGGCAGGCAAATCCACCCTGCTGCGCGTCGTTGCCGGGCTTCTGGAACCGACGGCGGGCGAGGTTCACCGCGCCATCGAGGAAAACGACAGGCGCCGGGCCTCCGCCATGGTGTTCCAGGAAGCGCACCTGATGCCCTGGCGCACTGTGCATGACAACGTCGCCCTCGGCCTTGAAGGCCTCAACCTGAGCGAGGACGAAAGCGAGCGTCGTATCGCCGATGCCCTCGCCCTGGTGCGGCTGTCCGAATACGGGACACGCTGGCCCCATGAACTGTCCGGCGGGCAGCGCCAGCGCATCGGCCTTGCCCGGGCGCTCGCGGTCGAGCCGGAACTGCTGCTGATGGATGAGCCGTTCAGCGCACTGGATGCAATCACGCGCCAGGCGCTTCAGGACGAGCTGCTGTCGATCTGGGCCGCGACCGGGAAATCGATCCTGTTCGTGACCCACGACATCGACGAGGCGATCTATCTCGGCGATCGCGTCTACCTCCTTGGCGGCTCGCCCGCCCGCATCGTCGACAGTTTCGCCAATGACGCATCAAGGCCGCGCCAGCGCGGCAGCGCGGATGCCACGGCCCTTGCGACCCGGATCAAGGACAACCTGTCGGGAATACACGACCACGGCGGAGGAATCTGAACGATGCGGATCGTGATTCATGCCCCGACCGCGGGCGCGTTGAAGCGGGCGAGGTCGAACCTCAAGAACCTTCTGGCCGCGCGCCCCGACGCCGAAGTCCGCATCATCGCCAATGCCGACGCCGTCAAGGCCGCGACCGAATCGCCGGACCCGTCCTGCGACGCCCACGTCTGCCTTTGCGAAAACACGCTGGCGCGCATGGACATGAAGGCGCCCGAAGGGGTGGCGACGGTTCCCGCGGGGGTAGAGGAAATCGCGCGTCTGCAAAGCGAGGGCTGGATTTATATCCGCGCCTGATTGACGCGCTGCCGGAAAAGAGATCAGGGGACCGGCGAAATTTCACCGGTCCCCTGACTTGTTGGCTCCCCGGGCCGGACTCGAACCAGCGACCCAGCGGTTAACAGCCGCTTGCTCTACCGACTGAGCTACCGGGGAATAAACCCGTTTCCGCCGCAGAAATCCGCAGAAAACCGAGCGAAAATCCCGTGCGGGGTGGCGTTATAACAAAAGCACCCCCCCTTTGCCACAACATAGTAAAGCTGCCGTTAAGACAGCGCCGAAAGAGGGGCGTGAAGTGGAGGCCGGAGCCGGAATCGAACCGGCGTAGAGGGATTTGCAGTCCCTTGCATCACCACTATGCTATCCGGCCGCAGGGGCCCCCTCGCAACGGGCCCCGACATATAGGGCCCGGCCAGCAGGCGGTCAAGCAAGACGACCGTGCCACGGTTCCGCCGAAATCAGGCCATATACGTTGTATTCATGATTGGAGCCAAGTATATAGCTGCCGAAGGCCTTGTTGGCGCTGCGGGAATCCGCGGCCTCCGACAGCCGGGCCGGCAGGACAGGACGATGCGGGCGGACAGGCGATGACTGATTTCGACATGGCTCGCCGCAACATGGTGGACAACCAGTTGCGCACCAACAAGATTACCGATGCGCGCCTGATCGCCGCAATGCTGGCGGTTCCGCGCGAGAAATTCGTTCCCGATTATCTGCGTGGCGTCGCCTATGTCGACGAAGACGTGGCCATCGGTGCCGACCGCTGGCTGATGGAGCCGATGGTTCTGGCACGCATGCTTCAGGCTGCAGAAATCGGCCCCAACGACGTCGTTCTCGATATCGGCGCCGGCACCGGCTACGGCGCCGCCGTCTGCAGCCGTCTTGGCGCCACCGTCGTCGCGCTCGAAAGCGATCCCGACATGCTGGCCCAATCCCAGCGCATCCTGTCCGAGTTCGGCGCCGATAACGTGGTTGCCGTCGAAGGAGCGCTAAAGCAGGGGTATCCGCAGCAGGCGCCCTATGACGTCATCGTCATTTCCGGCGCAGTCGAAGAAATACCCGAAGGCATCCTGCGCCAGCTTTCGCCCAACGGCCGCCTCGTGGCGGTCGTCGCCGAGCGCGGACGGGCGCCGTCGGCCCGGCTCGCGCGTAATTGCGATGGCCGCATCGGTTTCATGACCATTTGTGACGCGTCGGTCCCATGTCTGCCCGGATTCGAAGTCGAACCGGGATTCGTGTTTTAGGGGGACGGCCTCGCGCCGGCCCGGAAAGGTCGCCTCGCCCATGTCGCCTGTGAAGAGTTTGCGTACCTGCGCCAGTTTCTTCGCCGCCGTCACGGCGATTCTTGCGGCCTCCACGCTGCTGACCCCGCTGGCATCGGCCGAAACGCTGACCGAGGCCCTGTCCAAGGCTTATGGGTCCAATCCCCAGCTCCTGTCACAGCGCGCCGCTCTCAGGGCCACCGACGAAGAAGTGCCCCAGGCGCTGTCCAACTGGCGCCCTACGGTGACCGCCACCGGTGAAGGCAGCAAGCTGCGCACCGACAGCAATACGTCGACGACCGAGCGTGACCCGCGCACCCTCGAACTGGAAGTCAAGCAGCCGCTGTTCCGCGGCTTCCGCACCCTTGCCGAAACCCGGCGCGCAGAAGCCAACGTTCGTGCCGGCCGAGCCCAGCTGACGTCCACCGAACAGGCGGTGCTGCTCGGCGCCGTCCGCGCCTACATGAACGTGGTGCGCGATCTCGCCGTGCTCGACCTCAACCGCAACAACGAGACGCGGCTCCAGCGGCAGTTGCAGGCGGCCCGCGACCGCTTCCGCGTCGGCGAAATCACCCGCACCGACGTCGCCCAGGCCGAGGCGCGCTATTCCCGCGCCACCGCCGACCGCATCCAGGCCGAAGGCGCGGTCGTCAATTCCCGCGCGGCGTACCGCTCGGTGATCGGCGACATGCCGGGCACGCTGGTCAAGCCGCAGCCGCAACTCGATCTGCCCGCGAATGAGGGCGAAGCCCACAAGCAGGCGGAGGCCCGCAACCCAGACGTCCTGCGCGCGATGTTCCGCCTCGACGCGGCCAATCACAACATCTCGCTGGTGCGCGGCGAATTGCTGCCGAGCCTCAACCTCTCGGGATCGATCTCGAAGGAAGAAGACACGACGTCTCGCGGCTCTCAACGCGATGTCGGCGAGGTCAAGGCGACACTGACCGTGCCGCTCTATGAGGGCGGTGACGTCTATTCGCGCATGCGCGCGGCGAAGGAAACCCTGGCCCAGCGGCAGGAAGATCTCGACGATGCCCGTCGCGTCGCGCACCAGACCGCCACCAGCGCCTGGAACAGCCTGCAGACGACGCGCGCCGCCGTCCGGTCCTTCCAAGCCGAGGTGCGGTCCAGCGAAATCGCCCTCGAAGGTGTCCAGCGCGAAGCGCTTGTCGGCTCCCGCACGGTTCTCGACGTTCTCGATGCCGAGCAGGAACTTCTCGATGCTAAGGTCAAGCTGGTCCGCGCCGAGCGCGACGAGCTAGTGGCCCGGTTTGAGCTTCTGTCGGCCACGGGCAGCCTGACCGGCGAAGACTTGCGGCTGCCGGTGCAGATTTACGATTCGGCAAAGAACTATCGGGATGTAAGGGATCAATGGTTCGGGGCCAGCAAACCGGCACCGAAGAAATAGCCCTAGGGGAGCAGGGGCGGAGGGAAACCGTAAATATTTACGATCCCTTCATTATTTTGTTACATTGATCGAGGACGTTAACCATATCGCCAAGGGAAATGGTTCGCGGCCGACGGGGCCAGACTGATCCCGAAGCGCGCGGACCCAGGCAATGAGCGACGAAAAGTCCCAGCAGCAGGAGCCGACGATGGAGGAGATTCTCGCCTCCATCAGGCGAATCATCTCCGAAAATGACGAGGGCGATGCCAAACCAGCCGGGGCCGCACCGGCACCTGCGGCCGCGCCCGAACCCGCGCCAAAGGCCGAACCGCAGCCCGAACCGAAAAAGGAAGAGGACGTCCTCGAACTGACCGACATGGTTGCCGAGGAGCCCGCTAAGGAAACCGCCTCCGAAAAGGAGAGCGAGCCCGAAGACATCGTCATCGAAGAGCCGCCGGCCCCTGCGCCGGAACCCACGGCGCCCGCGATGGACGCCAGCGATCTCGTATCCGCGCCCGTAGCCGCCGCCTCGACCGCCGCGCTTGGCGCGCTTGCCGGCATGCTCAACAGGGAACCGGGAACCGTGGGCAACATGCCGCTCGGTCCGGGAAACGCCCTTGAGGACCTGGTCAGGGACATGTTAAGGCCCATGCTCAGGGAATGGCTTGATCAGAACCTTGCCCAGCTCGTCGAGCGTCTGGTCAAGCGCGAGATCGAGCGGATGGTCCGCCGGGCCGAAGACCTATAGTATCAGCTGGTCCCGTCCAGGCCCGGCACTAGCCGCCAGTAATCAGGAACCCAGCAATGCTGGAAAAGACCTATCGACCCGCAGAGGTCGAGGAAAAACACTACGCCACATGGGAAGCGTCGGGCGCCTTCGCCGCCGACCCTGCTTCCATGCGCACGCCCTATACGATCATGATGCCGCCGCCCAACGTGACGGGCAGCCTTCACATGGGCCACGCCCTGACGTTCACATTGCAGGATTCGCTGATCCGGTTCATGCGCATGCGCGGGCGCGACGCACTTTGGCAGCCGGGCACCGACCATGCCGGCATCGCCACCCAGATGGTGGTCGAGCGCCAGCTTGCGGAAAAGGACATCTTTCCCAGCCGTGGCCAGCAGGCCGCCCCGGGCCAGACCCTGATCGGGCGCGATGAATTCGTCGCCCGTGTCTGGGAGTGGAAAGCCGAAAGCGGCAGCACCATCACCCGTCAGCTGCGCCGCCTTGGTGCCTCACCGGACTGGGCGCGCGAGCGCTTTACGCTGGATGAAGGCCTCTCTGATGCCGTCCGCAAGGTCTTCGTGCAGTTGTACCGGGAAGGCCTGATCTACCGCGACCAGCGCCTCGTCAACTGGGACACCAAGCTGCAGACAGCCGTCTCGGATCTCGAGGTCCAGCAGGTCGAGGTAAAGGGCCACTTGTGGCACTTCAGGTATCCGGTCGATGGCGCCGAAAACACCTTCATCACCATCGCCACAACGCGGCCCGAGACGATGCTGGGCGACACGGCAGTCGCCGTGCATCCCGAAGACGAGCGCTTCAAGACGCTCATCGGCCGACATGTGGTGCTGCCCATCGTCGGGCGCAAGATTCCCATCGTCGGCGACGACTATGCCGATCCCGAGACCGGCACCGGTGCAGTCAAGATCACGCCCGCGCACGATTTCAACGACTTCGAAGTCGGCCGCCGCCACGGGCTCGAGGCCATCAACATCCTCGACTCGCGCGGCCGCCTGAACGATTCGGTTCCCGATGCCTACCGCGGCCTCGACCGCTTCGCCGCCCGCGACAAGCTGGTGGCCGAGATGGAAAGCCTAGGTCTTCTGGTCGCAATCGAAGATCACGTTCATGCGGTACCCCACGGCGACCGTTCGGGCACCGTGCTGGAGCCCTGGCTCACCGACCAGTGGTACGTCGATGCCGTCACGCTGGCCAAGCCCGCCATCGAAGCGGTGGAGACCGGCAAGACCCGTTTCGTGCCCAAGCATTGGGAAAACACCTATTACGAATGGATGCGCAACATCCAGCCGTGGTGCATTTCGCGCCAGCTGTGGTGGGGCCACCAGATCCCGGCCTGGTACGGCCCGGACGGACAGGTTTTCGTCGCCGAAAGCGAAGCCGATGCCGTGGCCGAGGCCGCCAGCCATTACGGCAAGGAAGTCGCCCTCAGGCGCGATGCCGATGTGCTGGACACCTGGTTCTCATCGGCGCTGTGGCCTTTCTCGACGCTAGGTTGGCCGGAAAAAACCGAACATCTCGCCCGCTATTACCCGACCGATGTTCTGGTGACGGGTTTCGACATCATCTTCTTCTGGGTCGCCCGCATGATTATGATGGGCATCCACTTCATGGGCGAAGTGCCGTTCCGCGACGTCTACATCCACGCCCTTGTTCGCGACGAACGCGGCCAGAAGATGTCGAAGTCGAAAGGCAACATCATCGACCCGCTCGACATCATCGGCAAATACGGCGCCGACGCCTTGCGCTTCACCCTGTGTGCGCTGGCGGCACAGGGCCGCGACATCAAGCTTGCCGAGAACCGTGTCGAGGGCTACCGCAACTTTGCCACCAAGCTGTGGAATGCGTCCCGTTTCGCCGAAATGAACGGCTGCGCCTGGGCGCCCGATTTCGATCCCGCCGCCAATACACTTCAGGTCAACCGCTGGATCGTCAGCGAACTGGCCCTTGCGGCGGAAAAGACCGCGGCTGCCGTCGAGGACTACAAGTTCAACGAGGCGGCGAACCTGCTCTATCACTTTGCCTGGGGTACGTTCTGCGACTGGTATCTCGAGTTCATCAAGCCGGTGCTTGCCGAAGGCAGCGCCGCCGAACAGGCGGAAACGCGGGCCACCTGCGCCTGGGTTCTGGGCCAGTTACTGCACATGCTGCATCCCTTCATGCCCTTCATCACCGAGGAAATGTGGGAAAACCTGACCGAAGGGAAGGGGGGCCGCCTCATTTCGGCTGCATGGCCCAACGTTCCCGCTGCCGCCCGCGATGCCGACGCGCGCGCGGAAATGGACTGGGTCGTGCGGCTGATCTCATCGATCCGCACCGTCCGTTCCGAAATGAACGTGCCGGCGGCGGCCAAGATCCCGCTCGTGGTCAAGGATGCCAGTGAGAGCACGCGCGCGCGGATGGCCAAGCACATGACCGCGCTCGAACGCCTCGCCCGTATCGAAGGCGTCAGCGAGTTGTCCGGCGCCCTGCCAAAGGGTGCGGTGTCCGCTGTTCTTGACGAGGCAACCCTGATCCTGCCGCTTGCCGGGATCATCGACGTCGCTGCCGAGAAGGCGCGCCTTGCCAAGGAAATCGCCAAGGCCGAAGGCGAAATCACGAAGATCGAGAAGAAGCTGGGCAGCCCCGGATTCGTCGCCAAAGCCCCCGAAGAAGTCGTCGAGGAAAACCGAGAACGCCTCGCGGAATACTCGGCGCAGAAGCAGAAACTTTCCGAGGCCCTGTCACGCCTCGCCGACGCCTGACTCCGGTCCCCATCCGCGAAAAGTAATAATATTTTATGCGCTGATCCATAATCGGCGGGAATTGAGCCTTTTGGGCACCGGAAGGCCCAAACGCCCGCTAAATCCGCGTGACAAGCCGCCCCGGACCGCGATAGCGTCCTTACCAGAACAACGGGGAATCCCGGCCGCTTCGGGGAGGCGGAGACCTTAAATAATACAGGTACGCCGGAACTTCATACCGGCCCTCCCTTGACCGAATCCGGGTGCGGACCTCTGTTGGGCACGCGAATTTATTTTCGCATTCAAACTGCGGGCCGACGCGTCCGCGATGTTCAACTGGATAGGGGGGCCTCATGGTCTCATTCACCCTTAACGGCAAGTCGGTTTCGGTCGAAGCCGACGGCAACACGCCACTTCTGTGGGTGCTGCGCGATCATCTCAATCTTACCGGCACGAAATACGGCTGCGGCGCCGGCCTTTGTGGCGCCTGCACGGTTCATGTCAACGGCCAGGCGGTAAAGGCCTGCCAGACAGAAGCCTCCTCGGTTCAGGGTGCGAAGGTCACGACCATCGAAGGCCTGTCGGCGAAGGGCAATCACCCGCTGCAGAAGGCCTGGATCGCCGAGCAGGTTCCCCAGTGCGGCTACTGCCAGTCCGGCCAGATCATGAAGGCGGCCGAGCTTCTCGCGAAAAACAAGAAGCCCTCCCGCGAACAGATCGTCGCCCACATGGACGGCAACATCTGCCGCTGCGGTACCTATAACCGCATCATCTCCGCAATTCAGCGTGCGTCGAAGGGAGCCTGAACATGACGGTCATCAAGAAGATGGGTCCCGAAATCTCCCGCCGCGGTTTCCTCGCAGGAACCTCCGGCATCTCCTTCGCCATCGCCTTCGGCGCCTCGGGCGCCAGCCTCGTGTCCCCGGCCTCGGCCGCGGCCACGCCCAAGGACTTCTCGGCCTGGGTTTCGATTGGCGCCGACAACAAGATCGTCATCAAGACGCCGGGGGCCGAAATGGGCCAGGGCTCGATGACGGGCGTGCCGCTTGCACTCGCGGAAGAACTTGACGCCGACTGGTCGAAGGTTCGCCTCGAATGGACGCCGTCCGAAGTCGGCACCTACGGCTACCGCATCGGCAAGAACAAGAGCATGGCCATCGTCGGCTCGCGCGCCGTGATGTACTACTACAACGACGTCCGCATGGCGGGCGCGCAGGTGCGCCGCGTGCTGCTCGATGCCGCCGCCGCCAAGTGGAAGGTTCCCGTGGCGGAACTCACCACCGGTCCTAACGTGGTCATTCATGCCAAGTCCAACCGCAAGATGACCTACGGCCAGGTCGCGGCCTTCGCCAAGGTTCCGGCGAAGCTGCCCAAGGTGTCGAAGGACGACCTCAAGAAGCCGTCCCAGTTCCGTCTGATCGGCAATACCAAGATGCAGCGCTACGACCTTCCGTCGAAGGTCAACGGCACGGCGCAGTTCGCTCTCGACGTCCACCTGCCAGGCATGGTTTACGCGACCACTGTCCATGGCCCTGTCGTCAACGCCTCGCCGGTCAGCTGGAACCACGCCAAGGTCGCAGCCATGAAGGACATCATCGGCACCGTCAAGCTGCCGAAGGGTGTCGCCATCGTCGGACGCACGTTCGAATCGGTGATGGCCGCTCGGTCGCAGCTGGATGTGAAGTGGAAGGACGGCAAGTCCCGCAACTTCGACTCCGAAGCCCAGCTTGAGAACGACTACCCCAAGGTCGCCGCGGACCCGAAAGCAAAGAAGACCAAGGTCTACGCCGTCGGCGATGCCGCCAAGGCGCTGACCTCGGGCGCCAAGAAGTTCCGCGACGAATACCGTTCGGACTTCGCCTATCACGCGCAGATGGAGCCGCTCAACGCAGTGGCCCGCTTCAGCCGTGATGGCCAGTCGGTCGAAATCTGGGACGGTACCCAGGCGCCTAGCCGCTGCCGCGAAGGTGTCGCCAAGGCGCTTGGCTTCAAGGTCGAGCAGGTGACCCACCACCAGTGCTTCATGGGCGGCGGTTTCGGCCGCCGGTCGCTCGCCGACTACGCGGCAGAAGCCGCGCTGGTTGCGAAGGCCGCGAAGCGTCCGGTGAAGCTGGTCTGGACCCGCGAGGAGGACGTCGCCTTCGGCATGTTCCGTCCGCAGACCTACCAATGCATCGAGGCCGCAACGGATACCTCGGGCAAGGTGGTCGGATGGGAGCATTGCGTCGTCGGCGATGGCAAGAACCTCGCCACGGGCGGTATGGATATCAAGACCTACTACCAGATCCCGAACCGGCTGGGTGAACTCCGTGGCGTGTCCCACGGCATTCGCCTGAAGCACTGGCGCGCTGTTGCGCACCCGTTCAACATCTTCGCCATCGAAAGCACCGTCGACCAGATGGCCAAGGCGGCAGGGATGGACCCGATCGAGTTCCGTCTCAAGAACATGTCGCCTTCGCCGAAGATCGCGAAGGTTCTGGAGATGGTACGCGACATGTCCGACTGGGGCAAGAAGCGCCCCGAGGGACGCGCGATCGGCGTTTGGATCAGCGAACGCTCGGGCTCGCTCGCCGCGGGCGTGGCCGAGATTTCGCTCGACCGCAACACCGGCAAGATCCGGGTTCACAAGACCTGGCTGGCGGTTGACGGCGGCACGGTCGTGCTGCCTGACGGCGCCAGGGCAAACATCGAGAGCGGCATCATCTGGGGCCTCTCTTCGATGCTGAGCGAGCGCATCACCATGAAGAAGGGCGTCGTGGAACAGTCGAACTTCCACGATTACCAGCTCCTTCGCATGTCCGATGTGCCTGAGGAAATGAACATCCAGTTCGTCAAGACCAACCGCAAGCCCACCGGGCTCGGTGAAATCGGCAACCCCTGGATCGGGGGCGCCATCGCCAATGCGTTCTTCTCCATGACCGGGAAGCGCCTCACGCACCTGCCGTTTACGCCGGACCGCGTGCTCGCTGCCCTCAAGGCGTGAGGAAGCGTAACCAATAAGAAGGGCAGGGCCGCGGGGGCAACTCCGCGGCCCTTTTCCTTTGGATTTCGGCCCCATATCCGCCTTTGCGCGAGCGGCCCTGCGCGGGTATTCTCCGGCCTGTCCAGATACCCCGTCATTCAAGGAAAAGCGCCATGCCCGACGCCGCCGGCAAGAACCGCAAATTCGACAAGGCAAAGCTGCCGTCCCGCCACACCACCGTGGGACCTGAACACGCCCCGCATCGTTCCTACTACTACGCGATGGGCCTGACCGAGGAGCAGATCAACCAGCCCTTCGTCGGCGTTGCCACCTGCTGGAACGAGGCCGCGCCCTGCAACATCGCGCTGTCGCGTCAGGCGCAGTCGGCCAAAAAGGGCGTCGCCGATACTGGCGGCACGCCGCGGGAATTCACCACCATCACCGTGACCGACGGCATCGCCATGGGCCACGAAGGCATGAAGTCATCGCTGGTCAGCCGCGAGGTCATCGCCGATTCGGTCGAACTCACCATGCGCGGACACTGCTACGACGCGCTCGTCGGCCTTGCCGGATGTGACAAGTCGCTGCCGGGCATGATGATGGTGATGCTGCGCCTCAACGTGCCCAGCGTTTTCATGTACGGCGGCACCATTCTGCCCGGCAAGTTCAAGGGCAAGGATGTCACCGTCGTCGACGTGTTCGAAGCCGTCGGCCAGCATGCCGCGGGTAACATGTCGGCAGCCGATCTGCATGAGCTCGAATGCGTGGCCTGTCCGTCGGCCGGCTCCTGCGGCGGTCAGTTCACCGCCAATACGATGGCCTGCGTGTCGGAGGCCATCGGCCTCGCGCTGCCCGGCTCCGCCGGCGCGCCGGCGCCTTACGAAAGCCGCGACGCCTATGCCGAGGCTTCGGGCCGCGCGGTGATGGACCTGCTCGAAAAGAACATTCGCCCGCGCGACATCGTCACCCTTGCCGCGCTCGAGAACGCTGCCAAGGTCGTCGCCGCTACCGGCGGTTCCACCAACGCGGCCCTTCACCTGCCGGCCATGGCGCACGAAGCGGGAATCAGGTTCGACCTCGATGACGTGGCGAAGATCTTCCGCGAAACCCCCTATATCGCCGACCTGAAACCGGGCGGGCGCTACGTGGCGAAGGACCTGTTCGACGTGGGCGGCGTGCCCATCGTCATCAAGACGCTGCTCGACGCCGGGATTCTCGACGGCTCGTGCCTGACCGTCACCGGCAAGACCCTTGCCGAAAACCACGCCAATATCGTGTTCCCCAAGGATCAGGACGTGGTGCGGCCTGCCAGCAATCCGATCACGCCGACCGGCGGCGTCGTCGGCCTCAAGGGCTCGCTCGCCCCGGAAGGCGCCATCGTCAAGGTCGCCGGCATGAAGAAACTGACCTTCACCGGTCCCGCGCGCTGCTTCGATTGCGAAGAGCAGGCCTTTGCCGCCGTCGTCGAAGGCCGCATCAAGGAAGGCGACGTCATCATCATCCGCTACGAAGGCCCGAAGGGCGGCCCGGGCATGCGCGAAATGCTGTCCACCACTGCGGCGCTTTACGGCCGCGGCATGGGCGAGCAGGTGGCACTGATTACCGACGGGCGCTTCTCGGGCGCCACACGCGGCTTCTGCATCGGCCATGTCGGGCCGGAAGCCGCGGTGGGCGGTCCCATCGGCCTGCTGAAAGACGGCGACATGATCCGCATCGACGCGGCCAAAGGCACGCTCGACGTCGATCTTTCTCCCGCCGAACTGGAAGCGCGGCGCAAGGCCTGGAAGCCGCGCCAGAACAACTACCAGTCGGGCGCACTGTGGAAGTTCGCCCAGCTGGTCGGCCCCGCCTACAAGGGCGCCGTAACCCATCGCGGCGCCGAAGCCGAAACCCACGTCTACGCCGATATCTAACGGCCTGATACCTGACCATGAAAAGGGCGGAAACCCGGGTTTCCGCCCTTTTCACGTGGGTTTTTCCCCATCCTCGGCAATCTCACGTTAACTAAAGTCTGCTGAAATCAATGCGATACGGGGAAAGCCCGTAACCGCCGCCACCGGAAGAGGAGGCGAAAGATGTCCGCATCGCTGCTGTCCCATTTCCAGATGCTGGGACGCTATAACCGTCGTGCCAATCGCACCCTGTACGCGGCCTGTGCTGCGCTGCCGCGGGAAGAAATCTTTCGCCCGCGCGTCTGCGTCTTCAACTCGGTGCTGGGACTGCTCAATCATATCCTCGTCGTCGACCGCATCTGGATGGATCGCTTTACCCAGACCGACCGCGAGGCGCCGACCCTCGACACGGTGCTCTATCCCGAATTCGACGAGTTGAGGAAGGCACGCACCGAAGAAGACGACCGCATCCAGGAATTCATGGAAAACTTGAGGATCGCTTTTCTGTCAGCGCGCTTCCAGTACAAGGATCACCTGGGCCAGTACCGCCAGGACGGTGCCGACATCCTGGTCGCCCATTTCTTCAACCACCAGACCCATCATCGCGGCCAGGTCCACGCGATGCTGACCCAATCGGGCGCCGACGAGTTGAGCCTCGACCTGCATCGCCTGCTGCACCCGATGGTGCCGGCCTAGCCGCCACCGATCCGGCGCGCAATCTTCCGCACCCGTGCCGCATTGGTGCCGCCATCGCGCCCTCCGACGCGGGACGAAGAGCGGATATCCACACGCGCACCGCTCGTTTCCGTCGTCACCCGGATCACCACGTCGTCCTTGAAACCGAACCAGAAGGTCGTCGCCGTCGCCTCGATGCGGCCGGCTGTCTTGTCCGCGGCCATCACGTCCAATCCCAACGCCTGCACAACCGAAAGCGCGCGGTCGAACGCTTCGTCAGGACGAAGGGTCAGGCGAACGGGCAGAATATCGGGGTAGGTGCGCGCCTGAACCGCGGCATTATCCGGATCGTAGTCAACATCGTTGCGCGCACCAGCAGCGCGCCGAACCTCGACTGCGGCAACGAAGGGCGGGGGGCTCTGGGTATCGGTGGTGACATCTGGCAGGCGCACGCTCGCCCGCAGAACCGCCCGACTCTGGTAGGGGATCCACGCAACCGCGCCGCCCAGCACGACGCCGATCAGTGCCATCAGCACGGCGCCGCGTACCCGCGACCAGCCGAGCGCGAGGCCCAGCAGCGAAACCGCGACCGATCCCAGACCCAGCCAAGCCACCCAGCCGAGCACGGCAAAGCCGTCGCGATAGGCCCACCACCCCAGGCGATGACCGAAACCGGCGCCCACAGCAACAACCGCCGCCACGACGCCAAGAACGAGCCCCAGCGCCGCAATGCGTACCGACCAGATCACGAGGTTCATCGCCGCCATGGGGCATCCTCGCCCGCGCCGGGCGCTGCGTCCAGTAGGCTAGGGCCGGCCTTCACCGCCGCCTTCGGGTGGATAGATGGTGACTTCAGGCCGCGACACGGCGCGCGGGTCCAGTTCCACGACGGCGGGGGTCGCGGGTGCCATGGGCATGAAGCCGGATTTTTCCGAATCGGGCACGGGCGGCGCCTCGACCGCACGCCAGACGGCAAAACCGCCAAGCGCCGCCGCCATCACTGCAATCGTCACGAACAGACCGTCGGGCCCCATCAGCCCCATCGCCGTGGTGGAAACGATCGGCCCCAGCGTCGCCCCGGTGCCGGAGGCGAAAATCAGCCCGCCGCTGACCGCGACACTGTCATTCTTCGATACCACATCGTTGGCATGGGCGACGGCCAGCGGGTAGAGGACGTAGGCGACACCGCCATAGAGGATGGCCGCGCCGATGGCACCCAGATCGCCCAGCCGTGAGACGAAGATCATCACAAGTGCTGCGCCGATGATCGCGAAACCGACGCCCGCGATCAGACGGCGCCGGTCGAGCCGGTCCGACAGCCGCCCCATCGGCATCTGCAGGGCCAGGCCCGCGATCACCGCCAGGCCCATGAATACCGCGATGTCGGAGGTCTCAAGGCCGCGCGCGCGCGCGAACAGCGGCCCCGCCGAAACGAAGGATGTCCCGATGAAGCCTGCGGCAAAGCAGCCGACGGTGCCGAGCGGCGAAAGCCGCCACAGGCGCCTGACTGACGGCAGGTGCGGCTCGGGGCGCTCCGGCTCGCCGATCCGTGTTGCTGCTACCGGCAGGAGCGCCAGCGCGAACAGCATGGCGGCGAAGGAAAACAGCTCATACCCGGAAGGCTTGCCTGCCAGCAGCAGGAACTGACCTGCACCGAAACCGAGGTAGTTCACGGTCATGTAGGCGCCGAGAACGCGACCGCGCATGTCGGAGGCCGTCCTGTGATTGAGCCAGCTTTCGAGGATCATCGCGCAGCCAGACAGCGCGAAGCCCGTCAGCATGCGCAGCAAAAGCCAGGAAACCGGATGGATCAACAGGGGGTGCGCGAGCGTCGCCGTCGCCGCCAAGGCCGCCATCATGGCGAAAAGGCGAATATGTCCGACGCGGTGAATGAGACGTGGCACCACCAGGGGGCCGAACAGGAATCCGAAGGCATGGGCCGACATGACGAGGCCGGCGGACGACAGGGGAAAGCCTTCGATCCCCATGCGCAATGCCAGCAGCGAATTGATCAGGCCGCTCGCCATCATCAACAGGCCAAAGCCCAGGAACAGCGCCGTCAGTTGCTTGATTTCTCGATTCATGACGGGATCACGGCGAAAGTTCGCACCAGATCGGCGTGTGGTCGGATGCCTTCGGTTTGCCGCGCGGGCCCTTGTCGATGTCACAGGCCGCCAGCAGGTCGGTCGCCTGCGGACTCAGCAGCAGGTGATCGATACGCAGGCCGAAGCCCTTCTGCCAGGCGCCCGCCTGATAGTCCCAGAAGGTGTAACGGCCGATTTCCTTGTGCAGGGTGCGATAGGCCTCGGTATAGCCGAGATTGAGCAGGGCGCGGAACTTGCGCCGCACCTCCATGCGAAACAGGGCATCCTCGCGCCAGCCGTCGGGGTCAAAGACATCGCCGTCTTCGGGGATGACGTTGTAATCGCCCGCCAGAACCACCGGCTCCTCGAGCGCCAGCAGGTCCCGCGCATGGGCGCCAAGCGCATCCATCCAGCGCAGCTTGTAGGTGAATTTCTCCGTATCCACGGGATTGCCGTTGGGCAGATAGATGGAGGCGACCCGCGCCATGCGCCCGCCGATATCCACCACCGCCTCGATGTAGCGCGCCTGTTCGTCACCTTCCATGCCGGGCAGGCCTTCGCGCACGTCCTCTATGTTGCCGCGCGCCAGAATGGCGACGCCGTTATAGGTTTTCTGACCGTGCACGGCACAGGAATACCCGGCGTCCTCGAATTCGAGGCGCGGGAAGGCGTCGGTCATGCATTTGATTTCCTGGAGGCAGACGACATCCGGCGCTTCGGCCTTGAGCCACTCAAGCACGTTGGGCAGCCGCGCCTTGACCGAATTGACGTTCCAGGTGGCGATCTTGGCCAAAAAACTCCTCCCCTGAGGAAAAAAGAAAAGGCCCGCCGGGGCGGGCCTCGATCTTATCAGGGCGCAGGGGGCGCGTCAGCCGATGGAAAAGGAATTGCCGCAGCCGCAGGACGCTTTCGCATTGGGATTTTGCACCACGAAGGAGGAACCCACCATCTCCTCGACGAAATCGACCTCGGCACCGCCCAGAAGACCGAGCGACACGTCATCGACCAGCAGCGTAACGCCGTCGCGGCCGAAAGCGTGGTCGTCGGCGCGCTGTTCATCGTCGAAGGAGAAACCGTAGGAAAAGCCCGAGCAACCGCCGCCGGAAACGGCGAGGCGCAGGATCATGCCCTGATGCTCCGGCTCAGCCACCAGCTCGGCGATTCGCCGCGCGGCGCGTTCGGTCAAAGTGACGACGGGATGGGTGGCGCTTTCGCTCATGAGACCTGATTGCTCCGCTCTATGGGCCTGGGCCCTTCGCCCCTATATCTGGGAATGATTCGCTGTTTGTCAAACCGGGCCCGCGAGAAACCGGCCAAACCCGCTAAAATCCGCGCCATTCCGCCATTGCACCCCAGGGACCCGCATGGGAGAGTGCCGGGCGGAGTCGAGCACATGGCAGCAAAACCCTCTCTTCAGCCTGAAGCATCCATCCGGGAATTCGGCCCGAGGCTGGCGCCCTACGCCTGCCATCCCGGGGACAGCAGGGGCCGCCTGCATCCGGAACCGGAAAGCGCCTCGCGCTCGTGTTTTCAGCGTGACCGCGACCGGGTCATCCATTCCGCCGCCTTCCGCCGCCTCAAGCACAAGACGCAGGTCTTCGTCTATCACGAGGGCGACTACTACCGCACGCGGCTGACCCATTCGATCGAGGTCAGCCAGATCGCCCGCTCGATTTCCCGCTCTCTCGGGCTGAACGAGGATCTCGCCGAAGCGCTGGCCCTTGCCCATGACCTTGGCCACACGCCCTTCGGTCATTGCGGCGAGGACGCGCTCAACGCCGCCATGGCCGATTTCGGCGGTTTCGATCACAACGCCCAGACGCTCGGCATCCTGACGCGGCTGGAACAGCGCTATGCCGATTTCGACGGCCTGAACCTGACCTGGGAAACGCTGGAGGGCGTGGTCAAGCACAACGGCCCGCTGGCGCGCCGGGGCGGGGCGGCAATAAAGCAGATTCCCCGCGTCATCGCGGAATTCGACGCCCAGTTTCCGCTGGAACTGGACACCTATGCCTCGGCCGAAGCCCAGGTGGCGGCACTTTCCGACGACATCGCCTACAACAACCATGATATCGACGACGGCTTGCGGGCAGGGCTCTTCGACGTCGCAGACCTCGGCGACGTGCCGCTCGCCGGGCCGGTCTTCGCCGAAGTGGCGAAGCGCCACCCCGGCATCGACCGCACCCGCCTGATCCACGAATCGGTGCGCCGGCTGATCAATGCCATGGTGTCCGATCTTCTGACCGAATCGCGTACCCGCCTGGCAGCGGCCGTGCCGCAGAGCGCTGCGGAAATCCGTGCCCTTGATGAGCCCGTCATTGCTTTTTCCGCCGCGATGGCGGAAAACGACCGCGCGCTCAAGCGGTTCCTGTTCGCCCGCATGTACCGCCACGACCGCGTCAACGCGATGACGGCCGTGGGCAGGCGGGTGGTACAGGAACTCTTCGACCTGTTCCTTGCCGAGCCGAAGCGCCTGCCGCCCGACTGGCAGGGACAGGGACGGAACGAGGGCGAGACGGCGCGCCTCGTCTGCGATTACATCGCGGGCATGACGGACCGTTACGCGCTCAACGAACACCGCCGCCTGATCGGCGGTGTCGAAATACCTAGTTAGAAGAAAAAATGAACATTTTCAGAGATTTTCAGTCTGAACTTGCGAAAGTAGTCGAGGATTTGGGGCAGGAAGGACTGCTACCGAGCGGCCTCGATACCTCGCGCTTCACCTGCGATCCGCCGCGCGAGGCCGCCCACGGTGACATCGCCACCAATGCCGCCCTTGTGCTGGCCAAGCCGGCAGGCAAGAACCCGCGCGAGCTGGCCGCCCTGCTGGCCGAACGCCTCGGCGCCCACCACGCCATCGAAAAGGCCGTCGTCGCCGGGCCCGGCTTCATCAACCTGACGCTGGCGCAGAGCTTCTGGCATGGTCGCCTGCGCGACGTTCTGGACGCCGGCACGGCCTACGGGAATTCCGACATCGGCGCCGGACGCAAGACCAACGTCGAATACGTCTCCGCCAACCCGACCGGGCCGATGCACGTGGGCCATGCCCGCGGCGCCGTCGTCGGCGACGTGCTGGCGCAACTGCTGGCCAAGGCCGGCTTCGACGTCACCAAGGAATATTACATCAATGATGCCGGCGCCCAGGTCGACGTGCTGGCGCGCTCATTGCACCTGCGCTATCGCGAGGCGCTGGGCGAGGACATCGGCACCATTCCCGAAGGGCTCTATCCCGGCGAATACCTGAAGGATGCGGGCCATGCGCTGGCCAAGCGCGACGGCGATAAATGGCTCGGCCTTCCTGAAGAAAAATGGCTGGCCCCGCTGCGCGATTACGCCATCGCCGAGATGATGACGATGATCCGCTCCGATCTCGCCGCCCTCGGCGTCCGCCACGACGTGTTCTCCTCCGAACGCGCCCTGGTGGAGGCGGGCAGGGTAGACGAAGCCTACCGGCTGCTCGAGGGCAAGGGACTGATCTACACCGGCGTGCTGGAGCCGCCCAAGGGCCAGAAGCCCGATGACTGGGAGCCGCGCCCGCAGGTGCTTTTCCGCTCCAGCCAGTTCGGCGACGACGTCGACCGGCCGCTCAAGAAATCCGACGGCAGCTGGACCTACTTCGCTTCCGACGTCGCCTATCACCTCGACAAGCACCGGCGCGGGTTCCAGTCGATGATCAACGTCTGGGGCGCCGATCATGGCGGTTACGTCAAGCGCGTGGCGGCCGCGGTCGAGGCACTGACCGGCGCCAAGGGCGCCCTCGACGTCAAGCTCTGCCAACTCGTGTCGCTTACCGATAACGGCGAGCCTGTACGCATGTCGAAACGCGCCGGCACCTTCGTCACCCTCAATGATGTGGTCGACGAGGTGGGCAAGGATGTGGTGCGTTTCATCATGCTGACGCGTTCCAACGACGCGGCGCTCGAGTTCGACCTCAAGAAGGTTCTGGAACAGACCCGCGACAACCCCGTGTTCTACGTCCAGTACGCCCACGCGCGCGCCTGCTCGATCTTCCGCAACGCCGCCGCCGACCGCCCGGAACTCTCGACCGGCACCGAAGTGCTGGCCTCGGTCGCGCTCGACGGCTTGACCGCAGCAGAAGAGATTGATTTGATCCGCTTGATGGCGGGCTGGCCACGGGTTGTGGAGAGCGCCGCCGAAGCCCATGAACCGCACCGCATCGCCTATTACCTTCAGGAGCTTGCGGCGGCGTTTCACGGACTCTGGAATAAGGGAAACGCCGACGCCGATGCGCGTTTCCTTGTCGGTGACGATGCCGTGACGGCGGCGCGCCTTGCCTTGGTGCGTGGCCTGCAACTGGTGATCGCCTCGGGCCTTGAAGTGCTCGGCGTCAAACCTGTCGAGGAGATGCGGTGATGCCATCAGACCAAGGACAGAATGAACCGAGGTTCGAACCTCGGCTGACGGCTCCGGCCACGGAGGTGATCGACCGCCGCGAACGCCCCGAACCGCGCCCCCGCCGCGCGCGCCTGCTGACCATGGTCATCGCCCTGGTCGCACTTGGCGCCTTTGCCGGTGTCGCCTGGTACGCGACCAGCAAGGGACAGAAGAACCCCGGCGCCACGGTGCCCGTGATCACCGCAGAGCGCGAACCGATCAAGGAACGCCCCGCGGAACCCGGCGGCATGGACGTCCCCAACCGCAACATCCAGGTTTTCAACCAGATCACGCCGGATGCTCAGCCCCAGAAGGTCGAGCGCCTGTTGCCCCCGGCCGAGACTCCGGTGGCCCGTCCTGCCGCGGAAGCCGCACCCAAGCCTCCCGCGGGGCCGCTCGTTCCCGATGCGCCGGCCATCGCGCCGCGCGCCGACGCGCCCAAGGAAGCCGCGCCTGCCGCTCCCGTGCCCTCGGCCCCGGTGGTCAGCGAGCGCGAGATTGCCGCGGCACGCGTCACGGCCCCCAAGGAACCCGCAGCCGCGCCCAAGGCGACCACCAAGGCGAGCGCGGGCGCCTGGCGCATCCAGCTTGGCGCCGTGCGCGAGGAAGCGCGCGCCAAGGCGGCTCTCGCCCGCATCGAAAAGGCCAACGCCGATATCCTGAAGGGACTGAGCGGCGAGATCGCGCGCGCGGACCTCGGGGCCAAAGGCGTCTATCACCGCATGCGGATGGGACCGCTCGCGGACAAGGCCGCCGCCGACAGCCTGTGCCGCAAGCTGGTGCAGCGCAAGGTCGGCTGCATCGTCGTCAAGCCCTGAGCGCGCCGTGCCCAAAGCTCTGATCGTCGGCGTCGCGGGAACGCGGCTCGGCGCCAAGGAACTCACCTTCCTGCGCGAAACGAACCCGCTGGGTTTCATCCTGTTTGCCCGCAATGTCGCATCGCCGGACCAGGTCCGCGCGCTGACCACTGAAATGCGCAATGCCGTCGGACGCGCCGACGCGCCGGTATTGATCGACCAGGAAGGGGGCAGGGTAGCCCGCCTGCGCGCACCGCAATGGCGCGCCGCACCTCCTGCCGCGGTTTTCGGGGAAATCTACCGGCTGAACGCCGAACTCGGCCTCATGGCCACGCGACTGAACGCGCAGATGATCGGCAACGAACTGATTGCGCTCGGCATCAACGTCGATTGCGCCCCGGTCGCAGATGTCCCGGTCGAGGGCGCCGACCCGATCATCGGCGACCGTGCCTTCGCCACCGAGCCCGGCCCTGTCGGCATGCTGGCCGGAGCTTTCTGTGACGGCCTCTCGGCGGTTGGCGTCTTGCCGGTGATCAAGCATATCCCCGGCCACGGCCGGGCCGGTGTGGACAGTCATAAAGCCCTGCCGCGGGTGAACGTATCCCGCGCGGAATTGTCGGTGCGCGATTTTGCCCCCTTCAAGGCGCTGGCGCGCAGGCGCGATCCCGAACCCTGGGCGATGACCGCCCATGTGATCTACGACTGCTGCGACCCCGACCGGCCCGCGACCCAGTCACGCACCGTCATCGACAATATCATCCGGGGTGAAATCGGCTTCGACGGCATCGTGCTTTCCGACGATCTGTCGATGGGCGCGCTCACGGGAACCTACGATGAACGCGCCCGCAGCGCGCTCGCGGCAGGCTGCGATCTGGTTTTGCATTGCAACGGCAAGCTCGAGGAAATGATTCCGGTGGCCGCCGGCTGCGGCGAATTGACAGCAACCGCCGAACGGCGTCTTGCGCGCTCCCTCGGCGCTCTCGGCACGCCCGACCCCATTGATGCAGAAGCCGCCAAGACGGAACTCGCCAAAATTCTTGCTCCGGTGCTTGGGAGCGGGGCGTGATCGACGAAGTTATCCGCGTCGCCGTCGTCGCCTCGGTCTGGGCGATCCCCGTCATCGTCGCCATTACCTTCCACGAGGCCGCCCAAGGCTACGCTGCGCTGCGCTTCGGCGACACCACGGCGCTGATGGCGGGGCGGGTGAGCATGAACCCGCTTCGTCACGTCGATGCCTTCGGCACGATCCTGCTGCCGGCGCTGCTGCTCCTGACCAAGGCGCCGTTCCTGTTCGGCTACGCCAAGCCGGTTCCGGTGGACTTTTCGCGGCTCCACCACCCGAGGCGCGACATGGTCTGGGTGGCGGCGGCCGGCCCCGGCATAAATATCTTGCTTGCGCTGATTTCGGCGCTGCTTCTGCACGCCGCGGCGCTGGCCCCTGGCTGGGCCGCCCCCTGGCTGATCGCGAATCTAAATAATTCCATCGTTATCAACGTAGTATTAGCCGTTTTTAATATGATACCTTTGCCGCCGCTCGATGGCGGAAGGGTCGCCGTGGGCCTGTTGCCCGACGCCATCGCCTATCCCTTGGCACGACTCGAAAAATATGGGCTTGTGATCCTGCTCGCGGCGCTGTTTCTTCTGCCTTTCATCGGGGGGCGGCTCGGGCTCAACCTCGATATCTTCCGCTGGATCGTCGGTATTCCTGCCGGCAACCTCATCGAACTGATCGCAACCCTGACCGGACACCGGTAGAATACCGCCATGACCGATTTCGACGGCGCACCCGAAACCGAGACCCATGCCACGGAACCCGCGGCAATCGAGGGGCTTGAGGGGCAGCTTGTCCTCGACCTCGAAGGCTTCGAGGGGCCGATCGACCTGCTGCTGACGCTGGCGCGCGACCAGAAGGTCGACCTGTCCAAGATCTCGATCCTGGCGCTTGCCGACCAGTACCTTGCCTTCATCAGCGTCGCCCAGCGCATCAGCCTGGAAATTGCCGCCGACTACCTGGTGATGGCGGCCTGGCTCGCTTATCTCAAATCACGCCTGCTGCTGCCCGACGAAACCGAGGAAGAGCAGCCCACCGGCGCCCAGATGGCGGAAGCGCTGGCGTTCCAGTTGCGCCGCCTCGAATCCATGCAGGACGCCGGGCTGCGCCTTTTCGCGCGGCCGCTGGTTGGCCGCGATCTCTTCCTGCGCGGCGCGCCCGAGGGCGTCGAAGTCGTCAAGGAAGCGGTTTTCCAGCCGAACCTTTACGAATTGCTCAAGGCCTACGGGCAGATCCAGTCGCGGGTCACCGACACGACCCTGCACATTGCCGCCCAGGAGCTTTATTCGGTCGAACAGGCTGTTGAACGCCTGCGCCGCTTGCTCGGTCGCATCCCGGACTGGCAAAATCTCGTGTCCTTCCTTCCCGACGGCATCAAGGACGGTATCGTCAAGCGCTCGGCAGTTGCCTCCACCTTCGTCGCCACCCTGGAACTGGTCCGTCAGGGCCAGGCCGAGGTCAGGCAGGACGGTCCGTATCACCCCATTTTTGTGCGTCCCCGTAAAAGCGAATGACAGAAAACATGAACGAATCCGATCCCAAGACCGAAAACGAAAACGAACCGGAAAACCCGGGCGAAGCGACCGACGGCACGCCTGCGCCCGAGGAAGCCGCTGCTCCGGACGCCGAGGAAGCGCCGGCCCCCGCGGAACCGGTCGAGATCGACCCGCACCACCTGCGCCTTCTGGAAGCGGTGCTGTTTTCGGCGACCGAGCCGCTCGCGGAAAAAGACATCGCCGAGCGCCTGCCCGATGGCGCACCGGTGGCGGCGTTGCTGGCGAGCCTTGCCGAGACCTTCGCCAACCGCGGCGTCAACCTGGCCATGGCCGGCGGCAAGTGGTTCTTCCGCACCGCCGAGGATCTGTCCGAGGAATTGCGCGTTCACATAACGGTGCCGCGCAAGCTTTCGCGCGCGGCCATGGAGACGCTGGCCATCGTCGCCTACCACCAGCCCATCACCCGCGCCGAAATCGAAGAAATTCGCGGTGTCGGCTTGAGCCGGGGTACGCTCGATTCGCTGCTTGAGGCGGGCTGGATCGGGCCGCGCGGGCGGCGGCGCACCGCGGGACGTCCCGTAACCTGGGGCACCACCCAGGGATTCCTCACCACCTTCGGGCTTGCCGTCATCGACGATCTGCCGGGTCTCGACGACCTGCGCTCCGCCGGGCTACTCGACAAGCGTCCCGCGATCCAGATCACGGACGTCCAGAATGCCGCCGGCGATGAAGAGGACGAGGAGCCGCTCGCCGACGACGACGAACTGCTCGACATGGATCTTCCGCTCGACGAGGACGCCGACACCGGCGACGACGAGGCAGCCGGGCAGGGGATCGAGCCGGATGCTGCCGACACCGATCCGGAGCCGCCGCGCTCCTGATTAACACCGGGAAAATCTGTTTTCCCTATAAACCCTACGGATTTGACTTGCCCGGTTATTGCCGGTTTGCCTAAACTCGGACAGGTTTTCCTTCGATATAAAATTAAATTGCAAAGGGTCCTGGGCACTGGTAGTAGTTTCAGTAATGCGATTGCAAGGCATTCGCATTTGCAATGAATCGCAGCGCCAAGCTGTTCCAACCAAAGCCCATGCTTAGGGAGAAGTCCAAGATGAACCTGCGCATTCCCGCCCTCGCCGTCGCGGCGGCACTCGCGGCAACGACCGTCCAGGCCGCCGAAACCGTCAACGTCTATTCGTCGCGCCACTATCAGGCCGACAAGATGATCTACGCCAACTTCGAAAAGAAAACCGGCATCCGCGTCAATGTCGTCGAAGGCAACGTCAACGCATTGTTCGAACGCCTGCGCCGCGAAGGCCGCAACTCACCGGCCGATGTCCTGATCACAGTAGATGCCGGCAATCTCGGCCGCGCGCAGTCGGCCGGGCTGTTCCAGCCTTTCAAATCGGACGTGATCGAAAAGGCCGTGCCGGCGGCGCTGCGCGAACCCACGGGCCTGTGGACCGGCCTGACCATGCGCGCCCGCGTGATCATGTATGACAAGACGCGGGTAAAGCCGTCGCAGCTCTCGACCTACGAAAATCTTTCCGACCCGAAGTGGAAGGGCAAGATCCTCGTGCGCTCGTCGAACCACATCTACAACCAGTCCCTGGTTGCCTCGCTGATTGCCGCCCACGGCGTCACGAAGGTCGAGGCATGGGCGAAGGGAATCGTCGCCAATCTCGCGCGCAAGCCCAAGGGCGGCGACCGCGACCAGATCAAGGCCGTGGCGGCCGGAGAAGGCGACATCGCCATTTCCAACACCTATTACCTTGGCCTGCTGTCGGCTTCCAAAAGCGCCGCCGACAAAGCCGTCGTCGCCAAGATCGGCGTGTTCTTCCCGAACCATAGGGACCGCGGTACCCACGTCAACGTTTCGGGCGCCGGCCTCACCAAATACGCGCCCAACAAGGCGAACGGCATCAAGTTCATCGAATATCTGGTCAGCAAGGAAGTGCAGGAACTTGTCGCCCGCGAAAATTTCGAATATCCGGTTCGCGAGGATGTGGAGATGGCGCCGGTCGTCGCCTCCTGGGGCAAGTTCAAGCGTGACGACCTGAACGTTTCGATCATCGGCAAGAACAACCCGGCCGCCGTCAAGCTGCTCGACAGGGTGGGTTGGCGCTGATGATCCGCCGACCGGAGGAGGACCGGAACTGAGTACCGAGCCTTACACCATCGGCACGCCGGAGCGGGCCGCCAGCGCGAGATCGCGGTGGCGGCTCGACGGCTGGTCGTTGTTCGCCATCGTCGTCGCGACCCTGATTGCGATCCCTGTGGTCGTGGTGCTACTGCACGTCTTCGTTCCGACCGGCGACGTCTGGCGGCATCTCGCATCGACGGTGCTGCCCAGCTATATCGCGAACTCCCTCTGGCTGATGCTCGGGGTAGGGACCGGAACGCTGGTCATCGGCGTCGGCACGGCGTGGCTCGTTACCATGTGCCGCTTTCCCGGCCGCGGCATTTTCGAATGGGCGCTGCTGCTGCCGATGGCAGTGCCGGCCTATGTCATCGCCTATACCTACACGGGGCTTCTCGATTACGCAGGCCCCGTGCAGGAGGGCCTGCGCGCTCTCACCGGCTGGGGACGGGGCGATTACTGGTTTCCGGAAATCCGCAGCCTCGGCGGTGCCGTCGTCATGCTGGTGCTGGTGCTTTACCCTTACGTCTACCTGCTGTCGCGTGCGGCCTTCCTGGAACAGTCCGTCTGCGTCCTCGAAGTCTCGCGCACCCTTGGCCGTTCGCCGTTACGCGGTTTCATTTCAGTAGCCCTTCCGCTCGCGCGCCCTGCCATCGCCACCGGCGTCGCTTTGGCACTGATGGAAACGCTGAACGATTTCGGCACGGTGCAGTATTTCGCCGTCGATACTTTTACCACCGGCATCTTTCGCACCTGGTACGGGCTTGGCGAGACGGCGGCAGCGGCGCAACTCGCCGCGGTGCTGATGCTGTTCATCTTCGCCCTCGTTCTCGCCGAAAGATTTTCGCGCGGCGGCGGGCGCGTCCACCACACCAGCCCGCGCTACCGTGAATTGCCCGGCTACCGCCTGAAAGGCGCGCGCAAGGCTCTCGCCACGCTCGCCTGTCTCGCGCCGGTCCTGTTCGGCTTTCTTATGCCCGCCTCTGCGCTCGGCTACTGGTCGTGGCTGACCGCACCCGACGTCATCGACGCAGGCTTCGCCGCGCTCGCTCTCAATTCCTTCGTGCTGGCAACCGCAGCAGCGGCATTGGCATTGGCGATCGCCATCGCCATCGCCTATGCCCAACGCCTGCGCCCCTCGCGCCTGATCGCCGCCGCGGCGCGGCTGTCGGCCATGGGCTACGCGGTGCCCGGTGCCGTCGTCGCCGTCGGCGTGCTGATCCCCTTCGCCTGGGCCGACACGGCCATCAACGACCTTTCCCGCCACCTGTTCGGCGCCGGTCCCGGGCTGCTCCTGTCGGGCACCATCGTCGCCGTAACCTTCGCCTATGTCGTGCGCTTCCTGGCCGTTTCCCTCAATACGGTGGAGGCATCGCTCGCCAAGATCACCCCGCATATGGACGACGCCGCCCGCACCCTTGGCCTGCGTCCGCGCCAGTCGCTGGTTCTCGTTCACCTGCCGATCATGGGCGGCAGCCTGCTGACGGCGGCGCTGCTGGTTTTCGTGGACGTCATGAAGGAACTGCCGGCAACCCTGATCCTGCGGCCCTTCAATTTTGACACGCTAGCCATTCGGACGTATCAGTTGGCCTCGGACGAGCGGCTGGCCGAATCCTCGAGCGCGGCGCTCGCCATTGTTCTCGTCGGGATCATTCCGGTGATCCTGCTCAGCCTCGCCATTGCGCGGTCACGGCCGGGAACGGGATCGGGCAAGGAGACCGGCAGGTCGTGAGCGGCGCGGGCGTCCTCGAATTCGAACACGTGAGCCATGCCTTCGACGGTGGCATGGAAATCCTGCACGACATTTCGCTCGCCATCATGCCCGGTGAAATCTTCTGCCTGCTCGGGCCGTCGGGCTGCGGCAAGACGACGACGCTGCGCCTCGCCGCGGGGCTGGAGGAATGCCAGAAGGGCCGGGTACTGATGAACGGTACCGTGGTTTCCGACGGCCGTCTTCACGTGCCGCCGGAAAGGCGCGGGGTCGGTCTCGTGTTTCAGGATACCGCGCTGTTTCCGCACCTGACGGTAGCGGAGAACGTGGGCTTCGGCCTTGGCGCGCTGTCCGAACCGGCGCGGCGCGCGCGCATTCACGAAATGCTGCAACGGGTCAAGATGGACGGCTATTCCGACGCCTATCCCCATGTCCTGTCTGGCGGCCAGCAGCAACGCGTGGCGCTGGCCCGCGCACTTGCGCCCGATCCCAGGCTTATCCTGCTGGACGAGCCGTTCTCCGGCCTCGATTCGCAAACCCGCTCGATGATCCGCGAGGAAATGCTGGGCGTGCTGAAAGCCCATGGCGTGACGGCGCTGGTCGTCACCCATGACCCGGAAGAAGCGATGTACGTCGCCGACCGCATCGCCGTCATGAACCGCGGGCGGATCGAGCAGGTAGGCCGTCCCGTCGATCTTTATTGCCATCCGGTCAACCCCTTCGTGACCCGGTTCTTCTCGTCGACCAACCGTTTCACCACCCGCGTCGCGGGCGGCAAGGCCAACACCCCCTTCGGACCGGTCGCTGCCCCGGCGGGAACCTCCGACGGCGACAGCGTCGAAGTGCTGATCCGGCCAGAGGCCATCCGCATCGCCGCCGCGGTCCAGTCCGCCGGCATGCTCGGCCCCATCGAAGCCAAGGTCCTCGATTCGCGCATGCTGCGCCGCGCCGTATTCATGAACCTCTGTGTCGGCGAATTTGAAGGCACGCACCTGCATGTCCATGTCCGCTCGCCGGGCCACCACATGCCGGCCGGAGGCGAAAAGGTCAGTGTCAGCCTTGATCCGCAGCAGACCTTCGTATTCAAGGCAGAAAGCTAGGCAAAGCAAGGTTTTAGACCCGGTTTCATTGCCCCGGGGCGTGGTTTCTGGCATGATCGCGAAAATCGCGGGTCCGGGCCAAGGCGGCTCCGTCCGGCGCACCAGGGACCATAGATCGAGGATTTCATCATGAGTATCGGCGTCTGGCAGGTCATTCTGATCCTGGTCATCGTCCTGATCATTTTCGGCGCGGGCAAGCTGCCGAAGGTGATGGGCGACGTGGCCAAGGGCATCAAGAACTTCAAGTCCGGCCTGTCCGAGCCCGAAAAGGATGCGCCGAAGGACGACGACGGCGCCAACAAGACGATCGACGCCACCGCCACCGTGAAGTCGGAAACAGACGTCAAAAAGAGTTGATCTCGGGTCCGGCCATCTTCGCCGCCGCCCCGACCGGGTAAGTTTCCATGTTCGACATCGGCTGGTCCGAAATGCTGCTGATCATCGTCGTGATGATCATCGTGATCGGACCCAAGGACCTTCCTCGCGCGCTTTACACCCTCGGCCAGTGGGTCGGCAAGGTGCGCGCCATGGCGCGCCAGTTCCAGGATTCCATCGAACAGATGGCGCACCAGGCGGGCGTGGACGAAGTCCGCAAGGAGATCGAGCAGGTCGGATCCATCGGCAGCCTTGAAGAGGGCATCGAGAAAACCATCGACCCCAAGGGCGAAATCAAGGAAGCCTTCGACATCAAGGCGCCGTCCCTCGAAGCGCCGCCACGCGACGACAAGAAGCCCGCCGCGACGGAACCGGCAAAGCCCGCAAGCATTACCGGCACGGAGAGCAAGCCGTGACCGACAAGCCGCAGGACCCCCAGGACCCGCAGTTGCCGCAGGACGAATACGTCGTCGATCCGCCCGACATCGCAGGGCCCGATCCCCATGACGACGGGCTTTCGGAACAGAAGATGCCGCTGCTCGAACACCTGATCGAATTGCGTAACCGGCTGGTCTATTCGGTCGGGGCGCTCTTCGTCGCGTTTATCGCCTGCTATTATTTCTCGGCCGACATTTTCCAGTTCTTGGTGAAACCGCTGGCCGATGCCTATCACGGACAAGCCGGACGGCGCATGATCTTCACGGCCCTGCACGAAACCTTCTTCACCTACATGAAGGTCGCCTTCTTTGCCGGCGCATTCCTGTCGTTTCCGATCATCGCCAGCCAGGTCTGGATGTTCATCGCACCCGGACTTTATCGTCACGAAAAGAAGGCGTTCCTGCCGTTTCTCGTCGCGACGCCCGTGCTGTTCTTCATGGGCGGCGCGCTCGTCTACTACTTCATCTTCCCGCTGGCCTGGCAGTTCTTCATCAGCTTCGAATCAGCAGGCGGCGGCGGCGCGCTGCCGATCCAGCTCGAAGCGCGGGTAGGGGAATACCTCAGCCTCGTCATGAAGCTGATCTTCGCCTTCGGGCTTTGCTTCCAGCTGCCCATCGCGCTCACGCTGATGGGCCGCGTCGGCATCGTCACCTCCGAAGGGCTGCGCGCCAAGCGCAAGTACGCCATCGTCATCACCTTCATCGTCGCCGCCATCCTGACGCCGCCCGATGTCATCAGCCAGGTCGGCCTCGCCATTCCCATCCTCATCCTTTACGAAATCTCGATCTTCGCGGTGAAGATGGTGGAGCGTAAACGGCTCGAGGCCGAGCGCGACGCGGGCGAGGAATAACACCGACACCCTTTGACAGTGGACGGCGCGGCGCCGATTCCCTATGGTGAGCGCGCCTTTGTTCGCTGCTGTATTCGGTTGGCACGATGTTCGACATTCGACAGATTCGCGAAAATCCCGATGCTTTCGACGCCGCACTTGCGCGTCGCGGCCTTGCGCCGCTGGCCGAAAACCTCAAGGCGCTGGACGCCAAACGGCGCGAGGCGCTGACCGCCGCCCAGGAAATCCAGACGCGCCGCAACGCCGCCGCCAAGCAGATCGGCGCGCTGAAAGCGAAGGGCGAGGACGCCTCCGCCATCATCGAACAGGTCGCCAAGGACAAGGACGCGCAAGCCGCCGCCGAAGCTGAAGCGGCGAAGCTCGACGCCGATCTCGAAGCGGCACTTTCGGTCATTCCGAACCTGCCCGCCGACGACGTGCCGCAGGGCAAGGACGAAAGCGCCAATGTCGATCTGCGCAAGGTCGGCGCGCCCGGCACATACGATTTCAAGCCGCTCGAGCATTTCGAGCTGGGCGAAAAGCTCGGCCTCATGGATTTCGAGGCGGCCGCCCGCATCTCTGGCTCGCGCTTCGTCGTCCTCAAAGGCGCGCTCGCGCGCCTCGAACGCGCTCTCGGCGCCTTCATGCTGGACCTGCAGACGGGCGAACACGGGTACACCGAAGTGGCGCCGCCCTTCCTCGTTCGCGATCAGGCCCTTTACGGCACCGGGCAATTGCCGAAATTCGCCGAGGACCTGTTCGTCACCTCGACCCAGCACTGGCTGGTGCCGACGGCGGAAGTCCCGCTCACCAATCTCGTGCGCGAACAGATCCTGGAAGAAAACTCCCTGCCGCGCCGCTACACGGCGCTGACGCCGTGCTTCCGCTCCGAAGCGGGGGCGGCGGGCAAGGACACCCGCGGCATGATCCGCCAGCACCAGTTCGACAAGGTCGAGCTCGTGTCCATCACTACGCCCGAACAGTCCGAAGCCGAGCACGAGCGCATGACCAATGCGGCGGAAGAGGTGCTCAAGCGCCTCGGCCTGCCGTATCGCGTTATCGTTCTTTGCACCGGCGACATGGGATTTTCGGCGCGCAAGACCTACGACATCGAGGTCTGGCTGCCCGGCCAGAACGCCTACCGGGAAATCTCGTCCTGTTCCAACTGCGGCGACTTCCAGGCGCGCCGCATGAAGGCCCGCTACCGTCCCGCCGGAGACGAGAAGGGCACGCGCTTCGTCCATACCCTGAACGGGTCCGGCCTCGCGGTCGGGCGTACCCTGATCGCGGTGATGGAAAATTACCAGACGGCCTCCGGCACCATCCGGGTTCCCGACGCGCTGCGCCCCTACATGGGCGGGCTCGCCGAGATCGGGCCGGCCTGAGGCGCCCGTGAAAGGCACCGGGCCGCTGGCGCTCGCTAATGCCCGCATTCTCGTTACCAACGACGACGGCATCGGCGCGCAGGGACTGAAGATCCTTGCGCGCATCGCGCGAACGCTCTCGCGCGACGTCTGGGTGGTCGCGCCCGAGGTCGAACAATCCGCCGCCAGTCATTCCCTGACCGTGCGCACGCCCTTGCGGGTACACCGTCACGCGCCACGCCGGTTCGCCGTTACCGGCACGCCGACCGACTGCGTGCTGATCGCCGTCGGCGAAATCATGGGCGACCGTGCGCCGGACCTGGTGCTGTCGGGCATCAACCACGGCGGCAACATGGCAGAAGACATCAATCATTCGGGCACCGTCGCCGCCGCCATGCAGGCCGTCGTCATGGGCATTCCGGGCATCGCCTTCAGCCTGATCGTGACGCCTGAACACCCTGCCAAGTGGGCGACGGCGGAACATTACGCGCCGCAGATCATCAGGAAGCTTGCCGCCCGTCCGTGGAAACGCGACGTGGTGATGAACGTCAATTTCCCCGACCGCGTGCAATCGGCCGTCACCGGCATCGAAGCCGCGACCCAGGGCCGCCGCCGCCAGATCGAGCGCGTGACCGAAGCCGTGGATCCCTTCGGCCGGCAATATTACTGGATCGGCAGCCCGCGAAAGGAAGGGCCGGGCCGGGGCACCACTGACCTGGAAGTGACCGGGCGCGGCGCCGTCGCGGTGACGGCGCTGTCCATGAACCTGACGGACCGGGCGGAAACACGGGCGCTGACCGGAGTGTTCCGGTGACGAGCGAGCCGCGCCAGATACGTCTCGTCATGGAACTGCGCGCCGAAGGCGTGACCGATGCCGCCGTGCTCGGCGCCATCGAGCGCACGCCCCGCGAGGAATTCGTGCCGCCCCAGTTCCGCGACCGCGCCTATGAAAACACCGCGCTTCCCATAGGCGAGGGCCAGACCATCAGCCAGCCGCTGATCGTCGGCCTGATGACCCAGGCGCTGCAACTTGGCCCGCGCATGAAGGTGCTGGAAATCGGCACCGGCTGCGGTTACCAGGCGGCGGTGCTGTCGAAGCTGTGCCGCCGCGTCTATTCGATCGAGCGCCACAAGTCGCTGCTCGGTGAAACCAACAAGCGCCTCGCGCGGCTCGGCTATCACAACATCACGGCGATCGCGGGCGACGGCATGAAAGGCTGGCCCGAACAGGCGCCATTCGATCGCATCATCGTCACCGCCGCAGCCAGCCGCGAGGTGCCGCAGACCTTCATCGACCAGCTGGCGCCGGGCGGGATATTGGTTTTGCCGCTTGGCACCTCCACTTCCGACCAGCATGTCTGGCGCGTGCGCAAGGACGAAGAGGGCAGCGTGACCCGCGAAAAGCTCTGGGCCGTGCGTTTCGTGCCGCTGATCGGCGGCATGCCCGAGAGCAATGGGCGAGGGCAAGCGAATGGCGCGGGCTGAACGCCCGCGACCGGACTTGAGCGCCGTGCGGTGCTCGATTACTGTCCGCACCATGTCGAATAGCGGAACAGGGAACATCGGCCCGGTCCGCCCGGGCATCGGCATCGCCACCGTCGTGGCGGCTGCACTTGTCTTGCCCGCCTGCGTCATGACCCGCGATGGCCCGCCCGCGCCGGTGATCGACCGCTCCGGCATCTATTACACGGCCCCCGCCGCCGATACCCCGCCCGTCACCGCCGCGCCACGGCGCGGCATATCAAGCGTCGCCATCGATCCCGTGCCACGCCGCGGCTCCATAACCCGCGCACCCGTGACCAAAGAGAGCAAGCAGCAGACCGCCGCTTTGCCGCGCCTGCCGCCCAGTCCCGGCCGGGACACGCCCGCCGGCGGCACCATCAGCCGGCAAGGCGGCAGCCGCGTCACCGTGCAGACCGGCGAGACCCTCTATGCGATATCGCGGCGCGAGCGCGTGCCGCTGCGCGCTCTGATCGATGCCAACCGCCTGCGCCCGCCCTATGCGCTCAGGGTCGGACAGACGCTTTCGGTGCCATCGGTCCGGGTCTACGTCGTGGCGCCCGGTGACACGGTTTCGGCCGTCGCGCGCCGCCATGACGCCAGCGTCAGCGAGGTTATCCGCCAGAACGACCTCAAGGCGCCGGACTTCGGCCTGTTTGCCGGGCAGCGCCTAGTGCTGCCGTGGCGCGGCGCGGGAGGGCAGGAGCTTCGCAACCCGGCGCCGCCGCCGCAGGCGTCCATTCGCCGTCCTCCCGATCCGCCATCGCCGCACATCGAGCTGGCCGACCCCGATGCCGAGCCGCCCAAGCGCGCGTCATCGAAGTTCCTGTGGCCGGTGCGCGGCAAGGTGGTGTCGGGATTCGGCTCCAAGGGCGGCGGGCTCTACAACGACGGCATCAACATCGCCGCCGAAGACGGCGCAATCGTGCGCGCCGCCGACAACGGCATCGTCGCCTATGCCGGCAACGAGTTGCGTGGCTATGGAAACCTGCTGCTGGTGCGCCACGCAGGGGGCTGGATCTCGGCCTATGCCCATAACGGCGAGTTGCTGGTCCGCCGCGGGCAGGTCATCAAGCGCGGCCAGCCGATCGCCAAGGTCGGCCGTTCAGGGGCGGTCGCCGCACCCCAGCTGCATTTCGAACTGCGCCGGGGCCGCAAGGCCGTCGATCCACGCCCGCACCTGTCCTGAGATTCAGTCGAGCCTGCGCCCGAGCCGCCCGGCGACGTCCTGAATGTACTGCCAGGCGACCCGGCCCGAGCGTGCGCCACGGGTCATGGACCATTCGATGGCCCCGGCGCGGAGGTCCTCATTCTTTATTTTTAACTTAAAGTAATTAGAATAACCTTCTATAATATCGCAGAAAGTTTCCTGATCGCAGGCATGGAAGCCGAGCCACAGGCCGAATCGGTCCGAGAGCGAGATCTTCTCCTCGACAGCCTCGGCCGGGTTGATCGCGGTGGAGCGCTCGTTCTCGATAATGTCGCGCGGCATCAGGTGGCGGCGGTTGGACGTGGCATAGAACACGACGTTGTCCGGGCGCCCCTCGATGCCGCCTTCAAGCAGCGCTTTCAGGGACTTGTAGCTGGTGTCGTCGGTATCGAACGACAGGTCGTCGCAGAAGACGATGACCCGGCGGGGCGAGCGCCGCAGCGCCGTCAACAGCCCGGGCAGGGCGACGATGTCCTCGCGGTGGATTTCCACCAGCGCCAGCCGATCGGCATCCTTTTTCTTGCCCAGCCGATCATTGACGGCGGCGTGTACCGCCTTGATAAGAGACGATTTTCCCATCCCGCGCGCCCCCCACAGAAGGGCGTTGTTGGCGGGCAGGCCACGGGCGAAACGCAGGGTATTCTCGAACAGGATATCGCGCTGCTGCTCGACGCCGCGCAGCAGTTCCAAGGGCATCCGGTTGACCCGGGCCACGGGCACCAGATCCCCGCTGTCGGCCTGCCAGACGAAGGCGTCCGCGCCCGCAAGCGCGGCCTCGGCCGGGCCATGGCGGGTGCGGCCTTCCAGCGCCTCGGCGATGCGGGTCAGAAGGGACTTGAGGTCGTCTTCGGTCATGGCGGCTTTCCGTAACCTGAAATGGCCCGCAGGATGGCGCGGCTTTTTCGACTAATCAAGGACTTAACCGTATTCCGGCGGCAGGATTGGTTTGCAACCGGCCACGGGATGGCTATATTCCGCCTGACCTTGCCGCTGCCCTCGGGCGGCGGCGCAAGAACGCACTCGAACGGGAGACCCGTATGTTCATTTCTCCGGCCTATGCCCAGGCCGCCGGCGGCGCGCCGGGCGGCTTCGACATCATGACCATCGTGCCGCTTATCCTGATCTTCGTCGTATTTTACTTCCTGCTCATCCGTCCGCAGCAGAAGAAGGTCAAGGAGCACCGCGACATGGTGACCAACCTGCGCCGGGGCGACAAGATCGTGACCTCGGGCGGCATCATCGGCACCATCACCAAGGTGGTGAGCGAAGGCGAGCTGCAGCTCGAAATCGCCGAGGGCATCCGCGTGCGCTGCGCGCGCTCCATGATCGCGAGCCTCTACGCCCGCGGTGACGAGGAAGAAGAAGGCGAAGCCTCGGCTCCCGCCAACGACAAGTCCTAGTCGCGCAAGTCCGTCACGGCCCGCGCCGTAACAGGCGCGGGCAGGGGAACATTTTTCATGATCCGCTTCGCCCGCTGGAAAATCATCGTCATTTTCGCTGTCGTCGCCGCAGGCTTGTTGTTCGCGGCGCCGAACCTGATGACCAAATCCCAGCGGGCGGCGATGCCCTCATGGCTGCCGAACAAGGCCATGAACCTCGGCCTCGACCTGCGCGGCGGCTCGCATCTGCTGCTCGAAGTCGATCTCAAGAGCGTCTTCCGCGAACGCCTGTCCAACCTCGTGCAGTCTATTCGCGTGGAACTGCGCAAGGAACGGATTCCCTACCGCAATATCGGAATTACCGCCGATGTCGCTTCGGTCACCATCATCGATGCCGACAAGGCCGGGCCCGGCGGGGCCACCAACATCGAACGCGCGCGCCGCATCCTGCGCGCAGTCGAGCAGGGGATCGAAGTCGAATCACAGGACGGCGGCAAGCTGGTGGTCCGCTACAACGAACAGGCGCGCCGGGAAAAACTGGACCAGGCGCTGGTCCAGTCCATCGAAATCGTCCGCCGCCGCGTCGACGAATTCGGCACAACCGAACCGACCATCCAGCGCCAGGGCGACGACCGCATCCTCGTACAGCTTCCGGGCGTTGATGATCCGGAGCGCGTCAAGCGCCTGATCGGTCGCACCGCGAAGATGACCTTCCATCTGGTCGACGACCGCTACCAGCCCGGCATGCAACTTCCCGCGGCGCCGCCACCCGGTATGATGTATGCGCCGCTCGACGACAAGCGCGTAACGGGCGGCCAGCCGGTCACCTACGTCATCCAGCGCCGTGCCATGGTCACTGGCGACACCCTTGTCGATTCGCAGCCGACCTACGAACAGGGCCGGCCTGTCGTCAGCTTCCGCTTCGACAACATCGGCGCGCGCAAATTCGCCCAGGCGACCCAGCAGAACGTCGGCAAGCCCTTCGCCATCGTGCTCGACGGCAGGATCATCAGTGCGCCGGTCATCCGCGAACCGATCCTCGGCGGCTCGGGCATCATTTCGGGCGGCTTTACGCCGGAAGACGCGAAGGACCTCGCCGTGCTGCTGCGCGCGGGCGCGCTGCCGGCGCCCATGACGATCCTCGAAGAACGCACAGTCGGCCCCGATCTCGGTGCCGACTCGATCGCGGCGGGCGAAATCGCCTGCATCATCGGGTTCGTCCTGGTCGTCGTGTTCATGTTCCTGGCCTATTCGACCTTCGGCGTTTTCGCCAATATTGCACTGGTCCTGAACCTGGTGATCCTCGTGGGCGGCATGTCCGTCCTGCAGGCAACCCTTACGCTGCCGGGCATTGCCGGCATCGTCCTGACCATGGGCATGGCGGTGGACGCCAACGTGCTGATTTTCGAGCGCATCCGCGAGGAAATACGCTCCGGGCGGTCGATGCTGTCCTCGATCGAAGCAGGCTACCAGCGCGCCTTCAGCGCCATTCTCGACAGTAACCTGACGACGCTGATCGCGGCGATCCTGCTGTTCGAGTTCGGGGCCGGCCCGGTGCGCGGTTTCGCGGTGACGCTCGCCATTGGTCTGCTGACATCGATGTTCACGGCGATCCTTGTGACCCGCTACATGATTTCGCTTTACGTCTCGCTGCGCCGTCCCCGGGCGCTCCCGCTCTAGACGCGACAGGAAAGAATTACCGCGATGGCCTGGTTCCCGATCAAACTGGTTCCCGACAATACGAAGATAGACTTCGTCGGCATGCGCAAGCCGTTCTTCCTCCTGACGGCTGTAATGATCCTGTTTTCTGCCTTTTATGTCGGCTTCATCGGCCTCAACCTTGGTATCGACTTCAAGGGCGGTATCCTGATGGAAGTCAAGACCAAGGGACCCGCCAATATCGACGCCATGCGCGGCAAGCTCGGCAATCTCGATCTCGGCGAAGTGGCATTGCAGGGATTCGGCGCGCACGACGACGTGCTGATCCGCGTGCAGCGGCAGGAAGGCGGAGAAGAAGCCCAGCAGAAGGCCGTGGAAAAGGTCAAGGCCGCGCTCGGCGACGGCGTGCAGACATATCGGCGCACCGAATTCGTCGGCCCCAAGGTCGGCGGTGAATTGATCCAGGGCGGCACGATTGCGGTCGTCCTCTCCCTGCTGGCGATCGCGGCCTATGTCTGGTTCCGGTTCGAATGGCAATTCGCGGTCGGCGCCATCATCGCCCTTGCCCATGACGTCATTGCCACCGTGGGCATGTTTGCGGTGACGGGGCTGGAGTTCAACCTGTCATCGGTCGCGGCAATCCTGACAATCGCTGGCTATTCGATCAACGATACCGTCGTCATTTTCGACCGCGTGCGCGAAAACCTGCGCAAGTACAAGACCATGGACATCAAGGAACTGATCAACCTCTCGGTCAACGAGACGCTGGCGCGTACGGTACTCACATCGTTGACCACGTTCCTTGCGGTTCTTGCGATCTTCCTGTTCGGCGGCCCCGTCATCCAGGGCTTCAGCGCCGCCATGATCTTCGGCATCGTCGTCGGCACCTATTCGACCGTCTATGTGGCGTCTTCCATCGTCATCTACCTCGGCATCCGGGAAAAGATTTCCGGCGGCCAGGTGGGCGGGGCCTCCGCCGACGGGCAGTAACGCGCGCCCCGGTGGACCTCATCCGCCATTCGGGAGACGGCCTGCCCGCTGTGCGGGCCTACGGCGATGGCGGCTTTCGCATTGGTGCGGATCGCTTCGAGGGCTGCATCCTGGTGAGTGCGGCCGGCGTGCTGCCGCTCCCGTTCACTGAAATTTCCGGCTTCGATGCAGACTGCGCCCGCGCCATCAGGGACGGCGAGCCGCGCCCCGATATCCTCTTCATCGGCACCGGTGCCGCCATGGCGGGCCTCGACCCCAAGGTTCGCGATATCCTGCGATCTGCCGGCATCGCCGTCGACTGCATGGCGACGGGGGCAGCATGCCGGACCTACAACGTGGCGCTGGGCGAGGGGCGGCGGGTCGCCGCCCTGCTGATAGCTGTTCCCTGAAAACGAACGGGGCGCCCCGAAGGGCGCCCCGCGTTACGCTTTGATGCCGATTGCGCGTCAGGCCAGATGAACGGCCACCATCGAGTACGACATCGGGATCGAAAGCATGGTGTTGGTGCGCGAGAACAGCATCGCCGTCCGCGCCGCCTTCGGCTTCTGATCGGCCGGGCAATCAACAAGGCCCAGCGCCTTCTGCTGGTTCGGCCAAATCACGAACCAGACGTTGAAGGCCATGATCAGCCCCATCCACATGCCGAAGCCGATGCTCATGTGCGCGGCGCTCTTGCTCATCAGGCCAAGGCTCAGCGCATTGCCGATGTAGCCCAACTGCCACGCCTGGATAAGGCCCCAGACGATGGTCGACAGTGCCGCCCAGCGGAACCAGAACAGGGCCGCAGGCGCAATCACCTTGCTGATCGCCGGCTTCTGTTCATCCGGGATTTTCGGCATGTTCGGGATCTGCACGAAGTTGAAGTACCAGAGTAGCCCGATCCACATCACGCCGCTGATGACGTGAAGCCAACGGACCAGGAAAATGGCGTACGGGTCCATCAAGAAGCCCATTGTTTCCCCCCTCAGCTAGAATGAATATTTGACGATGAGCGCCATCACGATCGTGATGGCAATGCCGAGCAGAATCGTGTTCTGCAGACTCTCTAGAGGATTTTTCATTTCGCCCCCTTCGCGTGCTTCATGGAATTAGTATTAAATTCCGTTCCAGCCACTATATATAGCAGAAAATCTGGGGGCGCAACTTGGGTATCCGAGTCCGGTTTTCGGACTTGTATCAGCGCCGCGCGATCAGTGCGCCGAACAGGGCCTTGAAGCGCAAAAGCCGAAACCGCCACGGCGAGGGTGACCGCGGCTTGGAAACCTCGGACATTTTTGCAAGCGCGCCGACCTCCGCCATCAATTCAAGCAGCGCCGCATGCGCCGCAGCACGCTTGCGCCATGATGTGAACGTACCGCCAAAACCTTCGGCTTCATCGGCCAGCGCGGAGACCTGCTCGAGCGCGCGCGCCATCACCTTGCGTAATGACGGCGACAGACGCTGGAATTCGAGGTCGCCGATTTCGCCCTGGGCTTCCGCGAACCAGCGTTCGGGCAGATAGACGCGGCCAAGCCATCGGTAGTGGCTTGGCGCCCGGGCGACGATTTCCTTGACCTGCCACGCGATAGCGAAGGCTTCTGCCTTTTTCGTGGCCGCCCCATCGGCGCCGAGCATTGCCGCGGCAAGCGCGCCCACCGGTGCCGCGCTGAAGCGGCACCACATCAGAAGGTCCGACCAGTCGCGGTAGCGCGACTTGCGCAGGTCTTGCCCCGCGGCCTGAAGGATGCGCCAGGCGGCACGCCCGTCCATGCCGCGCGTCCTCAGAAGTTCTGCCAGCGCAACCGCGGGTGCGCTCCATGACGACAGGCCGGCGGTGCCGTCGTCACTAAACGGGGCGGCGAGAGCCGCCAGCGCCGCTTCCTTGCGGTCCGCCGCCAGCGCCGGATGATCGGCGACCGAACGGACCGCTGCGACAAAACGAAAGAGAACGCCGAGATCGTCCTGCGCCGCGCGGTCGAGCAATCCCCAGGCGACGGTCTCGCGCCACGGCTCGCCGGTGGCGGCTGTGACGGCGGCGACGGGATCGGGTGTGGACATGCGGCCTCACGATTTGGCAGGCGGGGCGGGATGCGGGCGATTATAGTGCCCCGACATGAACGATAACAGGACACAAACCGGACAAGCGGCCGATGCGCTGTCGGCCTGCGCCGAAATTGCCGCGCAACAGGACCGTGAGCGCTGGCTGGCGGCGAGCATTGCGCCGGCGCCGGAACGTGCGCGCCTCGCTGTGCTCATCGCCTTCAATGCCGAAGTCGCACGTACCCGCGACGTCGTGACGGAAGCCATGCTTGGCCTCATCCGGCTGCAATGGTGGCGTGAAACCGTTTCGGCCGCAGCAGCGGGCACGCCACGGGCGCATCCCGTCGCAGAAGGCCTCGCTGCGCTGTTCGCCGAAGGTCGCGTAGCTGAAGCCGACCTGATCGCCCTGATCGACGCCCGCGAGCGTGATCTCGAAAGCGAAGGCCTTGCCACCCTCGGGGACTTCCTCGCCTACACGGACGCGACGGCAGGCACGTTCAATCGTATTGCCCTTGAACTTCTTGGCGTGGATGGCGAAAGCGCCCGCACTGCGGCCCGTCACGTCGCCCGTGCCGTCGCCATCGCCGGACAGTTGCGCTCGGTCGCGGCCAATGCCGCCCGCGGGCGTATCCTGTTGCCGCGCGCCTTTCTGGGCGGACACGGGGTCTCGATTGCAGGACTGCTGGCGGGCCGGCCGGAAGCAAACCTTGCCGCCGCAGCGCGGGAACTTGCCGCGATCGCTCTCGGCAACCTTGCCGCCGCCCGCGCCATGCGCGCCGAAGTGCCGCGCGCGGCCCTGCCGGTGCTGGCGACGGCACGCTTTGCCGGCCACCACCTGAAACGGCTGGAAAAAGCTCGTTACGACCTGTTCGGCGGAACGCTGGAAGCAGCACCCCTGTCTGCGCCGCTCGCGGTGCTGGCAGCGCTCGTTACCGGACGCTACTGAGCAAAGCCTATTCGTGCACCAGCAGGCTGCTGTCGCTGCCTGCAAGCCAGCCCGCGAACTCGGTCCGGGCGCGGGCGCTGTAGGCCTCGCGCCGGGTCTTGCCGCGCAGCGGGCGGCCGCGGGCATCGCGCAACTCTATCTCCGGAAAGAGGCCGAAGTTGGCATTCATCGGCTGGAAGGTACCGGCATCGGCGCCGCCCGTGATGTGATTGAGAAGCGCGCCCATGGATGTCGTGACAGGCGGCGGCGCAAAGGCACAGCCCGTCGCCTCGGCCGCGGCAAAATTCCCGGCAAGTATGCCCATCGCCGCCGATTCGACGTAGCCTTCAACGCCCGTGATCTGGCCCGCGAAACGCAGGCGGGGCACGGCCTTGAGCCGCAGCTCGCCATCGAGCAGGCGCGGCGAATTGAGGAACGTATTGCGGTGAATGCCGCCGAGGCGCGCGAATTGCGCGTTCTCCAACCCCGGGATCATGCGGAAGATGCGAGTCTGCTCGCCGTGCTTCAGCTTGGTCTGGAAACCGACCATGTTGTAGAGCGTGCCGAGCGCATTGTCCTGGCGCAGCTGCACCACGGCGAAAGGCCGGTGCCCTGAATGGGGATCGGTCAGCCCGACCGGCTTCATCGGCCCATAGGCAAGAGTCATCTCGCCGCGCTCGGCCATGACCTCGATCGGCAGGCAGCCCTCGAAGTAGGGCGTGTTCTTTTCCCACTCCTTGAATTCGGTCTTTTCGCCCGCATTCAGCGCCGCGACGAAGGCGAAGTACTGGTCGCGGTTCATCGGGCAATTGACATAGGCCGCCTTGTCGCCCGCCGGGCCTTCCTTGTCATAGCGCGACTGCATCCAGGCGACATCGAAGTCGATGCTGTCGCGATGAACGATCGGCGCGATGGCATCGAAGAAGGCGAGGCTGTCTTCCCCCGTCGCATTGCCGATGGCCCCGGCCAGGGCAGGCGAGGTCAGCGGCCCGGTGGCAATGACGACGTTCGCCCAGTCGTTGGGCGGCAGGCCGGTAATCTCGCCACGCTCGACGGTGATCAGCGGGTGGGCGGCGATGGTCTCTGTAACGGCACGGGCGAAGCCTTCGCGGTCGACCGCAAGCGCACCGCCTGCCGGAACCTGATGACTGTCGGCCGCCGCCATGATCAGCGAACCCATGTCGCGCATTTCGGCGTGCAGCAGGCCGACCGCGTTGGTCGATGCGTCGTCGGAACGCAAGCTGTTGGAACAGACAAGTTCCGCCAGATCGCCGGTCTTGTGGGCGGGCGTCCCCTTGTCGGGGCGCATTTCGTGAAGGATGACGGTGCAGCCGCGGCGCGCGGCGGCCCAGGCAGCCTCGCAACCGGCGAGGCCGCCGCCGATGACATGAATGGGGGCGGGGGGCTTGTTCATGGGCGCAACCAACCCCAAACCCCCGGCGCCGTCAAGGCCGCGCCTCGGATTGCCCCTTTATCGCGCGGCGGCCGCCTCTTCCGCCTTGCCCTTTTCGCCGGCTACCCGGGTCTGGGCAGCCTCGACGATCATGCCGAGGACATCGGCATAGCTGTGTCCGGCGAAACCCGCCATCAGGTTGAACTTGCCGTCCCAGCACCAGCCGGGGTTCGGATTGACCTCGAGCAGCTTTGGCACGCCCTGGGCATCGGCCCGGAAATCGAAGCGGGCATAGTCGCGGCAGCCGGTGCGCTCGAACAGCTTGATCGAGGAATCGATCATCTGGCGCTGGATCTCCTCGTCGGCGCGGGCCTGGCGATAGCGAATATCGGTCCAGTAGGGACTGTCGGGATCCCATTTCGATTCGTAGGACAGAATGGGGGGCAGGCCCTGGGGCAGCTTCGAATAATCGACCTCCAGCATCGGCAGAACGGTAAAGCCGTGGCCGGGATTGCCGATCAGGCCGACCGAATATTCGGAGCCGGTCAGGTATTCCTGAACGAGGATGGCGCGGCCCGGAAAATTCTCGCGCAGAAAATTGAGGTAGCTGACCGCTTCCTCGGCGTTCCTGACCACCGCCTTCTGGGTAATGCCGATGGAACTGTCGCCGGTCGATGGCTTGAGCAGCGCCGGGAAGAACGACGGGATCGTGGCCGCGGTATCATCAGGCCCCGTGTAGGTTTCAAGCGGTACCGGCACGCCCAGATCGGCAGCGATCGCGCGGATCAGGCTCTTGTCGTAGCAAAGCCCGAGGGACGACGGCCCGGCGCCGCTGTAGGGAATGTCCAGCAGCTCCATGATCGCCGGAACGTGCAGTTCCTTGAAGGCGTCGTTGTTGAAGCCTTCGTCACACAGGTTGAGCACGAAGTCAGGGCGCTGCGTGCGCAGGTCCTGGATCAGCGTCGCGTGGTTATCGAGGTAGCTCCACTGGTAGCCCGGCAACTCGTCCAGCGCATCCTTGAGGCGTTGGATCGTCGCCATGTCCTCGGGATTGAAGTGGCCGCCCAGCTTGACGTCGTCGGGCAGGCGGGGATCGCCCATCAGCACGGTGACGTTGGGATAAACGGGTCCGCGCACCGAACGCTGGGTACGCGGCGGCGCCAGCGCGGTGACGTAGAATCGCCGCGACATCATGCCGAGGTCCTGGTTGCGCTCGGACTCGGTTTCGACGCCGCGGTGAATGCGCACCTCGCGGAAACCGGCACCTTCCAGCAATCGGGTGATGCTCTCTGGATTGTAGAGACGCTCGGCGTAGAACTGGTCGGCGATGACGCCCTGTTCTGCGTTGGTCACGACTTCACGGCAGACGAGTCGGGTGCCGTCGGCAGAAAGCGAGCGCTCGCGGTTGACGAAATGATCCTTGTCGATCCACTCCCATGAGCGCGGCTCGTAATGGGTCTTGATCCAGTCGCCGTCGGTCAGGTCCAGCACCAGCTTGGCGCCCGAGCGGGTGATGCGGCGGATCGCCGAGAAAACCTCGGCGTCGTCCTCGGGCCGTTCGAAATAGCCGAACGAATTGCCGAGGATCACCACGGCATCGAAGCTGGCATCGGGCAGGCGCACCTGGCGCGCATCGCCTTCCTTGAAGGCCACCGGCAGGTTCTCCTTGCGCGCGCGGCGGCGGGCGAGGCGGATCAGGTAACGCGAGCGGTCGAGCCCGGTAACGTTGCCGAAGCCCCGGCGGGCCAGTTCCAGCGAATGGCGGCCCTGTCCGCAGCAGAGATCGAGGATGCGATCGCCCGGCTCCAGCCCGGAAACGCGAAGGATTTCGTCAACCTCGCGCTGGGTGTTGCGGTTGTCCTCGACGACGTCGCCGTCGGTCTGCAGGTAAACCGCATTGAACAGGGTGCGCCACCAGTCATGGGGCAGGTGCCGCTCGAGATCCGAGACGGGGCCGAGCGTGCGCGGCACGCCGGGTCTGGGCGTCGCGCGCGGACGCGCCTGGCGGGCGCTGCCGCCGCTACTCGGAGGCTGGGTGGGGGAAGAACTGTCGGAACTGGCCATGATTATCCTCCGGCCTGTTCAAGCGATCCGTGGATCGGTAACACCAAAATGGCGTCGCGCGTAACTTGTCGCAGTCCCCACAAATTTCAAGGGGATTCTTGAGCAATCGTTTTGATTTTCACCGTTCAGGCGCTGCGCTTGCGCTTTGATGGCGCCAGCAGCGGCGCGAGGTACTGCCCGGTATAGCTGCCCTTCGCCGCCGCCACGTCATCAGGTGTGCCGGTGGCGACGATCCTGCCGCCGCCGTCGCCGCCTTCGGGGCCGAGGTCGATCAGCCAGTCGGCGGTCTTGATGACCTCGAGGTTGTGCTCAATCACCACCACCGTGTTGCCCTGATCGACGAGGCGGTGCAGCACTTCCAGCAGCTTTTTCACGTCCTCGAAATGCAGGCCGGTCGTGGGTTCGTCGAGGATATAGAGCGTGCGCCCGGTGGAGCGCCGCGCCAGTTCCTTGGCGAGCTTGACCCGCTGGGCCTCGCCGCCCGAAAGGGTGGTCGCCTGCTGGCCGATATGGATGTAACCAAGGCCCACCTCGGCCAGCGATTCGAGCTTGCCGCGAATGGCGGGCACCGCCTTGAACACATCGATGCCTTCTTCCACGGTCAGGTCGAGCACATCGGCGATGGTCTTGTCGCGGTAGCGGATTTCGAGCGTTTCGCGATTGTAGCGGCGTCCCTTGCATTCATCGCACTGGACGTAGACATCGGGCAGGAAGTGCATCTCGATCTTGATGACGCCGTCGCCCTGGCAGGCCTCGCAGCGCCCACCCTTGACGTTGAAGGAGAAGCGCCCGGGCTTGTAGCCGCGCGCCTTGGCCTCGGGCAGGCCGGCGAACCAGTCGCGGATCGGCGTGAAGGCGCCGGTATAGGTCGCCGGGTTGGACCGCGGCGTGCGGCCGATGGGAGACTGGTCGATGTCGATGATCTTGTCGACGAATTCGAGGCCCTCGATCGCTTCGTGCTCGCCCGGATGCAGGCGGGCACCCATCAGGCGGCGGGCCGCCGCCTTGTAGAGGGTTTCGATCACCAGCGACGACTTACCGCCGCCCGAAACCCCGGTGACGCAGGTAAAGGTGCCAAGCGGGATGCCCGCGGTCACATTGGCCAGGTTGTTGGCGCGCGCCCCCTTGATCACGATCTTTTCGCCACGCTTGCCCTTGCGGCGCGACGCGGGCACTTCGATCCGCCGGCGAGCGGTCAGGTAGGCAGCGGTCAGGCTGTCCTCGACGGCCATGACTTCATCGGGCGTACCCGCGGCGACCACATGGCCGCCGTGAACGCCGGCACCGGGCCCCATGTCGATCAGGTAATCGGCGGTGCGGATCGCTTCTTCATCGTGTTCGACGACCAGCACCGTGTTGCCGAGGTCACGCAACCGCTTGAGGGTCTCGAGCAGCCGCGCATTGTCGCGCTGGTGCAGGCCGATGGAGGGTTCGTCGAGGACATAGAGTACCCCGGTCAGGCCCGAGCCGATCTGGGACGCCAGCCGGATGCGCTGGGATTCGCCGCCCGAAAGGGTGGCGGAGGCGCGCGCCAGCGTCAGGTATTCGAGGCCGACATCGACGAGGAAGCCGAGGCGCTCGTTGATCTCCTTCAGGATGCGCAGCGCGATTTCGCGCTTCTGCGGCGTCAGGTCCTTGTCGATGTCGCGGAACCACCAGGCGGCGCGCTTGATCGAAAGTTCCGTCACCTGTCCGATGTGAAACCCGCCGATCTTGACGGCGAGCGCCTCGGGCTTCAGGCGATAACCCGTGCAGGCCTCGCAGGGCTGGGCCGATTGAAAGCGCGAAAGCTCGTCGCGCAGCCATGCGGAGTCGGCCTCGCGGTAACGGCGCTCTAGGTTCGGAATGACGCCCTCAAACGGCTTGGTGACGTCGTATTTCTTGAAGCCGTCGTCATAGCGGAACTTGACCGCTTCCTCGCCGGTGCCGAACAGCACCGCCTTCTTCGCTGCCTCCGACAGTTGCTCCCACGGCTGGGTGGTCGAAAACTTGAGCTGGCGGGCGAGCGAATCGACGGTCTGGGCGTAATACTGGGACGTCGAACGCGCCCACGGCGCGAGTGCCCCTTCGCGCAAGGAGAGCCTGCCGTCGGGCACCACCAGTTCGGGATCGAAATAGAGCTTCACGCCGAGCCCGTCGCAGGCCGGGCAGGCGCCGTGCGGGTTGTTGAAGGAAAACAGGCGCGGCTCGATCTCATCCAGCGTAAAGCCCGATACGGGGCAGGCGAACTTGGCTGAAAAGGTCGTACGCTCGCCGCTATCGGCATTTTCGGCAAAGACCAGACCGTCGGCGAGGCCGAGGGCCACTTCGAGACTGTCGGCGAGCCGGTTGCCGAGCTTGCCCGACACCACGATGCGGTCCACCACCACCTCGATGTCGTGCTTGATGTTCTTCTCGAGCGCCGGCACCGCGTCGATCTCGTAGACCTTGCCGTCCACCTTGACGCGCTGGAACCCGCGTTTGCGCAGGTCGGCCAGTTCCTTGCGATATTCGCCCTTGCGCCCGCGCACGATAGGGGCCAGCAGCAGAAGCCGCGTGCCCTCGGCCATCGCCATGATGCGATCGACCATCTGGCTGACGGTCTGGCTTTCGATGGGCAGGCCCGTGGCGGGCGAGTAGGGGGTGCCGACGCGGGCAAACAGGAGGCGCAGGTAGTCGTAGATCTCCGTCACCGTACCGACCGTCGAGCGCGGATTGCGCGAGGTGGTTTTCTGCTCGATGGAAATCGCGGGCGATAGCCCTTCGATGGTGTCGTAATCGGGCTTCTGCATCATTTCGAGGAACTGGCGGGCATAGGCCGACAGGCTCTCGACGTAGCGCCGTTGGCCCTCGGCATAGATCGTGTCGAAGGCGAGCGACGACTTGCCCGATCCCGACAGGCCGGTAATCACCACCAGCCTGTCGCGGGGAATATCGACATCGACGTTTTTCAGGTTGTGCTCGCGCGCGCCGCGCACGGAAATCTGGTGCGCGGCGGGGGCGGCGAAAGTGGCGGAAGATGTCTTTTTTCTGGCCATGGCGGTGATACGTAAATCCTTTTCCCCCGGATCGCGGGGCAGCCTTAAAGCATACACCGATTCGCCCTTTTGGTGACCGATTTGCTGTGGTGCCCGGGGTGGGCATCGGGTACTCTCCCGGTCAATAAAGTCACCAACGAGAGGCGGAAGATGGCGGGCAGCGTCAACAAGGTCATCCTCATCGGCAATCTGGGCCGCGATCCAGAGGTGCGCAGCACCCAGGATGGTTCCAAGATCGTCCAGCTTTCCGTTGCCACGTCCGAACAGTGGCGCGACCGCGCAAGCGGAGAGCGCAAGGAACGCACCGAATGGCACCGGGTGGTGATCTTCAACGAACGCCTCGCCGAAGTGGCGGAGAAGTATCTCCGCAAGGGCTCCAAGGTGTACCTGGAAGGCCAGTTGCAGACCCGCAAGTGGACTGACAAGGACGGCAACGACAAGTACACGACCGAAGTCGTGCTCGGTAAATTCCGCGGCGAACTGACCATGCTGGATGGCCGCGGTGACAGCGGCGGCGGCGATTTCGGCGGCTCGGATTCGGGTCCCTCGCGCTCTTTGGGCGGCAGCGCGCCGGGGGGCCGCAATGATCTCGACGACGAGATTCCGTTCTAGTCAAAAGGGGGCCGAAATGGCCCCCTAATGCCTTCATCCAAAACGGCTTTTTTCACGATATCTTGTTGTTCGGATGGACGCGATCGGCTATATTTTGATCTATCTTCTGATGACCCTCCGGGCGCGTCCCCGCGTCCCGCCGACAGCAACCGGGTAGCCGTTTCTTGAGCGAAATTCCCCCGATCCAGAATGCTCCGCCGCCGGCACCGCCGCCGGGCGTCTCGACGATCACCATCGAAGAGGAAATGAAGAAGTCGTATCTCGATTACGCGATGAGCGTGATCGTGAGCCGCGCGCTTCCCGACGTCCGTGACGGGCTGAAGCCGGTGCACCGGCGCATCCTCTACGCCATGCACGAGAACGGCTACGACTGGAACCGGCCGTTCCGCAAGTCGGCCCGCGTGGTCGGCGACGTCATGGGTAAATACCATCCCCACGGCGACAGCGCGATCTACGACGCCATGGTGCGCATGGCGCAGGATTTCTCCATGCGCCTGCCGCTGATCCAGGGGCAGGGCAACTTCGGCTCGATGGACGGCGATCCGGCCGCGGCCATGCGCTATACCGAAGCACGCCTCAGCAAGGCCGCCCATGCGCTGCTCGAAGACATCGACAAGCAGACCGTCGATTACCAGGAAAACTACGACTCGACCACGCGCGAGCCCACGGTCCTGCCCGCGCGTTTTCCGAACCTTCTGGTCAACGGCGCCGGCGGCATCGCCGTCGGCATGGCGACCAACATCCCGACCCATAACCTGAGCGAAGTGATCGACGCCTGCTGCATGCTGCTCGATAACGCCGACGCCACCATCGAACAGCTGATGGAATGCGTGCCGGGCCCGGATTTCCCGACCGGCGGGCTGGTCTACGGCTCGGTCGGCATCCGCTCGGCCTTCCATACCGGGCGCGGCTCGGTCGTCATGCGCGGGCGGACCGAGATCGAGGACATCTCGCGCGACCGCAAGGCGATCATCGTCACCGAGGTCCCGTACCAGGTGAACAAGGCCCGCATGATCGAGCAGATCGCCGAAGTCGTGCGCGACAAGAAGGTCGAAGGCATTTCGGAGCTGCGCGACGAATCGGACCGCCATGGCGTGCGCGTCGTCATCGAGCTGAGGCGCGATGCCATGCACGAAGTGGTGCTGAACCAGCTTTTCCGCTTCACGCCGCTGCAGACGTCTTTCGGCGTCAACATGCTGGCGCTCAACGGCGGCCGGCCGGAGATGATGAACCTCAAGCAGATGCTGGAGGCATTCATCGCCTTCCGCGAAGAGGTCATCACCCGGCGCACCGTATTCGAGCTCGGCAAGGCACGTGAGCGGGCCCACGTCTTGGTCGGCCTCGCCATCGCGGTGGCGAACCTCGACGAAATGATCGCGTTGATCCGCGCCGCGCGCGATCCCAACGTCGCCCGCGAAAAGATGATGGCCAAGTCATGGCCCGCCAAGGATGTGGCGCCGCTGATCAAGCTCATCGACGAGCCGGGGCGCGAAGTCGTGGATGGCGGCTATACGCTGTCCGAAGCCCAGGCCAAGGCGATCCTAGAACTGCGCCTGCACCGCCTGACCGGCCTCGAGCGCGACAAGATCGCCGATGAACTGCGCGACGTCTGCAGCCAGATCGCCGAATACCTGGAAATCCTCGTCTCGCGCGACAAGCTGCGCGGCATCCTGCGCAGCGAATTGTTGGCCATCAAGGAAGAGTTCGGCACCCCGCGCCGTACCCAGCTTCTGGAAGACGAGGCCGAAGTCGATATCGAGGACCTGATCCAGCGCGAGGACATGGTCGTCACCGTCAGCCATAACGGCTACATCAAGCGCGTGCCGCTGTCGGCCTACCGCGCCCAGCGCCGCGGCGGTAAGGGCCGCTCGGGCATGGCGACGCGGGAAGAAGACTTCGTCTCGCAGGTGTTCATCGCCAACACCCACGCGCCGGTGCTGTTCTTCTCCTCGCGGGGCATCGTCTACAAGGAAAAGGTCTACCGCCTGCCGCTGGGCACCCCCCAGGCGCGGGGCAAGGCGCTGGTCAACATGCTGCCGCTCACCGAGGGCGAAACCATCACCACGCTGATGCCGCTGCCCGAGGACGAAGCGAGCTGGGATCAGCTCCACGTCATGTTTGCCACCGCGTCGGGCAACGTGCGCCGCAACAAGCTTTCCGATTTCGTCAACGTCATGGCCAACGGCAAGATCGCCATGAAGCTGGACGAGGGCGACCGCCTGATCGCGGTCCGGCCCTGCACCGAAAACGACGACGTTCTGCTGGCCGCGCGCACGGGCAAGTGCATCCGCTTCCCGGTGACGGAAGTTCGCGTGTTCTCTGGCCGCAACTCGACGGGCAACCGCGGCATCATGCTGGCCAAGGGCGACGAGGTCATCTCGATGTCCATCCTGACCCATGTCGATTGCGAGGGCGCCGAACGCGCGGCTTACGTCAAGATGGCAAGCGCCTTGCGCCGCGGCGCCGACGCCGAGGAAGAAGCCGCTCCGGAACCGGTGGAGGAGGGCGAGGACGCCGCCGGCGAAATCACCCTCAGCCAGGCACACTTCGACGAACTTGCCGCGCAGGAGCAGTTCATCCTTACCATCGCCGACAACGGCTTCGGCAAGCGCTCGTCGGCCTATGAATACCGAATCACGCGGCGCGGCGGTAAAGGCATCGAGCTGATGAAGATCGTCTCGAAGGATGCCCGCGTCGTAGCCGCCTTCCCGGTGACCGACGCCGACCAGATCGTCATGGTCAGCGACGGCGGCCAGCTGATACGCACCTCCGTTACCGATATCCGCATCGCCGGGCGCTCGACCCGCGGCGTCACCCTGTTCCGCATCGAACAGGACGAGCGCGTCGTTTCCGTCGCCCACATGGTGGATGTCGGCGAGGACGACGACGCGCCGGAAGACGACGCCGCCGACGCGGACGCACCTATCGTCACCAACGGCTCCGGCGAGAACGGCAATGGCTGAGCGGACCGGAATCTATCCCGGCACCTTCGACCCGATCACGCTCGGGCATCTCGATGTCATTCGCCGCGCCATGCGCGTGGTCGACCGCCTGATCGTCGCCGTCGCCTCCAATGACGGCAAGGGCCCGGTGTTTTCCGTGGACGAGCGCGTCGCCATGGTGCGCGAGGACGTCAAGGACCTGGTCGCCAAGGGCGCCCGCATCGAAGTGACCGAATTCGACGGCCTGCTTGTCTCCTTCGCCGAGCAGCAGGGCGCCGGGCTGATCGTGCGGGGCCTGCGCGCTGTTTCGGATTTCGAGTACGAGTTCCAGATGGTCGGCATGAATTCGCGCCTGAAACCGGAAATCGAAACCGTGTTCCTGATGGCATCCGACCGTCACCAGTTCATTTCATCGCGCTTCGTCAAGGAAATCTGCCGGTTGGGTGGCGAAATCAACCAGTTCGTGACGCCCGCCGTGGCGACCCGCCTGAAGGCCCATTTCGGCGTCTAAGGGCCTTCCGGCCCGCCGTCCGAAGGTCTACCATTCTCCAAAATCAAAAAGCAGTTTTATGGGAGGATGAACCATGGCCGGACGGCTGCGTTATCTCGCCTTTCTCAGCAACGACCCCGACTCTATCGCCGGGTTCTACATGCGCCATCTCGGGCTGGAGGAACTCGGCCGCTCGAACCAGGGCGACGTCTCCATCACAGATGGGTACATGAACCTCACCTTCCTCAAGGCCCGCGACGAGTTGATCGAACCCGACCGCTCGATCGGCCTGCACCATGTCGGGTTGCAGGTCGACAACATGGAGCGGGTCACGACCCGCTACCGCGACATCAATCCCCGCGGCATGGTCATCGAGGAAGCGGGCGGCATCCATTTCGGCGAGTGCCGCATATACGATCCGGAGGCGCGGCCGATCACCCTTTCGACCGGCGATTTCGGCGTCGGCGGCGACGAATCCCGAACCCCGCGCGTCGCCCACATCGCCTACAATGCGCTCGACCCCACGGCGGTCATGCAGTTCTATGAATCGCTGTTCAATTTCCACGAACTCGATACGTCCTTCGAGCGCCGCCACCAGAAGCGTCTCAACCGCTTCATGGGTGACAGTCGGGTCAACCTCGCCATCCATCCCTTCTACAACGGAGCGCCCGAAGGTCACGAGATGCGCTTCGGCGTCAATCATTTCGGCTTCATCGTCGCCGACATGGAGCAGAAACTCGCCGCCATCTCGGCCGAACGCGGCGAAGTGGCCAAGCGCCCGGCGACGCGACCCTACGCCGAATACCGGGCGCAGGACGCCGAAGGCAACCGCTTCGACCTCACTTACAAGAAGGGCTGGGAAGTCGATCTCGGCGTCTGGGTGCGGGGTGCGGCCGAATAGGCGGCGATTGGGCGCTTCGCAGCGCCGGAAACCCGGGCTTTCCTGGCCGCGCCTGCCGTGCTAAACCGACCGCGCGCCTGATCAAATCAGGCTCGGTGGGCCGGTAGCTCAGCGGTAGAGCAGCTGCCTTTTAAGCAGCGGGCCATGGGTTCGATTCCCATCCGGCTCACCAATTTTTCCGCCGATATCCGGATTTCGGAACCCTTAGCCGTGCGTGACGTAGTCGCGCAGGGCAGCCGCCTCGTGCTCGATTTCATCGACACGCACGCGCACGACGTCACCGATCGAAACAAGACCGACGAGCGCTCCATCCTCGCAGACGGGCAGATGGCGGAAGCGCCGCTCCGTCATCACGCCCATCAGTCTGGCCGCATCGTCGTCGGGACGACAGGTCGTGACCTCGCGGGTCATGACGGCGGAGGCGGGCAGGGACAATGCCTCCTCGCCGCGCTCGGCAAGAATGCGGATGATGTCGCGCTCGGACAGGATGCCGTCCACGTGCAGGCGGTCGGAACTTATGACGACCGCGCCGATACGGCAGGAATGAAGAAGCTTGCTGATTTCCGCGATGCTGGCATCAGGACGCGCGGTTACGACATTCGCGCCCTTGTGCTGAAGAATGGTGGCGACGTTCATGGTCTCCTCCAAGTGCAATTGCACGGTAGGGAAATGATAGCAGACTGCCAGTCTTCCGGGGCAGAAGATCGCAAGTCTCTGAAATGAAAAAAAAGTCAGGCGGCGACGCGGCCCGGACGGGTGACGATGAACAGCGCCACGGGGATCAGGCAGGCAGCGACGACGACAGGAACCCACCATGGGGTTTTGGCGACGAAGGTCACGATGACCATGCTCAGGCTCATCATGCTGACGGCCAGAATCTTGGCGTGCGTCGGGATCACGCGATGGGCGTGCCAGTCACGTAGGGGCTTGCCGAAACGGGGATGATCGTAAAGCCAGCGATGGAAACGCACCGAGCTTTTCGAAAATGCCCAAAGCGCCATCAGCAGAAACACCGTGGTCGGCATGACCGGAAGGAACATGCCGGCGACGCCCAACCCGACGTTGGTCAAGCCGAAGGCCATCAGGGCGTAGCGCACCAGCGTGCAGACGAAGGGAACCTCGTCGCAAAAGGACGACGCGGCGCCTCCGTCGTTATCGACGGGGCAGGCGGGGGCAATCGGGTGCAGGGTCGGATGATCGGGCGTCATAAGCCCATCATCGCCATTTTACCTAAATACCTAGTTAAAAAGTATGAATAGCAGTTCAGTCGTTGCGGACGGCGGACATCGCCTTCATCCGCACCTGGCCGAGAAACTGCTCGTCCGAACGGGGATGAACGGTAACCATGAATTCCTTGGCCGGAGCATGGGCGGCGGCAACCGCGCGGGCAGCTTCAGCCGAGGGCGCGGTAATGGTCATCAGCGACATCCGCGCGCTGCCGTCAGCGCCGGCGTAAATGAACTGTGCTGTCCACACCTGGGGTTCGGCTGATTTCGGCGCGGGCTTTGCCTTGGCGACGGGGACCCCAGAAGCCTTGCGCGCCACGCGGCGCTTCTTCGGCGCGGGCTTCGCCTTGGTCACGGCCGCGGGCTTGCAGCGAACGCGCTTCTTCGGCGCGGGCATATCAACGTCGGTAGCGGTCATTTGCCGCTCGATTCGGCGCGGCCGGCGACGGGCTGCTCGTAGCAATCGACACGGCCGAGCGAACGGTAACAGTAATTGTGCGCCACGGTTTCACGGTTTCGGTACGGCAGGCAACGTCGTTCAGGAACGGCGCGCCGCGCTTTTCACAGATCCGGTAAACCGTGACCTAGCGGCCCTTTTTGTCGACCATCAGGGTCCATGTCACATCGGGCTTCGGCGTCTCGCAGGCGGCAAGGGCCAAGGTCAAAAGAGCCGGAACCCCTTTCGGGACCGGCTGGCTCGCAGCACAGGGGGCAGGGGCATCGGTACGGCGCATCCGTCGATTTTGATTTAAATCCGGTCAATAAATCGTTAACCGTTGCCCGATCACGCCAGATTTCCGGTGGCCGCTGGAGTAAAGCCCACCGCAGGAGTACACTGCCCGCCATGCACGACAAGCCTACCGGTGCCCCGGAAACGGGGCAAAATCCGCCTCCCAAGCCGACCGTTCGCCATCGCATCGGCGCCCGCCTGCGCACTTACCTGCTTGCCGGCGTGCTGGTAACGGCGCCGCTCGGCCTGACCATCTATTTCGCCTGGGCCTTCATCGACTGGATGGACCAGAAGGTCATGCCGCTGGTTCCGATGAAGTACCATCCGGAAACCTACCTGCCGTTCACCATTCCCGGGCTCGGACTGATCATCGCCCTTCTCGTGCTGATCACCATCGGCCTGCTGACCGCGAGCCTGCTGGGCCGCACCTTCCTGAACCTTTCAGAGCGCATCCTTCACCGCATGCCGGTGGTGCGCAGCATTTACAGCACCCTCAAGCAGGTGTTCGAAACCCTGCTCAGCCACCAGTCCGATGCCTTCCGCCAGGTGGTGATGATCGAATACCCGCGCCGCGGATTGTGGGCGCTCGGCTTTCTCACCGGCCCGACGGTGGGCGAGGTGCAGAACATGACCAAGGAACGCGTCCTCAACGTCTTCCTGCCGACAACGCCGAACCCGACCTCGGGCTTCCTGCTGTTCGTGCCCGAAGAAGACGTCGTCGTGATGCAGATGTCGGTCGAAGAGGGCATCAAGATGGTCATGTCGGGCGGCATCGTCACGCCGCCGGACCGCCGTCCGAAGTCGGTTCAGGAAGTGCCGGTGGTTTCCGCCAAGACTTACGAAAACCTCGACATCATGCGCGAAAAGGACAACGTGCTGCCAAGCCGCTAGGCGTCAGCCCGATCGCGCGTAGCCGACCGCCGCATCCCGTTCAAAAAGATAGAGCAGGACCCTGAGCGCATCGCCACGCGCGCCAGCAAGGCCCGGGTTCTTGCTCAGGATCAGCGACGCATCGTCGCGCGCCATCTGCATCAACTCGCCATGAACAGCGAGATCGGCGAGCCGGAAAGCGGGCAGGCCCGACTGCCGCGTACCCAGGATTTCACCGGCACCGCGCAGGCGCAGGTCTTCCTCAGCGATGCGGAATCCGTCGTCGGTTTCGCGCAGGATCTTGAGGCGCTCGCGTGCCGTGGCACTTAAGGGTTCAGCGTAGAGCAGCAGGCAGGTCGCCGCCCGCCCGCCGCGGCCGATGCGCCCGCGCAGCTGGTGCAGCTGGGCAAGGCCGAAGCGCTCGGCATGCTCGATCACCATCACCGTCGCCGCGGGGACGTCGACGCCGACCTCGATCACCGTGGTGGACACGAGAACCCGGGTCCGGCCCTCGGCGAAGGCGGCGACGGCGGCGTCCTTTTCGGCGGCGCGCATCTTGCCGTGAACGAGGCCGACGCGGCCCGGAAAGACGCGCTCAAGCGCCGCAAAGCGCTCCTCGGCGGCGGCAAGATCGCTTACTTCGGATTCGGCGACCAGCGGGCAGACCCAGAACACGCTGCCCGGTTCGTGTCCCGAAGGCGCGCCCCGGCTCACACCGATTTCGCGCCCTACCGCGCCCACGACATCACCAAGGCGCTTTAGCGGAACTGTGCGCGTATCCACCGCCTGGCGCCCGGCGGGTTTTTCCGTCAGGCGGGAAACGTCGAGATCGCCATAGGCCAGCAGCGTCAGCGTCCGCGGAATCGGCGTCGCCGTCATCACCAGAACGTCGACCGCGTTGCCCTTGGCGGCAAGCGATAGGCGTTGCGCCACGCCGAAGCGGTGCTGTTCATCGACCACGGCCAGCGCGAGATCCTTGTAGGCAACGTCGTCCTGAATGACGGCATGGGTACCGACGACAGCGGCGATGTCGCCCGCGGCCAGCGCTTCCAGGGTCGCTCGACGCGGCGCACCTCGATCGCGGCCCGTCAGCAGTGCGAGGCGCAGGCCCGCCGCCTCGAACAACGGTGCGAGGGTGGCGAAATGCTGGCGGGCGAGAATCTCGGTCGGCGCCATCAGCGCCGACTGGCGACCTGCTTCCGCCGCCGCCAGCATGGCGAGCGCCGCCACCACCGTCTTGCCCGATCCGACATCGCCCTGCAGCAGGCGCAGCATGCGCTGGGGCGCTTCCATGTCGGCGATGATTTCGTCGAGCGCCTGCTTCTGGCCCGAAGTCAGCCTGAAGGACAGGGCCGCCAGCGCCAGTCGGCGCAGGCGCCCGTCGCCCGCCGTCTTGCGCCCGCCCTGGCGGCGCATGTGGGCGCGTACCAGCGCCATGGCAAGCTGGCTCGCCAACAGCTCGTCGTAGGCAAGGCGCCGGCGCGCCTTCGATTCGGGAGAAAGATCGTCAGAGGTCTGCGGCGCCTGCGCGGCACGAAGCGCCTCGCGCCAGCCCGCCCAGCCTTCGCGCTTGAGCAGCGCCGGATCATGCCATTCGGGCAGGTCGGACAGGTCGTCGAGGGCCGCACCGATGGCACGCGCCAGCGTCTTGGGCGACAGGCCCTGGGTCAACGGCCAGACGGGCTCTACCGCCGCCAGCTGGTCGCGCTCTTCCAGCAATGCGATGTGGTCGGGGTGGGTCATCTGGCGGGTACCCCGGAAATCCTCGACCCGGCCCGAGACAACCCGCGTTTCGCCAACCGGCAGGTTCTTCATCAGCCAGTCCTCGCGCGCATTGAAGAACACGAGGTCTATGCGCCCGGTCTCGTCGTATACGCGCACGCGGTAGGGCACGCGCCGGTTGGGCGGCTTGGCGTGCTTGTCCACGGTAACGGTGATCGTCGCCACCTGGCCGGGTGGCGCGTCCTTGATCTTGGGCGCAAAACGCCGGTCGATCAGCCCGGCAGGCAGGTGCCAGAGCAGATCCACGACCTTGGAGCCGGCCAGCCGCTCGACCAGCTTGCCGACGCGCGGCCCGATGCCGGGCAGGGCGGTGACCGGGCGAAACAGGGGGTTGAGGATCTGCGGGCGCATCGGGGTGTGGGCGGGCTCTCCGGGGCCACCGAGACTGGGCGGCTGACAGGGCTGTCGTGAAGGCTTATATCCTACGCAGCTATCCTAAGCAGCCCTGTGCCCCCTGTCATGCCGCCGCTCCGCCCAGAGCGGCCAAGGACCGGGGCAGAGGGTGAAGTGCGTTCAATATTTGCCTGAAAGGCCCGCCGATGGCCCAAAACGAAGATCTCGCAAAGCGCCGCAAGCGCCTCCTGTACCAGGCCAACCACCGCGGCACCCAGGAATCCGACCTCGTCATCGGCGGCTTCGCGCGCGCCCATCTCGACGACTTCGGGGCGGACGACCTCGACCGCTTCGAGGCCCTGATCAGCCTGACCGATGCCGACCTGATGGACTGGATTTCCGGCCGCACGGAACCCCCGGAACACCTGCGCGGACCCATTCTTGACCTCATGATCGACTTTAAGAATAAGATGTTAAATAATTGACTAATATAGTTTTTAAGAACGAAAAGCTGATCGCCGGCGCGCCCGGCGCCTTCGACGGTTTCTGGCTCGCCCAGGGGCTGGCGGAAGGGCGTCTCAACGCCGTCCTGCATGTCGCCGTGGACGACCGCGCCCTTGCCCGGATGGACGACACGCTGGCCCTTCTGGCCCCCAACGTCGAACGCATCACCGTGCCCGCCTGGGACTGCCTGCCCTATGACCGCGTCGGGCCTAACGGCGCCATCGCGGCGCGGCGCATCGACGCCCTGTTCCGGCTGGCGACGCGCCCGGCCGATACCGCCACCCCGATCGCGCTGCTGACCACCGTCAATGCCATGCTGCAAAGGGTGCCGACCCCCGATAGCTATCGCGGGGCGGGCCTGCGCGTGGCGACGGGATCGTCGTTGCTCAGCGACGCTTTCCTCGGCTATGCCGCCGCCAACGGCTTTTCCCGCGCCGAAACCGTCATGGAACCGGGCGAATTCGCCATTCGCGGCGGCCTCATCGACGTCTTTCCGCCAGGCCTCGAGGGGCCGGTGCGCATCGACCTGTTCGGCGACGAGGTCGAGCGCATCCGCCGCTTCGACCCGCTGACCCAGATTTCGGAAGGCGAACTGGACGCCGTCGTGCTGACACCGGTCAGCGAGGTGCTGCTGACCGAAGACTCGATCGCGCGCTTCAGGTCAGGCTATCGCGCCCTGTTCGGGGCCGCAAAGGAAGCGGATGAGCTTTACGCCGCCATTTCCGCCGGCCGCCGCCAACCGGGCATGGAACACTGGCTGCCGCTGTTTTACGAAAACCTCGCCACCCTTTGCGATTACCTGCCGGGCGCCCCAGTCAGCATGGGCGACGGCGCCGTCGAGGCCATCGCGCTGCGCCTTGAACAGGTCTCCGACTATTACGCGGCGCGGCGCGACCTCAGAACGGCGGGCGCTGCGGAAACCGGCGGAATCTATAACCCGCTGCCGCCCGAAAGCCTCTACCTGACCGGCGATACCCTTGCCGATGCGCTCATTGGGCGCGAAGTGGTTCGCTTCTCCGCTTTCGACGAGACCACCGGCCCCGCCAATGCGGGCGTGCGCCTGATGCGCAACTTCGCCGCCGAGGCCCGCGGCACCGGCGTCAATGCCTTCGATGCCGCCAAGGAATTCGCCTGGGCGCGCATGGGCGAGGGCACGCGGGCCATTCTCGCCTGCGCGTCGGTGGGCAGCGTGGCACGCCTCGATCGTCTCCTGCGCGAACACCGCTTCAGCAAGACCGCGATGCCCGCAAGTTGGGGCGAAGCGATGGCCCTGCCGACGGATACGCTGGCCCTCGTCGCGCTCGATCTCGACCAGGGCTTCGTCGCACCCGGCATCTGCGTCATCGCGGAACCCGATATCCTCGGCCAGCGCCTCGCGCGCAGACCGCGCCGCGCCAGGGCATCGGACGCCTTCGTCTCGGAACTGTCGCAACTGACCGAAGGTACCCTTGTCGTCCATGCCGAACACGGCATCGGGCGCTATGACGGGCTGGTGACGCTGGAAGTCAATGTCGCCGGCACCCGCAAGGTACCCCACGACTGCCTGCGCCTGATCTACGACGGCGGCGACAAGCTGTTCGTCCCGGTCGAAAACATGGACGTTCTCACGCGCTACGGCGAGGACGAGGGGAACGTCTCCCTCGACCGCCTCGGCGGCGCGGCGTGGCAGGCGAAGAAAGCCCGCCTCAAGAAGCGTCTGCGCGAAATGGCGGACGAATTGCTCAAGGTTGCCGCCGCCCGGGCGCTGGTCACCGCGCGTCCGATGGTCGCACCGTCGGGCGCGATGGAGGAGTTCGCCGCCCGTTTTCCCTACACCGAGACAGAAGATCAGCAGTCGGCAATCATCGACACCCTTGCCGATCTCGGCGCCGACAAGCCGATGGACCGGCTGATCTGCGGTGACGTCGGCTTCGGCAAGACCGAAGTGGCGCTGCGCGCCGCCTTCGCCGCCGCCATTTCGGGCCACCAGGTCGCCGTGGTGGTGCCGACAACGCTGCTCTCCCGCCAGCATTTCGAAACCTTTCGCGCCCGTTTCGAGGGGCTGCCCATCCGCATCGCGCAGCTTTCTCGCCTGGTGACGCCGAAAGACGCCGAAGACACCAAGGCGGCTCTTGCCCGCGGCGAAATCGACATCGTCGTCGGCACCCATGCAGTGCTGGCCGAGTCCATCCGTTTCCAGCACCTCGGCCTGCTGATCATCGACGAAGAACAGCACTTCGGCGTCGTCCACAAGGAACGCCTGAAAAAACTGCGCGCCGATGTCCATGTGCTGACCCTGACCGCGACACCGATCCCGCGCACGCTTCAACTCGCGCTCACCGGCGTCAAGGAAATGAGCATCATCGCCACGCCCCCCGTCGACCGCCTGGCCGTGCGCACCTTCGTGCTGCCCTTCGATCCGGTCGTGATGCGCGAGGCGATCCGGCGCGAATTGCACCGCGGCGGACAGTGCTTCTACGTCTGTCCACGCATCTCCGACATCGGCGCCATCGAGGCGCAATTGACCGAAATCGCCCCCGAAGCGCGGCGCATTGCCGTTCATGGCCAGATGGCACCGGCAAAGCTGGAAGCGGCGATAGGGAAATTTCTCGATCGCGAATACGACATCCTGATTTCGACGAATATCATCGAATCGGGCCTCGACATGCCCAACGTCAACACGATCATGGTGCATCGCGCCGACATGTTCGGCCTCTCCCAGCTCTACCAGCTGCGCGGGCGGGTAGGGCGCTCCAAGACACGTGCCTATGCCTACCTCACGCTGCCGCCGCGCCGGCAGGTAACGCCGGCCGCGGAAAAGCGCCTGCATGTCATGCAGACGCTCGATTCGCTCGGCGCCGGGTTCTCCCTCGCCAGCCACGATCTCGACATTCGCGGTGCCGGTAACCTGCTTGGCGACGAACAGTCGGGTCATATCCGCGAGGTCGGTGCCGAGCTCTACCAGCAGATGCTGGAAGAAACCGTCGCCGAGATGAAGGGCGCGGCCATTGCCGCCGATACCGAATGGACGCCGCAGATCACCGTTGATGTGCCGGTCCTCATTCCCGAAAACTACGTCGCCGACCTCGGTGTGCGGTTGGGGCTTTACCGGCGCATCGCCTCGCTCGTCGCGCGCGACGAGGCCGACGCCTTCGCCGCCGAACTGATCGACCGCTTCGGCCCGCTGCCGCCCGAAGTCGAGAACCTGATCCGCATCGTCGCCCTCAAGCACGATTGCCGCACGGCCGGCGTCGCCCGTATCGAGGCGGGCCCCAAGGGCTGCACCGTCGCCTTCAAGGACGGGCGTTTTGCCAATCCCGAAGGGCTGATCGCCCTGATCGCCAAATCGCCCGGCGTGATGAAGGTCCGCCCCGACCAGACGCTGGTGATCGCGCGCACCTGGCCCGGGCAGGACGACCGCCTGAAGGGAATGGCGAAGGAAGTGGCAAGGCTTGCGGAAATCGCCGCCGGCAGGGCGGCCTGATTCTTCTTCAGCGCGAAAGAGGCGCGCGCGCCGTCTCGGCCCGGACGAGATCAAACGCCCGGATGATGATCTCCGGGCTCTGCGCGCCGGAAAGCTGATATCGCCCGCCGACGATGAAAAACGGCACCCCGCTGACACCCGCGGCGCGCGCTGCCGAATCCTCGGCGATCACCGCATCAAAGTCTTCATCGCCCGCAAGGAATTGTGCCACGTCGCCGCCGTTGCATCCGGCGGAAACGGCTATGGCCTCCAGCTCGCACGGATCGCCGATATCGCGCCCCTCCACGAAATAGGCGTTGAACAGGCTATCGAGTACGGCATCGGCACGCCCGAGCCGGCCTGCGAATTTCAGCAGACGATGTGCGGCGACCGTATTGGGTGTGCGCCGGATGCGCGAGAAAGCGAAAGCGATGCCTTCGGATTCACCTTCGCGCCGGATCATGTCGTAGACATGACGGGCACGGTCGGGACCACCGAATTTCGCGGCGAGATATTCCCCCCGATCCATGCCGCCCATCGGCATTCCCGGGTTGAGCTGGAACGCGTGCCAACGCGTCGCGGCAACGGCGTTCGACAACGACAGGGCGCGGTCGAGGCGGCGCTTGCCGATCATGCACCACGGGCAGATGGGATCGATGAACGTATCGACGAAGAACTCGCCGGTATCGGGACCTTCAGGCATGGGACGTTCCTAGCACGGGGCACCTCGCGTTGGGGAGGGATGTTAACGCCTTGGCAAGGATAAGCATATTAACCTAAGTTTAAACACGTAAAACGCTAGATCTGGGGTCCGGCGGCATTGGAGTTTGCCATGGTGGCCCTGAAACCGGACGTCGACCGCTATGTGTCGTTTTCCGATCTTACGATCATGATCGTCGACGACAACCAGTACATGCGGCAATTCACATGCTGCGCGCCTTCGATGTCGGTCTCATTCTGCATGCGGGAAACGTTAAGGATGCCTTCGAGGAGATGCGGCAGCCCCGCATCAACTTCCTTATCGTCGACTGCCTGATGCCGGGCGGCAGTACCACGGGCCGTATGTGGGCGGTAAACCTCGAGGGCGCAAACGTGTCCTTCGCCGATGCCTCGGAAGCCAACATGAAGGAGGCTAACCTGCGCGGCGCGGATCTGACAGGCACCGACATCACGGCGACCGACCTAGAAGAGCCGAATTTTCTCAATTCCACGGTTAAGGACACGTTGATAAGCACGGGCATCGCCCAGTCCGAAGACGACCTTCGCAACGGCCTTCAAAACGCCCGCAAGCCCTGCTGAGCCGGCTGCCGGCCGGGAGCGCCCCCATTGCCGGGTCCCAGTGCCGCGTGTTACCCATTAAGCCGCTTTTTACCAAAAATTCGTCCAGGGGGCGGCGGCATGTCCGATTCACGTGCTTCGATTTCGATTTTAGTTCTGTTTATTGCATTGACGGTTTCGGCCTGCGGTTCCAGTGGCGGCAAGACTGCCAGGGGCGAGAAGGGACCAGACGTTGCGGCCTTGGCGATGCAAGGTGATGCGGCCGCGCAATATGCGTTGGGATTGGCCGCCAACGGCAAGGATGATGCGAGTGCAATGCAGTGGTTCTGCAAAGCGGCACGGCAGGGCGAGGCGCGCGCGCAGTTTGAACTCGCAATGATTTACGGCAACGAACTGCTCGAAACAGGGATCGGGGCACGGATCATGCGCATTGCGGGCAACCCCGGCGAAACGTCTTCTTCGAATACGCGGCTCGCAGCCATGTGGCTAGATCTGGCGATGGCCAATGGTCACAAGGAAGCTGCGAAGCGTCGCATCGCGCTCGGTAAGCGCATGAGCGCCGCCGAGCATGTTGCCGTCGAGAAGCTGCGTGCCAAGTGGCAGGAAGTCCCCTGCGAACCTCATCGGGGCAACGGCGGGGCAGCCGCAATCATTCGCTGAGCAAATGACGGTAGACGCCACTTTTCCAAAACTTGCCTCCGGCCTGCGGCTCGCAGTCATGGCAGCTTTCCTGTCGGCCTCACCGCTGGCTATCGCCAGCGAACAGGACGCCCTGCCTCCGGAAGTGCAATTCGACGTTCTCAAGCTCGAGATTGCTGAAGCATCACGGCGCGAGCGGCACAAGGACGTTCTCGCCATGGCTGAGCGCATGCGCAAGACCAGGCAGCCGCTGCCGGCCGATATTTTATTTCTGGAGGGGAAAGCCTTCTACGGGCTTGGCGCTCTTACCATGTCGCGGCAGGCGCTTGCCGGTTACCTGAAAGATGCCGGCCGCTCCGGGAAAGACTACGACGAAGCCCTGCGCCTGTTCGTGCGCGTCAAAACCGAAATCGACGACAGGGTCCGTGCCACGCGGGAAACCTATCGGCTGCGCACCGACTTCGAAGCCGTTCGCGCCGCATGGCAGCGGGAACGTGAACAGGCCGCGCTGTGGAAGAAACTCGCAGTGGTTTTCGGGGGCCCCGAGGACGACAGCGCTGCCGCCATCGCCCGCACGGACGAGGGGGGTATTGTCCTGGCCGGCGCGCTTCACGTGCGCAAGACGCAGGACGACAAGACCATCAATGCGACCTTGCCGTGGATCACGGCTTTCGATGGCAACGGCAAACGGATCTGGCACAGGCCGCTCGGGGCTGCTAGCGATCCGGGCAGCCTGCGCAGCGCCACGATCCTGCCCGGTAAAGGATTTCTGTTCGGCGGCGCCCAGAAAAATTTCCAGATCGCCGCGCTGACCGACAGGCAGGGAAATCTCGTCGCAAACGGCGAGGGCGACCCCTGGATCATGGCTTTTGCGCCCTCCACGGGCGAAGGCGGGATTGCCCGGCTCCTGAACAATGGCGACATCATCACCATCGGCACCCAGGAGATTGGCAAGAGCGAAGGCTCCGGCAAGGCGACGGCCCGCCTGCCGATCGCTGTCCGGCTTTCGCCCAAGGGAAAGGTCGTGGGCAGGTTCGTTCTGGCACGCGCGGGCGGAGCGCGGTGGTACGATGTCACGGACGCGCTGGTGCTCGACGGTGGCGACGTCGTGATTGCCGGGGAATCCCGGGCGATCGACGGAGACGCGGCTTCGGCTGAAGGTTATCTGATTCGCTTCAAGACAACCGGTGAAGAAATCTGGTCCAGGCGTTTCCTGCCATCACGGAACGGCGGTGCAGCGATCACGGCGCTCACCGGCAACGGCGGCAGCATTTACGCTGTCGGCAGGGACGGCGCTGAGCTGTCCTACATGAAGTACGACGGGGCTGGCCAGTTACTCTGGAAACGAAGCCGCGCCGCACCGGCCACGCCCGCCAGTTTTACGCGCCTTTGCCCCGTGACAGATCTTCCCGCCAGGCTGAAGGCCTCCTATTCAAAGACGAAAACAAAAATACCCGGTGGCGATCCGCTTTCGAACCTCGCCGAAGTCCGCGCCTTCGCCTGCCGGACGGGGAAGGGATTTGCCGCAGCAACCGCAATCGTTCCCCGGGAGGGCGGTTTTCTTGTTCTTGGCATCATCGGTCGGGACGGTGATCCCGCGACGCGGATCACGGCGACGGCAATCGACGCCGAAGGCAAAATGATCTGGGACATGCGGCATGGCGATGGCCCCATCAATGTCGCAACGGGCGGCCTGCCCACGGGGGATGGCGGGTTCGTCATTAGCGGCATCACCAACAACTGGGGGCGCGACGTTCTGCTGTTTAAACTGACGGCCAAGGGCGAACTGACCACATTTTCTGCGATTGGACCGCCGGCGACGCCCACTAAGGCCAAAAAGGCGAGCGTTTCCCCGGTAGCAAATCCCGCCACGCCCGCCAAAGAGGCAACGCCCAGAACCAGCGACAGCGAGGAGCCGCCCGAGACGGACAAAACAGACGCGACGCCTGCAACACCCGCGGCGGAAAAAACCGAAAACAAGCCTGCTGCACCATCCCCCCCCAAGCCTGCGTCCTCGGGCGAAGCGAGCTATGATTTGCTCGATCTGCTGGATGGTTTGTTCAGTGGCAGTCCGACACCCGAGCGCAAGGATGAACGGCCTTGAGCAAGGTAGGGGGGGCAGGGATTTATCCCTGCCTGCTTCGCATGTTTTAACTAATTGAAATTAAATAGAATTCTAAACTCAGCCCAGGGCTCCGTTAACGCCTGATTAATTATTCCGACGGTAATTTCACATAAACCGAGACAGCCACTGGCGGTCCGGAAGGTTTTTTCGTGGTCAATCGGGATTTCGCGGATGCAGTCATCCCTTGAGCGCGGGGCTGCTCCTGAAAAAGAATCAGGCGCGCAGTACGACCTGAACATGCTGACAATGACATTTCGGGACAGGGGCATGGAGAAGCGTTATGCCCGCGATACGCTCAGCCGCGCGTTACCGCTCGTCCGGATCTCCCTGTTCTTCGTGGCCATCCTGTAAGGCTTTTTCGGAATCTTCGATTTCTTCGTCCTGCCCGAATCCTACCCCCAGACCTGGCTGATCCGCTGCGGTTTCGTCTGTCCCATTCTCCTCAGCGTCGGTGCACTGACCTTCAACCCGAAACTCTTCTTTTGCAAAGCCCAGGGGCTTCCGACGCTGTGCATGGCATCGAGCGGCTTAGGCATCATCGCAATGACCCTGGTCGCGCCCGCGCCGGTCAATACTCAATACTATGCCGGCCTGATCATGGTCGTGATCTACGGCTCAACCCTCGTGCGCCTGGGTTTCCTCAACGCAACGATCATTTCGCTCGCGCTTGTGTTTTTCTACCAACCAGTCGCGATGCAATTCAATCCGGTTGCGCCCGAAACCCTGATTGCAAACAACTTCTTCCTCGTGATGGCAACGCTTATCGGCATTTTCGTAATCATCTCTATCCCAACAGGGGATTACACAAGAGTCTTGCGGACTTACTCCTCGATATCGATCCAAGTGCCATCGGGATCAGACATCTGGTACTGACCCGTCGCCGCGCGGGCAAACAACTGGCGACGGGTTTCCGCCTCCGGACTGCCGCCCAGCTTGAACGGCGCGAGATACTGGTTCCAGTCCTGGGCCTTCTGGGCATCGGCCTTTACCGCCTCGACGCTCTCGACCTTGAAGCCAATGTGATCGGGGCCGGGCCGTTTGATCGCCATGCCGGCAAAGGTATCGATCGTCCAAGGCATCAGCGTCAGCGTCACGCGGCCATCGGTCAGATGGGTCGCGGGAAGCTCCGACTGCTTGTTGGTCGGCTTCAGATCGAAAACGTCCATGTAGAAGTCGGCCACCCGATCGACGTTGATCGTGCGGATCGCGAACTTGTTGAGATAGCGCTCCTGATTCCAGCCCTGCGCCGAGATCTCCGCGTACATGTTCGACCGCGTATCGCCCTTTTTCTGGGCGAGGTCGAAGATATTGCCGTCCGGATCGTGGCCGGAATAGGCCGCGAAGGGACGGCTCGAGGGACGCTTGACGATGTTCGCCGTCGGCCAGTTCTTCTTCATGCGGGCAAGAACTGTTTCGACATCATCGACGACGAAGCCGAAATGATCGAGGCCGCCGTAGCAACCATCGCGCTTGGGATTGATATTCAGGCCGGCATAGCCGTCGGAATAAACGACCCCATGAAACGGCCGGTGTGTCGAACACTTGAGGCCGAAGACGGCCTCATAGAACCGTCCCACGAAGGGATAGTTCGCACTGGCCATGGCCATGTGATTGATCTCGGCAAACATGTTTCTCTCCTGATCTGTGTCTCACGGTCTCCCCGTGAGGAGCGCGCTTACTCCGCGCCCTTCTTTTTCTTCTTTCCGCCCTTGCTCTTGACCTCGCCGGCGACGGTATTCTTCAGGTCCAGCGCCGCCTTGACCCGGGTCACCAGGTCATCGGGGGCATTGATGATGCCGTTGACTAGCCTCTGCAATTCAGGCCCCGAGGTCGGCGCGATGTCGAGGGCACTCTTCTTGGCTTCCTCGAGCAGCTTCGCATCCTTCATCGTGGCATCAAAAGACGCCCGCAGCGCCGCCACGCGGTCCACCGGCACGCCCGGCGCCGCAACAAAGGGACGGCCGAGCTCGACTTCGTCCGAGAACAGCTGCAGTACTTCGCGGCTCGCCTGATCCTTGGCGAATTCGGTCAACAGCGGAACGTTCGGGAAGTCCGGGTCCTTCTTGTTGCCGATCTGCACCAGGATATCTATCTTCTTGTCCTTCACCCAATCGGCGTTGCGCGCCATCAGGCTGTTGAAGTTGTTGCCGGCACGACCCTGAACTTCGCCGCGCTCCATGGCAAGGTTTACCTGTGTCGCGCTGCGATAGCCCATGATCACGCGAAACCGCGTGCCGAGCAGGTTGTTGAGGATGACCGGGTAGAGGACCGTATAGGACCCGGCCCCGGTCGCGCCCATGATGACTTCTTTCTTCGTCGTATCGAGCAGCGACTTGATGCCGAGTGTATGCCAGACATAGACGTTCGAGTTGCTGGTGTTGGACGAACCGATCCAGCTGAACTTCGACGAGTCGTAGTCGACGCCCTTGCCGCCAAGACGCTGGTTGAGAACAAAGGATGGGATCATCGTGCCAATGGCCGTGCCGTCCTTGGCGCCCTGGTTGTAGAGGAAGCTGGTCGCGCGCAGCGAACCGGCGCCCGGCATGTTGCGCGGTACGAAGGTCGGATTGCCCGGAACGTGGCGCGTCCAGTGACGCGCGACCACGCGCGCGTTGAGATCGAGGCCGCCGCCCACGCCCGTCGAAATGACGAGGTTGATAGTCTTGCCCTTGAAGAAATCGGCAACCGCGTCGGCGCGGGCGGCCGGGGCGGACAGAAGGACGGCGAAAGCGGCGATGCCGGCAGTGGCTGGCGCGACAAACCTGTGAGCGGACATGATGAACGGTCTCCCTGTTTCAAAAACGTTGTGAAACAGATTACCGCGCCGTGCCGGGCTTGCTCAAGGACGCGCAAGGCCCGGTTTCAGGCCAAAAAGCCGGTCAGTCAGTCAGGCCGAGAAGCTTGCGGGCGTTGCCGTTGTATATCTTTTCCCGATCCGCATCGCTGATATCGAGGCCGTCGATGACCCTGATGGTGTCGCGGATATACATGGGACCGCCTTCCGGATCGAATGGCGCGTCGGATGCGAACACCACCTTGTCCGCACCGAAGAAGTCGAGCCCGCAACGAGTGCCGGACGCACTGCCGAACAGGGCAGTGTCGGCATAGAACATCTTGAAATAGTCAAAGGGGCGCTTCTTCAACTCGCCCAGAAGCTTGCCGTAATCCTCGTCCGCCGTGCGCGAGCCGAGCTGATCCCAGCCGGGCCCAACGCGGCCCTCGAAATAGGGGATCATGCCACCCATGTGATGGGTGACGATCTTGATGTTGTGAAGCTTGTCGAACAGCTTCGAGAACACGAGCCGCGCCATCGCCGCGCTGGTTTCGTAAGGCCAGCCGAAGGTCCAGTAGATTTCATAGAGCGATTTCTTCTCGCCCATGAAATCGGGCATCGCCGCGGTGCGGATGGGATGCAGGAAAATGGGGCGGTCGTAAGCCGCCATCGCCTCGAACAGCGGGAAGTATTCCGGCCCGTCGATGCCCTTGCCGTTGATGTTGGAAAAGAGCTGCACGCCGATGGCCTTCAGATCCTTCATGCAGCGGTGTAGTTCCTTGAGGCTTTCGTCGGGATCATCCAGCGGCAGGGAGGCGATGAAGCCCGGAAAGCGGTCGCGGTACTTTTCGACATATTCCGCCATACCGTCGTTGCCGAGGCGCGCCAGTTCAGGCGCCTTGTCGGGCGGCGCCAGCGCTTCGATCGGCGGGGCGGACAGGGACAGGATCTGCGCGTAGTTGCGGAACTCGTCCATCTTGCGGAAACGCACATCGAGATCGACGAGGAACGGGATGTTGAGCCAGCGTTTTACCTTTCCCGGGTCCTTGATGTCCGCAAGCATGCGGTCGAAAAAGGTCCTGGGGAAAATGTGGTTGAAGATGTCGATCTTGCGGATCGTGTTGCTGGCCATTGGGTCTTCCGTTTTGTTGAGGACGGGCGCGGGCGCGGCCTAAAGGGAGTGGGGAGACTATTTTTGCCTCCCCCGTACGTCAAGCCGCCTCAGCTCGCCTGATAGGGCCCCCAGGCGCGCTGGGCTGCCGGGCGGGCAAAAATGGCATCATGCCAGCGCCGCAGGTTCGAATAGGTATCAAGGCCGATATCGCGCACCCCGTGGGTATGGACATCGGCGAAGATCGAGATATCGGCGGCCGAATAAGCCCCGGCGACATATTCGTTCTCGCCAAGATGCCGGTCCAGCGTAGCCAGCATGTCGCGCAGGATCGCGTCGTAATGCTTCTTGGCCTGGGGGACGTCTTCCTGGGCGCGGATCACCCAGTTGCCGAATTGCTGGGCGAGGGTGGTGAAGGTGGCGGAACCATAGAACAGCCACTGATCGACCTTGAGACGGGCGAACGGGTCGGACGGATAAAGGCCGTTGCCCGCCTTTTCGCCGAGGTATTTCAGGATCGCGCCGGATTCGCAGAGCGTGATGCGCTGGCCGCCGGGGCCGTCGTCATCGACCAGCGCCGGAATCTTGTGGCCCGGGCTGATCTTCAGGTATTCCGGCGCGAACTGTTCCTTATTGCGGATGTTGATGGGCTTGAGGCGATGCGGCAGACCGCTTTCCTCCATCCCGTGACGCGCCTTGTAACCATTGTCCGTAGTCCAAAAATAAAGATCAATCACTACTTGCCTCCCCGTTATCGGGCCTATTATCGGGTCTGAACGCTGGCGGATGGGAAGACGGCAGCACGATCCGCCGCCAGGACCGCCGCCGCCTCAGTTTCTACCGCCGTGCCTTTGAAGAAATCGGCATTTAGCCCGGCCTGCAGCTTCACCATGTTGGTGAAGGTAAAATCGCGGAAGTCGTCAGTCGTGATCAGGTTTCTTTCCACCAGCTCGAAAGCTTCGGCCAAGGTCTCGGTCATGTCCGATACGTCCCAGTGCGATACGTCGGAACTGAACAGAGCGTTGAGACGCGCGCCCATCTTGTTGCACCCCGTATTGAAGCCGTGCGCAATGGTCCTATCATCGGCCTCGCAACCGAAATAGAAACTCGGGATAAAGCGCGTAAAAATGTCGGCAGGAGAATTGATGCCGCATCTCGCCCAGTCGTCGAGGCAATCGGGATCTTCCTTTGAATGCCCCGGCCGCGCACCGGGGGAGCCGTCGGCTTCACGAAACCGCTCCACATAGGGTGCGAATTTTTCGCCGCCGTATTTTTCCACCATATCGGCCAGCAATCCCCGGTCGATCTGCGCCGGATTGAGCAATTCCTGAAGCGCGTTCATGTTGCGCTTTTCCCAATGCTCGAACAGGTCATTGTAGAGCGACACCGCCCAGTTCACTCCGCCCTCGAGAAACCCGACGCGCAATTGCGGAAACCGGTTGGTGACACCGCCCAGGAACAAAGCCTTGCAAAACGCTTCGCCGGCGGCTGCAAATGCCCCGATGTGGTTGAAGGAATAGTTGGTGATGCTCTGACGGCTGCCCCATCCCTGACCCGAAGCGTGCGTGGTCGGACAAATTTTCAGCTCGACGCATTTCGCCCAGAACGGATCGTAATCATAAGCACTATCGACACACAGAGAATCGATCCACATGGAATGGCGCGCAGCACCGGGAGCCTCCCGTTCGATGAAGGGCACAGACCGCGGCACTACGCCGTTGATCATCGCCGCCTTGAGGCCTAGTTCGCGGACGCAAAACTCCAGCTCCTCAATACCTTCTTCCGGCGTATCGAGCGGGATCATGGCTGCGGGCGTCATGCGATCGGCGTGCGCCTTGAACTGGTCCCGGTTCATCAGGTTGACGGCGCGGCAGCCAGCGCGACGGATTTCCTCGTCGCGGAACTTCAGGATATGAAACTGAGAAGTGTAAACGACCGCAAAATCGATACCGATCTGGTCGAATCGCGCGCGGAAGAGGTCGGGCAGCATGGCGGTCGCAAGATCGAAGCTGTTCTTGGCCGGCATGGTCCAGAACGGCGGCCGGCTGATCCGCTTGTCCTGGCGTTCCGCGACCGATGCGCTATGCCATGGGCTGGCGCGCAGACGCGCGTTGATATAGCGATCGGTAACCTCGGGGCCCGCGACTTCCCGGAAATACTCCAGAAAAATGGGGTGAAATTCCTGCGTATGCCCATCACCGTCAATCACCGGATGATCCAGTTGCTCGCGCACCCGCAAGGACCGGGATTCACCTTTATCCAGGGGCATGACCTTGGCCTCCTACCTTAAAACGGACCGGATCGTCTTACCGATCCGGGTCCGTGCTATTTTAATCACTAAAAGCAGCTAGTTACCCGCCTTCTTTTTCTTTTTTGCCTTGCGGCAGACCTTGGCATCGGAATACTGCTCGCACCGGCCGCTGCCGCTCATCGCCATGGCGTTGCGCAACAGTTCGACCGCGTCCTTGGGCGCCGACACGGTCAGGTCGATCAGCTTTTCCATTTCCTCGCCGCTGGCATAACTGATGTCGGCCTTCGCCTTTTGCGCCTGCGCCTTGAACGCGGGATCGTTGACCGTATCCTTGACGGCCTTGCGCAAGGCGGCAACGCGGTCGGCCGGCACGCCGGGAGGCATGAAGTAGGATCGACCTAATTCGATCTGGGTGGTAAGGATTTCGATGGCCCTGCGCGCCACGGGCGTCTTTGCCAGATCGACGGCAAGCGGAACGTTCTTCCATTCGGGTTCCGGGTGAGACCCCCACTGGATCAGCGGGCGGATCAGCTTCTCAGACAGATACTTGGGATAAGACGATTGCAGGCTGGCCAGGGTGAAGTTTCCGAAGCCATTGATTTCGCCCCTTTCCATCGCGAGCATCACCTCGCCCATGCCCGAATACCCGACAATAACGTTGAACTGGGCACCGAGCAGGCGTTTGGCGACGATCGGAAAGACCGACGTGTTTGAGGTCGCCGACGATCCCGCGACGGAAATATTCTTGCCCTTGAGGTCTGCAAGCTTCTCGACGCCCGTGGTGTGCCATACGGCAGTGACGGAATTGCCCGCAGCGATCCGGCCGATGGAAATCAGTTTGCGTGCATCGAACTGGACGCCGCGCTGGCCCAACACCTGCTGCAGAGGAAGGGCGGTATGCAGCGTAAAGAACATGCTGCCGTCGCGAGCGCCCTGGTTATAGGCGAAGTTGAGCACCTTCATGCCCCCGGCACCGGGCATGTTCTGGGTGACGATGTTGGGCTTGCCTGGAATATTCCGCTCCATGTGACTAGCCAGCAATCGCGCGAAGAAATCGTAGCCCGGCCCCGGTCCTGAACTGACCAGCAGCGAAATTCTCTTGCCCTTGTAAAAATCCGCAACCGGATCGGCGAGGGCTCCGGGGCTATATGCGAAGATCGATGCAATACCGAGCGCGACAAGAATTTTCTTAAGCATAAGCGGCCTCCTTTTGTATTTTATGTGTCTGATTATTTGGTGGTCTGAATTCCATAAAAGCGGGCGGGATTATCCGACAATATCTTGTCGACGGCCTTTGGGTTGAGTTTCTGGCTTCCACGCAATAGGCGCAGGGCCTCGATCTGGGTGGAGGAATCGGAATGCCCATAATCGGTTCCGATGATCAGGTTGTCTTCACCGGCCGCGGCAATGACATAGGGCAGGTCGTCGGTGACCTCGCAGGTCACATAGATTTTATTCGCGCCAAGAATGTCGTCGGGCAGTTTCTTGCCACGGCGGAGGAACCGCTGCCGCAAGTCCTGGAGAACGTAGGGAAGCCAGTTGGCGCTAGCCTCGATGATGCCCCAGCGGACTTTGGGAAACCGCGATGGCGTTCCGTGCATGACCAGCGAATGGAAGGCAGAAATCGTCGGCAGCTTGAATTTTGAAAACGTCGTATCGTGGCCGAAGAAATCGTGGACGATGAAACTGCCGTTACCTAGGTGAACTGAAATCGCCAGGTCTAGTTCGCCCGCAATATCGTAGAGCGGATCGAAATAGGGGTCGGAGATCGGGCGTTCATTTTCGAGCGCCCGCATGAAAATTCCACAGGCGCCGTTTTCCTTGGCGAATTCCATCTCCTTGCGCGCGTTATCCAGCGACAGGATGGGCGGTGCGGCAACCCAGCGCAGACGCCCTTTTCCCTGTCTCCAGATTTCCGCAAGCCAGCGGTTGTAACTGCGGCAAAGCGCATATTCGATCGCTGCCCTGTCCGCGATGGGACGCAGCATGAGGGTCGGGAACAGAACCTGAATATCGATGTCAAGCTGGTCCATGTGCGCAATGCGCGACGCGATGCTGCGCATTTCGCGAGAGTCTTCGGCAACATCGAAGGCCAGGTTTTCTTCCTTGTCGTGCAGCCGCTGATCGACCACCCAGTAATTACGTTTGACCACGCCAACTACATTGCGTGGATCAGCCCCGGCGGTCCGGGTCACGATCTGTGGCATGTAGGCGCTTTCGCTTTCGTCCAGAAAGCGCCACGTCTCCATGGTTTCGATAACATGGGCGTCTGCGTCAATCGTCAGCATCCCGCCATCCCTGTGTTTTTTGACCGATGCGGCGTTTTTCATCATCGCCGATTAACCGGAATTCTGCCTTCTTGAGTCTGAAAAGAAAAGGCAATGGCTCAAGGAGGAACTGGCGGATGGGGAGGGATTCGAACCCCCGGAGACATCGCTGCCTCAACGGTTTTCAAGACCGCCGCCTTAAACCACTCGGCCACCCATCCGGCGTGCATCTGACCGGAGCACCATAAGCGATTCGCCTGCGCCAGCAAAGATGCGGAGAGGGAAGTAACGAGGGGGCAGGGACCGGGAACGGGCTTACTGGGTTTTTCCGCCCGCGAGCGCGAGCAGGACCGAACGATTGCCCTGGTCGCGGGCGTAATCGAGCGCGTTGCGGTCAAGCCGGTTCCGCGCCGAGCGATCGGCGCCCGCCCTGACCAGCGCGCGAACCGCATCGAGGTGACCGTTCCAGGCAGCGCGCATCAGGGGCGTGAAGCCTTCCCGGTCGGGCTGGTCGACCGAGGTGCCGGCGGCCGCAAGTTCGGAGAGCACCCCGGCGTGTCCATTGATCGCGGCCCATGACACTGCGTTCTTTCCGTCGGCATCACGGGAATCGAGCTTTGCGCCGGCCTTGACCAGCGCCCTGACAATTCCGGGATAACCGCGCCAAGCGGCCTCGATCAATGGAGTGCGCCCTTCGCGGTCGGCATCGTCGGCGTCGGCGTTACGCGCGAGCAGGACATGGAGTGCCTCGCTGGCGCCCAGCACCGCGGCCTGACGCAACTGTTCGTTCAGCTTGCCCCGGTCCATATGGGCTTCCGCTGCGGATGTGATCTTTGCCATCACAAGTTTCAGCCGCGCCGCCTCCGCCATGGAACGAACGCTATCGCCGCCGCGCTTGGTTGGGGCCAAGCTCTGGTGCCGGGACCGGCCCGCTGCCTGCGCGTCCGGCGCCCGCTAGAATTCCGCCCGGTTTTCGCTCAATCGCCGAACCACGTGCGTTGCCAGGGAATGACCCGGGTGCTGCGCTGGCCATTGGCGAAATATGGCTCCCGGGCGGCGATCGCCTCGGCTTCCTGCAGGGATGCCGCGCGGACGATGATAATGCCGCCGGCGTGGCGCCTGCCGGTCTCGTCCTTGGCCGAGCCCGAACCCATCAGGATGCCGCGGTCCAGCAGGTTCTGCAGATAGGCATGGTGTTGCCACCCAAGTTCCTCCGCCGACAGATTCGTCTGGTCCGGGACATCCTTCATTTCGGAAAGGCAGACATAAAGCTGCTCCATAGGGGCCATCTTGCAAATCTCCAGCGCCAGCGTTTATCAGGAAAGCATGATAGGGTTACCAGTCACTTCCCAGCAACAAGGCGAACATGACGCCGAAGAATTTCTTTCGCTTGTTGACCGTCAGCATCCTGGCTGCCTTGCTGATCGGCGCGTGCTCCGGCGGCCCGATTGCCGGTTGGCCGTGGCAAGGCCGGACAGGTGCTGCTGGAGACGGGAACGATGTCCTGGCGATGGCGCGCCCGCGCGCCGAGGGCCGCGAAATATCCGTCCGGGTCATCGACGGAAATGAAACTGAGACCGCGCGGATCGTCGCCTTCGCCAACGATATCCTGTCGCACCAGGGCTTCAGGCCGAGCGCGACCGCCCCGGCGGTTCTCGTCCTCCGCTTCAACCGCCCGAAGAGTTTGTCCTCGCGTTCAGGCCCTGGGGTCGGCGTTTACGGGCGGGGCGGATCGTCGGGTTCGACCAATCTCGGTATCTCCATAGAGATACCGGTTGGCCGGGGCAGGGCGGCGCCCGAGAGTGGCCGACATGAACTCTCCGCCCGGCTGGAAACCGGCAACGGAAAGACCGTCTGGCAAGACTACGCAGTTACGGATGCCGTCGTGTCGTCGGAGATCGACGCCGCGGTTGCCCGCAGGCTCATCGGCCGGATCGTGGAAAAACTCGCCGGCGAATCGGCGAAGCAAGATAGGCTCGTGCGTTAATCATATCTTCGCGATAAATCAGTTGCCGCCAGAGGGGGGTTAAATCCTGCCTTGGCGGATCCTCAGGAGGCCCCGTTGGCAATTTGGCCTTCCGTATGGCACAAGAGCGGGATCAAACAGGGAGTTCCTCATGATTTTGCGCATCGGCCCCCTTACGCTGCGTCTGTGCCTTGGTCTCGTCCTTGCCTTGGGTGCGGTCCATGGATTTTCAGCCGCTTTCCCGGTCCCCGCTGCGGCGCAGGACACTGGCCAGCCCGCAGCTGACGACGCGGCCCGCGCTGCCCAGCGCAAGGCCTTCGCCGAATGGCTGAAGGGCGTAAGGGAGGAGGGCCTGAAGCGGGGCATCCGCAAGGAAACACTTGAAAGCGCGCTGACCGGCCTGACCCCCATCGAACGGGTCGTGCAGCTCGATCGCCGCCAGCCCGAATTCGTGCAGACTTTTGCCCAGTACATCGCGGCGCGGGTCTCCCCCTGGCGCGTCAAGACCGGGCGCGAGCGCATCGCCGAGCACCGCCAGGCTCTCGACAGAATTGCCAAAAAATACGGGGTGCAGGCCCGCTTCATCGTTGCCCTGTGGGGGATCGAAACCAGTTTCGGCCGGGCTACCGGCAGCTTTTCGGTAGTGCAGGCGCTGGCAACGCTTGCCTTCGACGGGCGGCGATCGGCCTATTTCCGCAAGGAGCTTTTCAACGCGCTCGAAATCATCGATGCCGGGCATATTACGGCGGCGTCGATGAAGGGATCCTGGGCCGGAGCGATGGGCCAGAACCAGTTCATGCCATCGAGCTTTCTGGCCTATGCCGTGGACGAAGACGGCGATGGCCGCCGCGACATCTGGGGTACGCGCGCAGACGTCTTCGCGTCCTCGGCTAATTACCTTCGCAAATCCGGCTGGCGCGACGACCAGACCTGGGGACGGGAAGTCAGGCTGCCCGAGGGTTTCGCCGCCAAACTCCCCGAGTTGATGCCGAAATCGTCCAAGGGCTGCCGCGATCTGAAGAAGCTCAGCGTCGAAAAGACCCTACCGCAATGGTCGGCCCTGGGGGTTCGCGCAACCGACGGCAAGCCGCTGCCCAAGCGGCCGGACCTCAAGGCCTCTCTTGTGTTGCCCGACGGCCCGAACGGGCCCGCGCTACTCGTCTACGGCAATTTCCGGGCGACGATGAGATGGAACTGCTCGGTCCTTTTCGCCGCCGCCGTGGGCATGCTCGCCGACCGACTGCGCTGATCCGCAGCCGTTCTTGCGGTGGCGCGGCGGGGACTATACACTCCCACATCTTCGAATGCGGGATGGTGCGACCACTAGATCATGCGTATGGAAAGAAAATTCCGCGTTTTCTCAGTCGCCTTTCTGGCGCTCGGCACCCTGTCGGCCTGTTCGGAAACCAGTTTTCTGATCAATGCGAGCAAGCGGCTCGCCCATCAGGATGAAGCCGGGCGAGGCGCTTATAAGGTCGGTAATCCATATAAAATCAATGGTTTATGGTACTACCCTAAAGTCGATTATGAGTATTCGGAGTCCGGTATCGCCTCTTGGTACGGTGCGGAATTTCACGGCAAGCCGACGGCCAATGGCGAGGTTTTCGACCAGAACGTCGTGTCGGCAGCCCATCGCACGTTGCCGATGCCGAGCCTCGTGCGCGTGACCAACCTGGAAAACGGCCGCGCGATCCAGGTCCGGGTCAACGACCGCGGTCCCTTTGCCCATGGGCGCATCATCGATATGTCGCGCCAGGGCGCCCAGCTTCTGGGCTTCTACCGCAAGGGCACGGCAAAGGTCCGTGTCGAAATCCTCGCCGAGGAAAGCCGCCAGCTTGCCATGCAGGCGCGTGGCGGCAATGCGCAGCTCGCCCGCGCCGAAGGCGCCAGCGATCTCGACAAGCCGCAGATCCAGGCGGCGCCGCGCCGTTCCATCTCCAGTGCGCCCCTCGACGACAGCAGCGCCAAGAAGTCTGCCGGGCCGGTCCGCACGGCGAACCGCGACACAGCCACCCCGGTCCGTCCCGCCGCCGACCGCAGCGGCGTCAGCCGGGTTCCGGTCGAAGCCACCAACATGTACATTCAGGCTGGTGCCTTCGCCGATTTCGACAACGCCAACCGGCTGCGGGCGAGGCTTTCCTCCCTTGGCTCGGCCAAGGTCACGCAGGTCCAGATTGGCGACCAGACGCTGTTCCGCGTGCGTATCGGGCCACTCAGGGAACTGCCCGCCGCCGATAGCATGCTTGATCGCGTCATCCGCGCCGGCTTCGACGATGCCAAGCTGATCGTCGATCGCTGAGCAGCAGCGGAACAGATTTCAACAGGAGCTTCCGTCCCGTCATGAAAATTTCGCGCAAATTTCTCTTCGCGGCCGCAGCCGTGCTTTTCGGCACAGGCGCCCCGGCGTTCGCCCAGACCATCGAAACCCTGGCAAAGCAGGCCTACATGATCGACGCCGATACCGGCGCCGTCCTGCTCGACAAGAACGGCACGCAGCTGATGCCGCCGTCCTCCATGGCCAAGATGATGACCGTCCACATCGTCTTCGACCGTATCAAGGCGGGCCGACTGTCCCTCAAGGACGAGTTCCTGGTCAGCGAAAAGGCCTGGCGGATTCAGGGTTCCAAGATGTTCGTCGAACTGGGCAAGAAGATCCCGGTCGAGGACCTTCTGCGCGGCGTCATCATCCAGTCGGGCAACGACGCCACCATCGTTCTGGCCGAGGGCGTTTCCGGTGACGAAAGCGCCTTCGCCGAGCTGATGAACAGCGAGGCGAAGAAGCTCGGCCTCAAGGACAGCAATTTCCTCAATGCCTCGGGCTGGCCCGCGGACGGGCAGGTGGTCACGGCGCGCGATCTCGCCATTCTCGCGCTCAGCACGATCAGGGACTATCCCGAGCTGTACAAGATGTACGCGGAAAAGAACTTCACCTGGCATGGCATCAAGCAGGGCAACCGCAATCCGCTGCTCTACATGAATATCGGCGCAGACGGGCTCAAGACCGGCCACACGGAGGCCGCGGGCTATGGCCTCACGGCATCCGCCGTGCGCAATGGGCGCCGCCTGATCCTCGTGCTCAACGGCATGAGTTCCATGCGCGAGCGTTCGCAGGAATCGGCGCGCCTGATGGAGTGGGGCTTCCGCGAATTCAACAACTACGCCATGTTCAAGAAGGGTGAGGTCGTCGACAACGCCGCCGTCTGGCTCGGCACCGAAGCCTCCGTGCCGCTCGTCATCGATCAGGATGTGAAGGTGACCCTGCCGCGACGCGCCAGCCGCGACGCGAAGGTCTCCGTTTCCTTCAACGCACCCGTTGCGGCACCAATCGCCGCTGGCAAGGAACTTGGCAAGCTCAAGATCGCGGTGCCCGGCGCCACGACCATCGAATTGCCGCTCAAGGCGGGCAAGGCGGTCGAGCGTCTCGGCTTCATGGGCAGGCTCAACGCTGCCGTCAGCTACCTGCTGTGGGGAAATCAGGCGAGCAAGGCCAAATGAATTTCCCGTTCCTGAAAAGCCCGTGAGCACGAACACCGAAACCCGGGGCATGTTCATCACCCTCGAAGGCGGGGAGGGCGCCGGCAAATCCACCCAGATTGCCCGCTTGGCCGCGTTCCTGCGCGGCCTCGATTTGGACGTTCTTGAGACCCGCGAACCGGGCGGCGCCCCCGGCGCGGAAGCGATCCGGGCACTTCTCGTTTCCGGCGATACCGGTCGCTGGACGCCGATGACCGAAGCGCTCCTGCATTCGGCGGCGCGCGCCGATCATCTCGCACGCAGCGTGCGCCCGGCACTGGCCGAAGGCAAATGGGTGGTCTGCGACCGCTTCACCGATTCGACGCTCGCCTATCAGGGCTACGGCCACGGCCTCGGCGTTGAGCGGATCAATGCGCTGAATGAACTGGTGACCGAGGGCCTACGGCCCGATCTCACCCTGATCCTCGACCTGCCTGTGGAGGCGGGATTGCGCCGCGCCGGCACGCGCCCCGGCGCCGAAGATCGTTACGAGCGCATGGGCCGGGATTTCCATGAACGCCTGCGCGAGGGATTTCTCGCCATCGCCAGGGCAGAGCCCAATCGCTGCGCCGTTATTGATGCCGCCGCAGATGTCGAAACGGTCGCTGGTGCCATCGCGCGCGCCGTCAACGAACGCCTGATCGCGGGCAAGACATGACCAAAGCCGGCGACGAAAGCGACTCCCACCGCGCGCCGGAACCGCGCGCCAACCCGCATTTCGAGGGCCACGAGGCGGCGGCAGAGGAAATGCTCGCCTCGGCTTCGAGCGGGCGCATTCATCACGCTTGGCTGATCACCGGGCCGCGCGGCGTCGGCAAGGCGACGCTCGCTCTCCGTTTTGCGCGTTTCCTGCTGTCGGGCGGCGGGCGCGCCGACAACCGGCCCGGCCTGTTTGGGGATGAACCGGCGCCGGGTCTCGACATAGCGCCGCAATCGCCGGTTTTCCAGCGCGTGGCCGCGGGTGGCCATGCCGACCTTTTTACCCTCGAACGCGGTTTCGTGAAGGAAGCGGGCAAGGGCAACGATAACGACGACCGCAGCCGTCGGCGCTCCAGCGTCATCGGCGTCGATGATGTTCGCGCCGCGAACAGCTTTCTCACCCTGACCGCGATGGAAGGCGGCTGGCGCGTCATAATCGTCGATGGCGCCGAGGACATGAATCCATCGGCCGCCAACGCGCTTCTCAAGACGCTGGAAGAACCGCCCGCCCACGCCATTCTCCTGCTGGTGAGCCATGCGCCGGGACGCCTGCTGCCGACGATCAAATCACGCTGCCGGCGCCTGGCGCTGGGCAAGTTGCCCGAGGCAACTGTCGAAGGCCTGATCGAGCGCTACCGCCCCGACATTACGGGCGAGGAACGCCGCGCACTGGCCATGATCGGCGACGGTTCCATCGGCCGCGCGTTGCAGCTTGCCGATGCCGGCGGCCTCGCATTGTACGAGGAAATGATCCGGCTGCTGTCGGGGTTGCAGCAGCCCGACGTCGGCCGCCTGCACGGCGCGCTCGAGGCCATCGCGCGCACCCGCAATCCCGCAGGCGTCTACGAAGCCTATGACGTTTTCACCGATCTCCTCGCCGACTGGATGGTGCGCCAGGCCGCAGCCCGCTCGCGCGGGCTGGAGCCGCCTGAAATCCTTGCCGGGGAGGGAGAGATCGCGGCCCGCCTCTGGAACCGGGCCGGCCTTGATCAATGGTTGGAGGTGTGGGAAAAGATCACCCTTCTGTTCGGCCGGGCGGCGCGCCTCAATCTCGACCGCAAGCAGGTGCTTCTCGACGCGTTTTTCACGCTCGGACGCACGGCCGCCTGAACCGGCCCGCGAGGCCGGGTAACCAAGGACACTGGAACCGGGAACACATGGCGGGCGAACCGTACTACCTGACCACGCCGATCTATTACGTCAACGACGTACCACACATCGGCCACGCCTACACGACGCTCGCCTGCGACGCGCTGGCGCGGTTCATGCGGCTGGACGGACGCGACGTGTTTTTCCTCACCGGCACCGACGAACACGGCCAGAAGGTCGAGCAGGCCGCCGCGGCGGCAGGCATCACGCCGCAGGCGCTGGCCGACAAGAACTCCGCGCGCTTTCGAGATCTCGCCCGCGACATGGGCTATTCTAACGACGACTTCATCCGCACCACTGCAGACCGCCACATCCGCGCCGTGCAGCAGCTCTGGCGCGAGCTGGTCAAGCGCGGCGAGATCTACCTCGGCAAATACTCGGGCTGGTACTCCGTCCGCGACGAAGCCTTCTTCGCCGAGAAGGAACTGATCAAGGGGCCGAACGGCAAGCTTCTGGCACCGACGGGGACCGGGGCCGAAGTCGAATGGGTGGAAGAACCCAGCTACTTCTTCCGCCTGTCTGCCTGGGGCGACAGGCTGCTCAAGTTCTACGACGACAATCCCGGCTTCATCGCGCCCGAAAGCCGCCGCAACGAGGTTATCAGTTTCGTGAAGGGCGGGTTGCAGGACCTTTCGGTTTCCCGCACGACGTTCAGCTGGGGCGTGCCGGTGCCCGACGATCCGGCGCATATCATGTACGTATGGATCGACGCGCTGACGAATTACCTGACGGCAACCGGTTATCCGGATGAAACGTCGGACGGCTACCGCAAGTACTGGCCCGCCGACCTGCACATGGTGGGCAAGGACATCCTGCGCTTCCACGCCGTCTATTGGCCAGCCTTTCTGATGGGGGCGGGCGTCGCACCCCCCAAGCGGGTATTCGCCCACGGCTGGTGGACCAACGAAGGCCAGAAGATTTCGAAGTCGCTCGGCAACGTCATCGATCCCTATGACCTCGTCGCAAAATACGGCCGCGACCAGGTGCGCTACTTCATGCTGCGCGAGGTGCCCTTCGGCAACGACGGCGACTTCAGCCATGCGGCAATGGTGCAGCGGGCCAACGGCGATCTCGCCAACGGCATTGGCAACCTGGCCCAGCGCACGCTGACCCTGATCCAGAAGAACTGCGATGCCAAGGTGCCGGCACCCGATGCGCTGAACGATTCGGACAAGGCACTGCTTGCGCGCGCGGGCATGCTGATCGATGAACTGCGCGGCCACATGACAGCGCAGGAATTCCACAAGGCGCTGCAAGCCGTTCTCGCCGTGGTCAGCGAGGCCGACGGCTATATCGACGCCAATGCGCCCTGGGCGCTGCGCAAGACCGATTCCGTACGCATGGCGACGGTCCTGTTCGTTCTTGCAGAAACGATCCGCAACGTTGCGCTGGTGATGCAGCCTTTCACACCGGAAGCCGCTGGCAAGATTCTCGACCAGCTCGCCATCGATGAAGGCGCGCGCGATTTCAACCAACTGGGCGAGGCGAGACGCCTCGTTCCCGGCACTGCGCTGCCCGCCCCGAAGGGCGTTTTCCCGCGCATCGACGACCCGGCCAAGGCCTGACCAATACAGGCGATTGACGGGGTCCGAGGGCCTCGGCAGACTGCTTCGCAACAAGACGGGGGGCCGTTGGCCCCATGCCGCCCCGGGGCGATCCGCCCGTCACTTCATATTGTTTGGGAGACACGTCGATGCGACGCAACCTTTTTGCCGTTCCGGCGCTTGCCGCCGGTGTGCTGGCCCTTTGTGCCCTGTCCGCGCCCGCAGCACGGGCAGATGCCGTAGCCGATTTTTACAAGGGCAAGACCATGCGCATGATCATCTCGACCAGTCCGGGGGCCGGTTACGATGTCTATGCGCGTTTCATGGCGCGCCATCTCGGCCGCCACATTCCGGGCAAGCCCGGCTTCGTCAATCAGAACATGCCGGGCGCCGGCCACATGCGGGCCGGGCAATTCATGGCCCTGCAGGCGCCGCGCGACGGCTCGACCATGGGCACCATTACCCAAGGCATGCCGTTCAGCCAGATCGCCTGGCCCGAACAGGTCAAGTTCGATACCGGCAAGTTCGTCTGGATCGGTAACCCGATCGAGGACAACAACGTCACGCAGATCTGGCACACAGCCGGGATCAAGACCTTCGACGACCTCAAGACCAAGGAAGTCGTGCTCGGCGTTTCCGGGGCGACCTCGACGTCAGGCATCTACCCGCGCGCGATGAACAACATCCTCGGCACCAAGTTCAAGATCATCGTCGGCTTCGCCGGCGGGCAGGAAATGAACCTGGCGATGGAGCGCGGCGAAACACAGGGGCGGGGATCGAACTCGTGGTCCTCGCTCAAGGCGCTGACGCCGCATTATCTCGAAAAGAAGCTGATCACCATTCCGGTGCAGATGGGCCTCAAGCGCAAGGCGGACCTGCCCGACGTGCCGCTGTTGTGGGAACTCGGCCGCAACGAAGCGGAAGTGCGCGTGCTCAGGCTGATGAGCGCGGTCTCGACCCTGGGCCGCCCGCTGTTCTTCCCCGAAGAAGTGCCGGCCGACCGCGTCGCAGCGGTGCGCAAGGCTTTCGACGAAGCTGTCAAGTCGAAGGAGCTGCTCAGCGATGCGGCCAAGGCCAAGCTCGACATCTCGCCGGTGCCGGGCGAAGAACTTCAGAAGATCGTTCAGGAAATGCTGAGCGTCCCCGACGACCTCAAGGCGCTGACCCGCGCCTCCATCACTAAGGGCGCCATCTTCGACTGCAAGACGCTGGTGAAGGACCAGAAGTTCTGCCAGGCAGCGAAGAAGAAAAAGAAGAAATCGACCTGATCTGATCTCGGGGCTTTACGCGGCGCCTCCGGGAAACCGGGGGCGCCGTCGCTTTTGCGGTCTCAGATGACCCTGAAAACGAACAGGCCGATACCCGCGATCATCAATGCACCCGCCATGCCGAGGCGCAGTCGCCGCAGGAGATCCTCCCGGCTACGCAATCCGTAAACGACAAGGGCAAACATCGCGCCGATCACCGTCAACTGGCCAAGCTCGACGCCGATATTGAAGGCTACCAGCGGCACCAGGATCTGCCCGCCCGCGAAACCCGATTCCATCAGCACCCCGGCAAAGCCGAGGCCGTGAAACAGCCCGAACAGGAACACCGTCGCCACCTTCAAGGCCAGCGCCCGGGCTTCGGTGTTGCGCAGGATTTCAAAGCCAACGATGGCAATCGACAGGGCAATCGCCGATTCGACGTAGAGTGCGGGCAGCACGACCAGCGCCTTGACGCCGAGGTAAAGCGTCACCGAATGGGCGACGGTAAACGTCGTCACCAGAGTCACCACCTGGCCGAGACGGCGCGCGAGGAAATAGACGCCCATGATGAACAGGATGTGATCATAGCCGAGCGGCAGGATATGGACGTAGCCGACCCACAGGAAATTGACGACCTGGCCCCACAGGCCGGGCGCGGCAATATCGGCCAATCGGATCGGTTCGCTTTCCGTACCCTCGGCCAGCCAGTAGGTCTTGATCGCGCCGCTGGTCTCTTCCTTGAGGCGCAAAATGTTCGGCCCGTAGGTCGCCCCGTAACGCCATTTCAGCGTCCGCGGCGGACTTGCCGCCTGTGCGCGCAACCGCACCTGCGTCCATCGCGCCTGCTTGAGATTGGGGTTCGTTTCGACAGTGATCCCGGTGAGAATGGGCGATGCCCGCCTGCCGTCTATTTCCAGGGAAATCTGCGCCAAAAATGCGGGAAGAAAGTTCCGGATGGCAGTTTCGAGTTCCCCGTCCGGCAGTGCCCTGAACCGGTCGTAGGTTTGCTTCTGCGGAGAGTCGTCGGTATCCTTGTGGGCAAAGGCGATGCCGGACAGAAGCACTTCGAAATTCTGTCGTATGACGATGTCAAAAGTGGATGTCTGCGCCTTGAACCTCATATCGACCACGGCCGGACTTATTTCGTGGGCAAGTGCTATCCGTGCAGATGCCAGCATACTTGCTAACACCAACAAGAGGCATTGAAGAATGCAAAGCATCCGAGCAGTTTTCAAAGGTCCAACTTTCACCGGCACCGCCAGCAGTTTGCTAATCGCAGTTCTCATCTTGATATCTCTGTCCATGCGCATCTCTGCCCATGAGGTCTGGCTGGAACCAGCAGAGTTCGCGCCGTCCGTCGGCAAAACGGTTCCAGTCAGCATTAAGGTAGGCCAAAACCTGGAGGGGGAGTCACTGGTTTTTTTGCGCAGGGATTTCCCGCGCATCGTCAAGCACGCCGGCGGAAGGAATATTTCCGTCACATCGATCGACGGCAACATTCCGGCACTTTCCGTGCTCATTCGCGACAGGGGGCCGAACATCGTCTCGCTTGCTTCGCGCGTTTACGAACTCGATTTCGAAACAAAGGAAAAACTGGCCGAGTATCTAGACCTTGAGGGATATACGAAGCTCGCTGAATCGACGCGTACCTCCCTGCAAAACCCGATCGAGATGTCCGAGGAATACGAACGCAATGCCAAGACGGTTCTGTTCGGCGATGGAAAGCGGCAGGGCAGGGACCAGCGAAGCGGCCTCGAACTGGAATTCGTCTTCGAGGACGATTTCTCCCGCTTCGTCATGGGCAACAAGGTGCGGGCGCGGTTGCTGAAGTCAGGCCGACCATTGCCGAATATCCCCGTGAAAGCTATCGCCACGGGCCGCCAACCGGCCGCCGCTTTCCTGGTGACGGATGCCGCGGGACGGGTCGAAATCCCCCTCGATAGCAAAGGACAATGGCTGATCAATGCCGTGTATTTCTCCCGCTGGCCCTCCGGCGCGACAGGTGAAATCAAGAGTATTTGGTCGTCTTATACGTTCGACGTGGAATAAAAACGTCCGGCGCCGACAATAAATACCGAAGTATATATTCAGCTAAATTAATACTGGTATTTTACCGGTCGATTTCCCCGGTTCCCCGCCCAAAATTTTTTTGTTTTCGACTGGAAATCTAGTGGTAGGGTTGAGAGTTCGTTTCACGGACAATATCAACCAATAGAAGCGAGAACAAAATGATCGCACGTGTGACTTCTCTGGGGATCGCCGCCCTCTTCGCGCTTTCCCTGGCCCCGATGTCGACCGCGTCCGCCGCCCAGGGCAGCGACACGGTCGTCAAGACCCAGCAGGGCGACATGATCCAGATGGCCGGTGGCCACTCTGGCGGCGAGCCGAAGAAGGAAAAGAA
>JAURLI010000025.1 GCA_030831315.1 Alphaproteobacteria bacterium
CCAGCTGTCCGCCGATGAGATCGCCGAAATTTTCGCCGCCGTGGACGGGATCGAGAAAGCGGGCATCCGCCTTCAGGACGTCACCCGCGAAAACTTCGTGCTGCCCAATTTCGCCCGCGTCATGGACGAGGTGGTGAAGGGCGAGGTCATGGAAGGCCGCGGCTTCATCTTCCTGCGCGGCCTGCCGGTCGAGGGGCGCAGCATTCTGCAGGACGCCATCGCCGAATGGGGCCTTGCCACCTATATCGGCAAGATGCTGCCGCAGAACGCCAAGGGCCACTTGCTGGAGCATGTCAAGAACGCGGGCGGCGACATCAATTCGCCGACCGGGCGCGGCTATAATTCGCCCAACGCGCTGGGCTTTCATTCGGACAGCGCCGATGCCTTTTCGCTGATGTGCCTGCGTGGCGGCAAGTCGGGCGGCGAACACCGTATCGTCAGCTCGATCACCGTCTATAACGAGATGCTGACGCGCCGTCCCGATTACGCGAAGGAGCTGGAGTTTCACTTCTACCGCACCCGGCGCGGCGAAATTCCGCCGGGCGAGGTGCCTTATCACCGCCAGCCCGTATTCAGCGTCACCGACGGCTATTTCGCCGCGCGCGGCGCGTCCAGCACCATCAAGCGGGCGCAGCAGATCCCCGGCGTGCCGCCCCTGACCGAGGCGCAGAAGGAAGCCATCGCCTATTACCAGGCGCTGGCGGGGGAGTTGTCGCTCTATATCGACTGGAAGCCCGGCGATATTTCCTTCGTCCTCAACCATGTGGCGCTGCACGCGCGCACGGCTTACGAGGACTGGCCCGACGCCGAGCGCAAGCGCCACCTGTTCCGCCTGTGGATCGATCTGGAGGGTGCGCGGCCAGTCCACCCCGAAATCGCCGAGGACATGTCCGGCATCAAGCTGCCGCCCGGCACCGTGCTCAAGACGCCGCTGGATATGACCCTGGTGCAACCCGCCTAGGGCTGCATCTAACTAAAAAACAACACAAATCTTTCACCATCTCTGGCCGCCGGGGGAATCCGCCCTGTGGATAAACCGGGCCGTTTGACTGGAATTCCGTCACGAAGCGGCGTATAAACCGCCCTTCGGGCCGTTGAGCCCTGAATTATTACGATTTTTTGGAAGCGACCATGGCCGCCAAATGGACACCATCGAGCTGGCGCTCGAAGCCGATCCTCCAGCAGCCCGACTGGCCCGACAAGGCCAAGCTGGAGGCTGTCGAGAAGAAGCTGGCCGGCTACCCGCCGCTGGTTTTCGCCGGCGAGGCGCGGCGCCTGAAGGATCATCTCGCGCGCGTCGCGGCGGGCAAGGCATTCTTGCTGCAAGGCGGCGATTGCGCCGAGAGCTTCGCCGAATTCCACCCCGACAATATCCGCGACACCTTCCGCGTGATGTTGCAGATGGCGGTTGTGCTTACCTATGGCGCGGCCTGTCCGATCATCAAGGTCGGCCGCATGGCGGGCCAGTTCGCCAAGCCGCGTTCCGACGATTTCGAGACACGCGACGGCGTCAGCCTGCCGAGCTATCGCGGCGACATGATCAACGGCATGGATTTCACGCCCGAAGCCCGCATTCCCGATCCCGAACGCATGGTCCAGGCTTACAGCCAGTCGGCGGCGACGCTAAACCTGCTGCGTGCCTTTGCCCAGGGCGGCTATGCCGACCTGCATCGCGTGCATCGCTGGAACCTCGGCTTCGTCGAGAAGAGCCCGGAAGGCCAGCGCTATCAGGAGTTGGCGGACCGTCTGGCCGATACGCTCGGCTTCATGGAGGCCTGCGGGCTGACCAGCGAGACGACGCCGCAGATCCGCGAAACCGATTTCTTCACGTCGCATGAGGCGTTGCTGCTCGGCTACGAGCAGGCGCTGACCCGCGTCGATAGCCTGACCGGCGAATGGTACGACTGCTCCGCCCACATGCTGTGGATCGGCGACCGCACGCGGCAGGCCGACAACGCCCAGGTCGAATTCCTGCGCGGCATCCGGAATCCCATCGGCATGAAGTGCGGCCCCACCATGAAGGCCGACGACCTGCTGCGCATCATCGACCTCCTCAACCCGGAAAACGAGCCGGGCCGCATGACCCTGATCGTGCGCATGGGTGCGGACGAAGTGGGGGCCAAGCTGCCCGCCCTGATCCGCGCCATTCAGCGCGAGGGCAAGGTCGTGGTGTGGTCCTGCGATCCCATGCATGCCAATACGGTCAAGTCGTCGTCGGGCTACAAGACGCGCCATGTCGATCGCGTGCTGAAGGAAGTCCGCGGCTTCTTCGACGTGCACCAGGCCGAAGGCACCTACGCGGGTGGCGTTCATTTCGAGATGACCGGCCAGAACGTCACCGAATGCGTCGGTGGCGCCCAGGCCATCGCCGAAAACGAACTTGGCGACCGCTATCACACTCATTGCGATCCCAGGCTGAATGCCAGCCAGGCGCTCGAGCTTGCCTTCGTCATCGCCGACATGCTGAAGAAAGAGCGTCAGCAGAACGGCGCATCGCGAATTAAGGCCGCTTCCTGACACGGACGTTTTCCGCCGGTTCGGGCTGCGGGGGACGTCCCCGCCGCCGGTTTTGACATACCTGGGTTTTGTGCTTTTAACTTCTGCGCGTGACGATGAAAGACGTAACGACCATAGGGCTGGCACAGCTCGATCCGAAGGTGGGGGACCTTGCGGGGAACCTGCGCCTGATCGCGGAGGCGCACGCACGCGGCAAGGCGGCGGGCTGCGATCTCGTGATCGCGACCGAGCTCGCGGTGTCGGGCTATCCGCCCGAAGACCTCGTGATGAAGCCGATCTTTCTCGATGCCGTTGCCGATGCGGTCGCCGAGCTGGCGCGCGAAACCGCGGCGGGTCCCGCACTTCTGGTGGGCGCGCCCTGGCGCGTTGAGGGACGGGCCGTGAACGCCGCCCTGCTGCTCGATGGCGGCAAAGTCGCGGCGGTCTCGCCCAAGCATGACCTGCCCAATTACGGCGTCTTCGATGAAAAGCGCGTGTTCGCGGCGGGACCCCTGCCACGGCCGGTCGAATGCCGGGGCCTGCGCCTCGGCGTGCTGGTTTGCGAGGACATGTGGACGGCAGCACCTGCGGCAAGCCTGCGCGATCAGGGCGCGGAAGCGATCGTCGTCATCAATGGTTCGCCGTTCGAGACCGATAAGCAGGGCGAAAGGCTGAAGCTGGCCCGTGCGCGGGTGCGCGAGACCGGCTGCCCGCTCGTCTACGTCAATCAGGTCGGCGGCCAGGACGAACTGGTCTTTGACGGGGCGAGCTTCGTCCTCGACGCCCATGGCCGGGAAGTCGCCCGCATGGATGGTTTCGTGCCGGGCTTCACCACGCTCAAGCTTGTTCGCAAGGACGGCACGCTCGTGCCCGAAGGCGGCACGGTGGCAGCCGCCCTCGACCCGCTTGCCGCCATCTATCAGGCGATGATGCTGGGCCTGCGCGATTACGTGAACAAGAACGGCTTTCCGGGCGTCCTCCTCGGGCTTTCGGGCGGCATCGATTCGGCCATTTCGGCGGTGGTTGCGGCCGATGCGCTCGGCCCCGACCGGGTGCGCTGCGTGATGATGCCTTCGCCCTATACGTCTCGCGAAAGCCTCGATGATGCGGCGGAGCTTGCCCGCAACATGGGGCTTCGCCTCGATACCATTTCGATCAAGCCGGCAATGGATGCCTTCGGGGCCATGCTTGCCGAGGTTTTCGCCGGCACCAATGCCGACACGACCGAGGAAAACATCCAGGCCCGTGCGCGCGGCATCTCCCTGATGGCGATGTCGAACAAGTTCGGTCACATGGTCCTGTCGACCGGCAACAAGTCTGAAATGTCGGTGGGCTACGCGACGCTCTATGGCGACATGTGCGGCGGCTATTCGGTCCTCAAGGACGTCTACAAGACGACCGTCTATGCGCTGTCCAACTGGCGCAATGCGAACGTGTCCGTCGGCGGGCTGGGCGCGGCGGGGCCGGTGATACCGTCCAACATCATCACGCGCGCGCCCTCGGCCGAACTCAAGCCCGACCAGACAGACCAGGACAGCCTGCCGCCTTACGACGTGCTCGACGATATCCTCGCCGCGCTGATCGAGGGCGAAATGGCCATTTCCGACATCGTCGCGCGCGGCCACGACCGCGCCACGGTGATGCGCGTCTGGCGCATGGTCAACATCGCCGAATACAAGCGTCGCCAGGCCCCGCCCGGCGTCAAGATCACGCGGCGTTCCTTCGGGCGCGACCGCCGCTACCCGATCACCAACGGCTTTTCCGGCGCACGGCCGGGCGAAGGGTGAGGTGGACCCGATGCCCCGTCTCTGCTACGCCATGACCTCGTGATTTCAAGGACCTGCGACCCGTGACCCTGCGCCTTTACAATACGCTCAGCCGCAAGAAGGAGGACTTCGTCCCCCTCGATCCGGATCACGTGCGCATGTATGTCTGCGGGCCGACGGTTTACGACCTCGCGCATATCGGCAATGCGCGCCCGGTGGTGATCTTCGACGTCCTCTACCGCCTGCTGAAGTCGGAATTCGCGCGCGTCACCTACGTGCGCAACATCACCGACGTCGACGACAAGATCATCGTGGCCGCGCGCGACAAGGGCATCGCCATCGACACCCTGACCGCCGACACGGCCAAGGCGTTTCATGCCGACATGTCGGCACTGGGAGCACTTTCCCCGGATGTGGAGCCGCGCGCCACCCAGCATATCGCCCAGATGATCGCCATGATCGAAAAGCTGATCGCGGGTGGCCATGCCTATGCCGAACAGGGCCATGTCCTTTTCGACGTGCCGTCGATGCCGGACTACGGGCATCTCGCCAACCGCGACCGGCGCGAGATGATCGCCGGTGCCCGCGTCGAAGTGGCGCCCTACAAGAAGGACCCGTCGGATTTCGTGCTGTGGAAGCCGTCTACGCCTGAGCAGCCCGGCTGGGACAGCCCGTGGGGCCGCGGCCGGCCCGGCTGGCATATCGAGTGTTCGGCGATGAGCGAGACGCATCTCGGCGAGAGCTTCGACATTCATGGCGGCGGGCTCGACCTGATTTTTCCGCACCACGAGAACGAAATCGCCCAGTCTACCTGCGCCCACGGCGGCAAGCCCTTCGTGCGCTACTGGATGCACAACGGCTACCTGACCGTGAACGGCGAGAAGATGTCGAAATCGCTCGGCAACTTCTTCACCGTGCGCGATCTCTTGGCCAAGGCGCCGGGCGAGGCGATCCGCTTCTATATGCTCGGCACCCATTACCGCCAGCCGCTCGACTGGACGCTCGACGGCCTGACCGAAGCCAAGCGCGGCCTCGACCGCCTGTATGGGGCGCTGCGCGGGGCCTGCGACATCAAGGCAGCGGAATCGGACGCGCCCGCAGGCGTGCGTGCGGCACTGGAAGACGATCTCAATACGCCGCTCGCCATCGCCCAGCTGCACGAAACGGCGACGGCGCTCAACAAGGCGGTCCCGAACGAAGAACGGGCCGCGTTGAAGGGCGCGCTCGTTGCCGGCGGCGCGCTGATCGGCGTTCTGCAGCAAGACGTCGAGGACTGGTTCAAGTGGGCGCCGGAAGGTGCCGCCGCGGGCGGGCTGGACGAGACGCGCATCAATGACCTGATTGCCGCGCGGGCGCAGGCGCGCAAGGATCGCAATTTCGCCGAAGCCGATCGCATCCGCGACGAACTGGCCTCGGCGGGCGTAGTATTGGAAGACAAGGCCGACGGAACCATCTGGCGGCGGACAGGCTGACATGGCGAAGACCAACGACAAACGCGTGTATCTCTACGATTCGACGTTGCGCGACGGGGCCCAGACCCAGGGCGTCGATTTCAACGTCAACGACAAGATCGCCATCGCCCGCGCGCTGGACGAGCTCGGCATCGACTATGTCGAGGGCGGCTGGCCGGGCGCCAACCCGACCGACGACGCCTTTTTCGCCGACCTGCCGGACCTGAAGAACGGCCGGATGACTGCCTTCGGCATGACCCGGCGGGCGGGCCGCTCGGCCGAAAACGATCCGGGCCTGACGGCGCTGTTCGCCACCAAGGCCCGCGTCGTCTGCATGGTCGGCAAGACCTGGGATTTCCAGGTCAAGGTCGCGCTCGGCATCGACATGGACGAAAACGTCCGCATGATCGACGACAGCGTACGGCCCGCCACCAAGAAGATGGATGAGGTCCTGTTTGACGCCGAGCACTTCTTCGATGGCTACAAGTCTGATCCGGCCTATGCGCTGAATTGCGTCAAGACGGCCTTTGAGGCGGGTGCGCGCTGGGTGGTGCTGTGCGATACCAACGGCGGCACGCTGCCCGACGAGGTTGAGCGCATCGTGACCGAAGTCGCCAAGCACGTTCCCGGCACCAGCATCGGCATCCACTGCCACAACGACACCGAAAACGCGGTGGCCAATTCGCTGGCTGCCGTGCGCGCCGGCGCGCGCCAGATCCAGGGCACCGTCAACGGCCTCGGCGAGCGCTGCGGCAATGCCAACCTGATCTCGATCCTGCCGAGCCTGATGCTGAAGATGGGCTTCGAGACGGGGGTGAGCATGGACGAGTTGTCGCGCCTGACCCATACCTCGCGCCTGCTTGATGAACGGCTCAACCGCGCGCCCAACCGGCACGCGGCCTATGTCGGCGAGGCGGCCTTCGCTCACAAGGGCGGCCTGCATGTTTCGGCGGTGGAAAAGGACCCGCGCTGCTACGAGCACGTGCCCCCCGAATCGGTCGGCAATGCGCGCCATATCGTAGTGTCCGACCAGGCCGGCCGCTCCAACGTGATCTCGCGCCTGCGCGACGTCGGCATCGAAGTTGCGTCCAACGATCCACGCATCGGCAAGCTGGTCGAGGACGTCAAGGCCCGCGAATTCGACGGCTATGCCTATGACGGCGCGGAGGCGAGTTTCGAGCTTCTCGCCCGCCATGCGCTCGAAACCGTCCCGGAGTATTTCCGTCTGTCGTCCTTCCGCGTGCTGGACGAACGGCGCTGGAATGCCCGAGGCAATCTGGTCACCCTGTCGGAAGCGACCATCAAGGTCGAGGTCAAGGGCGAGAACACCATGGCCGTGGCCGAGGGTAACGGCCCGGTCAACGCGCTGGACAATGCGCTGCGCAAGGCCCTGATCCCGGCCTATCCGACGCTCGAGGACATGCGCCTGATCGATTACAAGGTGCGCATCCTGACGCCTGGCGAAGGCACCAAGGCGGTTACCCGCGTCGTCATTGAAAGCGCCGACGCGAAGGGCAACCGCTGGTCCACCGTTGGTGTTTCGACCAACGTGATCGACGCGTCCTTCAACGCGCTCTACGACGCGATCACCTACAAGCTGTTCGCGGCGAATGCCCACGCCTGAGGGCAAGCGCGCGCGGCCGACCGCGGCCCCGGCGGCGAGCAAGCGCCCGCCGCGCTCGCGCCGTGCGGGCAAGGCCGGCGTCGCGGCGCTTCGCGAAGGGGCGGCCGATCAGCCCGTGGTCATCCTCGATCATCCGCAGCTTGGCGAGAACATCGGTTTTGCCGCCCGTGCCATGCTCAATTGCGGCCTCGTGCACATGCGCATCGTTGCCCCGCGCGGTGGCTGGCCGAACGACCGCGCCATCGCATCGGCGGCGGGTGCCACCTCGGTGCTGGAGGCGGCAAAAATTTTCGACACGCTGGACGAGGCCATTGCCGATCTCAACCGGCTCTATGCGACCACAGCGCGCCCGCGCGGCATGCGCAAGCCGGTGCTGACTGCAAGGGCGGGTGGCGAGGAAATCGTCGCCGCCATCGATGGCGGCGCGCGGGTCGGACTTTTGTTCGGCCGCGAACGTACCGGTCTTGAAAATGACGACGTTGCCCGGGCGGATGCCATCATCGAGGTGCCGCTCAATCCGGAGTTTCCCTCCCTCAATCTCGGCCAGGCGGTGCTGCTTGCCTCCTATGAATGGCGCATGGCGCGCCTTGGGGGCGCTGCGGCGGCGGCCAAGGTCGGCGGAGAGACGGCGGAACCTGCCGCCCATGGTGAATTCGACGGGTTTTTCCGGCATCTGGAAGGCGAGCTTGATGCCGTCGGCTTCTTCTGGCCGCCGGAAAAGGCCCCCCGGATGCGGCGGAACCTGCGCACGGCCTTCCTGCGCGCCGCCCTGACCGACCAGGAGGTGCGCACCCTCAGGGGTGTCGTCAAGGCCCTGACGGAGGGCCGAAAAGGCAAGGGAAGTCTTGGAAAATCAAAGGCTTCCGGTGGGGCGCCCAAGGCCCGCAAGCCGACCCGCCCGGTTGATTGACTTTCCCCCGGCTGCCTGTATATTTCGGCGCTTTCCCGGCCGGGGTCCCCGTTAGGGGCCCATGCCACCGCCAAAAGGCGGGGCAGGCGGGACAACAATAACACCAGACCAACTCGGGCATAGGATAGACACATGAGCAAGCGTCAAGAGTCCAAGCATAAAATCGATCGCCGCCTCGGGGTAAACCTCTGGGGCCGTGCCAAGTCCCCCTTCAACAAGCGCGAGACGGTGCCCGGCCAGCATGGCCAGCGGCGCTTCAAGGTCTCCAACTTCGGCCAGCAGCTGATGGCGAAGCAGAAGCTGAAGGGCTACTACGGCAACATCGGCGAACGCCAGTTCCACCGCTATTACGTCGAAGCCGCGCGCCGTCGCGGCGACACCGGCGAGCGCCTCGTCGGCCTGCTGGAAAGCCGTCTGGATACGGTCGTCTATCGTCTCAAGTTCGTGCCGACCGTTTTCGCCGCGCGCCAGTTCGTCAGCCACGGTCACGTGCTCGTCAACGGCAAGCGCGTTACGGTTGCATCCTACCTGGTGAAGCCGGGTGACGAAGTCGAGCTGCGCCAGAAGTCGCGCGAATTGCCGGTCGTCCTTGAGGCCATCGGCTCCGGCGAGCGCGATGTCCCCGATTATCTCGAAGTCGACCACAAGGCGATGAAGGGCAAGTATGTCCGCATTCCCCAGTTCGCGGAAATTCCCTATCCGGTCCAGATGGAACCGAACCTCGTCGTCGAATTCTACTCGCGTTAAGAGCTTACAAGGCTGCTACAGCCACCAAGGCGGGAAGGGCCGGTCCGATGGACCGGCCCTTTTCATATCTGCCTCAGCCCCTCGTCCAGTGCACGCTTTCGGCGCCGGGGTCGTAAGCGCGCAGGTTGATCGCCGGGTTGCGGTTGACCAGCGGGCGCCCGTACATGGGATGGCGCAGGCTGCGCACTTCGTGATCCAGAACGTAGACGACCTTGCCCGTCTTGGGGTCCGTGATGTCCCGGAAGCGGTACTGGTGCGGCCCCGATTCCTGCGAGACCAGGCCCATGTCGAACAGCCGGCGGTAGGGGCCTGAGAAATTCGCGATATAGATCTGGATGTGATTGTTGTCGTAGGGCACCCGCGGCTTCTTCGTCTCGCGGAAATAGAGATACTGCTCCTCTCCAGACGACACCCGCGCGCAGACGGCACCCTTCCATTCGATCATGTCGACGGTGGCGAGCATCACTTCCGCGTAGAACCGGCCGATGGCCTCCGCCGCGCCCTTCGGTACGTCGAACTCGACGAAGGCGTAACCCAGAGAGGTGCGCCCGAAGCGCTTGGGGTCGGGCTCATAACAGTCGATTCGGTTGCCCCAGGGGCAGGTCGTTTCCACCGCGTCGTTGGTGGCGCGGTACTTGAACTTGGTGCCCTTCAGTTCCCCTTTGACCGAGGCGAGGCGCTCAAGCAGCTTTTCGCGGCCGGGAATGACCAGCCCGATGACGCCCTGCACCACCTGCGGATCGCGGGTCGGCAGGTGAAACTGCCCGGTGCCGACATTGGCCCAGATGTTGTTGGTGCCGGCCATCATGTAGGGATCGCGCGTTAGGCCGAGGCCCATCATGTAATAGGCCGTCGCCAGGCGCTGGTCGGGCACCTGCACGTTGACGTGGCCGAACTGGATGATGTTGCCGATGTCTTCGCCTGAACGGTCGAGCGGCTTTGCCTTCATGTTGTTTCCTCCCCTTCGGCGCGGTCCTCTGCGGGACCTTGCGCCGCATGCAGTTGATGCAGGCTATTCCGCCTGCGGCGCCGAAACGGCGATGCCTTTCTGGGCGAAAAAGTCATGCAGTTCGCCGGACTGGTACATCTCGCGCACGATGTCGCAGCCGCCGACGAACTCGCCCTTCACGTAGAGCTGGGGGATCGTCGGCCAGTTGGAAAAGCTCTTCACGCCTTCGCGGATGTCCCCGTCCGACAGCACGTCGATGCCCTTGAACTTGACGCCCAGGATTGACAGCACCTGCACCACAGTCGATGAAAAGCCGCACTGGGGAAACACCGGCGTGCCCTTCATGAACAGGACGACGTCGTTGCCGTCGATTTCGCTCTGGATGCGCTGGAAAACCGGATTGTCGCTCATGTCATGTCCTCTTGTGGCCCACTGGGCCGGTTGAATTATTTCGCCGTGGTGGTCAGGGCCAGCGCATGCAACTCGCCGCCCATGCGTCCCTTGAGGGCGTCGTAGACGAGCTGGTGCTGGCGCACGCGGGTGAGTCCCTTGAAGGCAACCGACGCCACATGAGCGGCGTAATGGTCGCCGTCGCCCGCGAGGTCGTCGATACGCACGTCTGCGTCGGGCAGGGCGTCCTTGATCAGGCGTTCGATTTCGCCGGCATCCATCGCCATGGCAGGTCTCCTTGGCGGGGAGGGGACGCCCTAAGGGGCGCCGTCACCCATATAGGCGGGCAGCCATGCTTCGAAGGCGGCCCGCAGCTTGGCCACAGATATGGCCCCGGCACCCTCAAGTGTCAATTCCGCACCCCCGGTCCGGCCCAGCAGGACCGCCGGGACGCCGGCTTTTTCGGCCCGCGCCACAAGGGCTTGGCCGTCACGGGCGGTAACGACATAACGGCCCTGGTCTTCGCCGAAGGCGAAGGCATGAAGCGTCAGGCTGCCCTCGGGCGCCGCGATCCCGGCGCCGATGCCCGCCGCCATCGCCATTTCGGCCACGGCGACCAGCAGGCCGCCATCGGAGACGTCGTGGCAGGCGGTCGCGGTGCCTGCAACGATCTCGCCCCTGACAAAGTCGCCGTTGCGGCGCTCAGCCGCGAGGTCGACCGGGGGCGGGGCGCCGTCGCGCCGTCCGTGAATTTCACGCAGGTAAGCCGAGCAGCCGAGGTGGCCAATTGTCGCGCCGATGACGACGATATCCTCGCCCGCCGCCCTGAAAGGCACCGAGGCCCGCTTGCCGAGGTCGTCGACAAGGCCGACGCCGCCGATGGCGGGGGTCGGCAGGATGCCGCGGCCGTTGGTTTCGTTGTAGAGCGACACGTTGCCCGAGACGACCGGGAAGTCGAGAGCGAGGCAGGCCTCGCGGATGCCTTCGATGCAGTCGGCGAACTGGCCCATGATTTCGGGGCGTTCGGGATTGCCGAAATTCATGTTGTCGGTGATGGCGAGCGGCCGTGCGCCGACGGCGGTCAGGTTCCGCCAGCATTCGGCGACGGCCTGGGCGCCGCCGGTCTTGGGATGCGCAGCGCAGTAGCGCGGGTTGCAGTCGGTGGTAACGGCAAGGCCACGGTCGGTGCCGTGCACGCGCACCACGGCGGCATCTCCGCCCGGGCGCTCGACGGTATCGGCCATGACCATGTGATCGTACTGTTCCCAGATCCAGCGCTTGGAGCAGAGATCGGGCGAACCCACTAGGGTTTCGAGCGCGCCCATGATGCTGGCGGGCGCCGGAACATCGGTCGGTGACAGCGTCGGGGGCAGGGCGGTCGGGCGCGTCGGACGGTCGTAGATGGGGGCCGCTTCGGACAGTGGATCGATGGGCAGGTCGGCGGCGACCTTGCCGCCCATCGTCAGGACCATGCGGCCGGTATCGGTCAGCTTGCCGATGACGGCGAAATCCAGTTCCCATTTTTCGAAGATGGCGCGGGCGATGCCCTCGCGGCCGGGCTTGAGCACCATGAGCATGCGCTCCTGGCTTTCCGACAGCATGATTTCGTAAGGCGTCATCCCGGTTTCGCGCACCGGAACCTTGTCGAGGTCGATCTCGACGCCGACGCCGCCCTTGCCCGCCATTTCGAAGGATGATGACGTCAGCCCCGCCGCCCCCATGTCCTGGATGCCGATGATGGCGTCTTCGGCCATCAGTTCGAGGCAGGCTTCGATCAGAAGCTTTTCGGTGAACGGGTCGCCGACCTGCACGGTGGGGCGCTTGGCTTCGGCGGTATCGTCGAATTCGGCGGACGCCATGGTGGCGCCGTGAATGCCGTCGCGCCCGGTCTTGGAGCCGACATAGACCACCGGGTTGCCGATGCCCGAAGCCTTTGCGTAAAAGATGCGATCCGCGCGCGCAATACCCACGGTCATCGCATTGACCAGGATATTGCCGTTGTAGCTCGCATCAAAGTCGCAAGCCCCCGCCACCGTCGGCACGCCGACGCAATTGCCGTAGCCGCCGATGCCCGCCACGACGCCCGCCACCAGGTGGCGCGTCTTGGGATGATCCGGCGCGCCGAAGCGCAGCGCGTTCAGGTTTGCGACGGGCCGCGCCCCCATGGTGAAGACGTCGCGCAGGATGCCGCCCACGCCGGTCGCCGCACCCTGATAGGGCTCGATGAAGGACGGGTGGTTGTGGGATTCCATCTTGAACACGGCGGCGAGGCCGTCGCCGATGTCGATGACGCCCGCGTTCTCGCCGGGGCCGCAGATGACCCAGGGCGCGGTGGTCGGCAGGCGGCGCAGCCACTTGCGCGAGGACTTGTAGGAGCAGTGCTCCGACCACATGACCGAGAAGATGCCGAGCTCGGTGATGTTCGGCTCGCGCCCCATGATCTCGAGCACGCGCTTGTATTCGTCCTCGGTCAGGCCGTGGGCCTTGACGACTTCGGGAGTGATCTCGCTCATGACAGCGCCTCCGCCAGGCCCTCGAACATGGCGCGGCCGTCGATGCCGGTCTGCAGCGGCTCCACCAGACGCTCGGGATGCGGCATCATGCCAAGCACGTTGCCGGCCTTGTTGCGGATGCCCGCGATGTTGTTGAGCGAGCCATTGGGATTGGCGGCTGCCGTGACCTCGCCGTTGGCGTCGCAATAGCGGAAGGCGACCTGGCCTTCGCCCTCGATCCGCTTCAGGATGTCTGCATCGGCGAAGAAATTACCGTCGGCATGGGCGATCGGGATGCGGATGACCTGTCCCGCCTCGTAGCGGCCGGTGAAGGGTGCCGCGGCCGCTTCCACGCGCAGGTAGACGTCGCGGCAGATGAAGCGGAGCGAGGCATTGCGCATGAGCGCCCCGGGCAGGAGGCCGGCCTCGGTCAGAATCTGGAAGCCGTTGCAGACACCAAGGACAGGGACGCCCGCGGCGGCGCGTTTCTTCACCTCGGCCATTGCCGGGGAATGGGCGGCCATGGCGCCCGAGCGCAGGTAGTCGCCGTAGGAGAAACCGCCCGGCACGGTGATCAGGTCGACCTTGGGAAAATCGCTGTCGCGGTGCCAGACCATGACCGGCTCCGTGCCGGTGATGCGGGCAAGCGCCACCTGCATGTCGCGATCGCAGTTAGAACCGGGGAATACGATAACGGCGGATTTCATGCCTGGCTGTCGAGATCGATCCGATAGTCTTCGATCACGGTATTGGCGAGAAGCTTTTCGCACATCTCGCCCACCTTCTCGCGGGCGCGGGCGGGATCTTTCTCGTCGATTTCAAGTTCGATGAATTTGCCCTGGCGGACCTCGCCGACGCCGCCGAAACCGAGCGACTTCAGTGCCGTGCCGATGGCCTTGCCCTGCGGATCGAGAACGCCCTGCTTGAGGGTGACGTGAACGCGCGCGCGCATTGCCTACTGCATCGCCTTGGAGCCCGGCATGTCTCCCGGCCCGCTTTCGGGCAGGATGCCAAGGCGGCGGGCGACCTCCTGATAGGCTTCCTCGACCTTGCCGAGGTCGCGGCGGAAGCGGTCCTTGTCCATCTTTTCGTTCGTCTTCATGTCCCACAGGCGGCAGGAATCGGGGCTGATCTCGTCGGCCAGCACGACGCGCACGTCGTCGCCGTTGTACCAGCGGCCGAACTCGATCTTGAAGTCGACGAGCCGGATGCCGATGCCCTGAAACAGGCCGCACAGGAAGTCGTTGATACGCAGCGTCAGGTTGACGATCTCATCCAGTTCCTGATGCGTCGCCCAGCCGAAGCAGGAAATGTGCTCCTCGGTGACCATCGGATCGCCGAGCGCATCGTTCTTCAGGCAGTATTCGATGATCGAGCGCGGCAGCGTCGTGCCTTCCTCGATGCCGAGGCGCTGGGACAGCGTGCCGGCGGCGATATTGCGGACGATCACCTCGAGCGGGATGATTTCCACCTCGCGCACGAGCTGTTCGCGCATGTTGAGGCGCTTGATGAAATGGGTCGGAATGCCGATCTCGCCCAACCGCGTCATCAGCAGTTCGGAAATGCGGTTGTTGAGCACGCCCTTGCCGGTGATCGTGCCCTTTTTCTTGTTATTGAACGCGGTGGCGTCGTCCTTGAAATACTGGACGATAGTCCCCGGCTCAGGCCCCTGGAACAGTACCTTGGCCTTGCCTTCGTAGATCTGCTTGCGGCGGTTCATGGAGCGCCTTGCTTGGCTGAAACCGGCGGCGGGCGCCGGGCGGTGGAACGAAGCAGATGTATAGCATAACCGGGGGGCGAGTCCATGCCGCGGCGGGCCGCAAAACCCCAATATCTTGCGGATAAATCCGGTCCTAGAACTCTACATCCTGATAAGGCGCGGTTCCCGGCCGGGCCGGGCAAAACCGCCAGACGGGCCGCGCCGCGCCGCCGGGTGCGGCCAGCGCGATGAGGGAGCCCGAAACCGTGCCGTAGCCGTCGATCGGGGTGATGGCCATGGCGCCACGGGGGCCTGCGTCCTTGGCCGTTTCCGTCGCCGCCATCAATGTCTCCCACTCGCTCCAGTCGCCCGCATCGGGATCGGGATCTGGCGTTGCCTTCAGGCGCGGCAGGTAGGTGCGGATGCGGGCGTGGCTCATGTCGTTGAGCTCGCGTACCGTGATCATGGAATGCCCGGCGGGTACGGTCTTGACCGAGACAGGCCCGTCCCCGGCCGAACGCAGCCAGAACGCGTCGCGGTTGTCGGCGACAATCAGGTTGAAGGGACGGAAGGCGGAGCCGTCCAGCGCCTTGAGGGCGCGCGCGGCCAGCGCCGCATCCGGATGGTCGAGGGCCTCCAGAACCACTTCGCCGCGCGAGCGCTTGTCCTCGGCCGGACCGAGCGAGCCTTCGCGGTTCATGATCGCGGCGATGACGCCGGTATCGTTAACGCCGAGCCACGATCCGCCGGCGACTTCGTCCAGCCCCGCGACCACATCCTGCCGGTCGGGCCAGTGCCGGGCGGGCGGCCGCCATGGCCTGGCGATCATTTCATCGCGGTTGGTGCCCAGAATCAGGGGCCAGTCATGGCCGGGGCGACGCAAAATGACGACGGTGCACATAAACTTTCGGTACCATCACAAGCTGCCAATGGCTATAGAATGGCATCAGGAAAACGGCGAAAGCCAGCATTTTTCAGGGAATCGGGAGTTTGTGATGAGCAGTTTCGACGATCGCGAAAAAGGGTTCGAGGCCAAGTACAAGGTCGATCAGGAGACCCAGTTCAAGGTCAATGCCCGGCGCAACAGGCTGTTGGGCGAATGGGCGGCCGGGCAGATGGGCCTTTCCGGCGATGCGGTCGCCAGCTATGCCAAGGACGTCGTTGCCGCGGATTTCGAAAAGCCGGGTGATGACGACGTCGTCGCCAAGGTCGTCGGCGATCTGGCCGCCAAGGGCGTCAAGCTCGGCGAAGCCGAGGTTCGCAAGAAGATGTCTGAACTGCAGGCCGTCGCGCGCCAGCAGATCGCGTCCCAGTAGGGACGATTTCCCTCAGGCGGTGGTGCCGAACACGCGGGCGAAGATCGTGTCAGCGTGCTTGGTGTGATAGCCGAGGTCGAAAAGCTCCGCCACTTCGGCTGCGTTCAGGTGCCCCATGACTTCCTTGTCGACCTTGAGGTTGGCCTGGAAGTCGCCACCTTTTTCCCATGCCGACATGGCATTGCGCTGGACGGCGGAATAGGCCGCCTCGCGGCTCATGCCCTTCTGGGTCAGCGCCAGCAGCACGCGCTGGGAGTGCACCAGCCCGCCGAGGCCGTCGAGGTTCTTCTGCATGTTTTCGGGATAGACCACCAGCCGGTCCATCATCGAGGTCAGGCGCGCTAGAGCGAAATCGAGCGTCACGGTCGCATCGGGGCCGATCATGCGTTCGACGGAAGAGTGCGAAATGTCGCGCTCATGCCACAGCGCCACGTTTTCCATCGCAGGCGTCACGGCCGAGCGCACGATGCGCGCGAGGCCCGTCAGGTTTTCAGAGAGCACCGGGTTGCGCTTGTGCGGCATCGCCGACGAGCCCTTCTGGCCAGGAGAGAAATATTCCTCGGCCTCGCGTACTTCGGTGCGCTGCATATGGCGGATCTCGATGGCGAGATGTTCGATGGACGATGCGATCACGCCCAGAACAGCAAAGAACATCGCATGGCGGTCGCGCGGGATGACCTGGGTCGAGACCGGCTCGATGGCGAGGCCCATTTTCTTCGCGACATGGGCTTCCACGCGCGGGTCGATATTGGCGAAGGTGCCGACGGCGCCGGAAATGGCGCAGGTCGCGATTTCCCGGCGGGCTTCCGCCATGCGGTCGCGGTTGCGGGCGAACTCGGCGTAAAAGCCGGCAAGCTTGATGCCGAAGGTGGTGGGCTCGGCATGGATGCCGTGACTGCGCCCGATGCAGGGCGTCATCTTGTGTTCGAGCGCGCGGCGCTTGAGCACGGCGAGCAGTTCGTCGAGATCGGCCAGCAGAATGTCGGACGCCTGGACGAGTTGCACCGCGAGGCAGGTATCGAGAACATCCGACGACGTCATGCCCTGATGGACGAAACGGGCCTCGGGCCCCACGTGCTCGGCCAGGCTGGTCAGGAAGGCGATGACGTCGTGCTTGGTTTCTTTTTCGATTTCGTCGATGCGCGGAATGTCGAAGCCGCCGCGGTCCCACACTGCCTTGGCCGCTTCCTTCGGGATGACGCCCAGTTCCGCCTGTGCGTCGCAGGCATGGGCCTCGATCTCGAACCAGATCTTGAACTTGTTCTCGGGCTCCCAGATGGCGGCCATCTTGGGGCGGCTGTAGCGGGGAATCATGGCAACCTGCGTGTCGCTGTCGGGTTTTGAAGCGGCGCAGTTTACATCAAAGTGCCGGCTTTGGAACCCGCCTCAAATGCCCGGATTTCGCGGCCCCGCGATGGGACGGGCTGGTCAGCGGTGCAGGATGTCGCCGCGCAGGGAAAGGGCGATCATCATCATTTCCGCCTTTTCCTTTGCTCCCAGCTTGTGCTGGTCGAAGGCCGCTTCCATGTCGTCGAGGACGGCCATGTATTCGGCCTCGCTGATGTTCATGCCTTTGTGCGCAGCCAGCATGTCCTTGCCGGTATACGCCTGCGGGCCGCCCGTGCCGGCGCAGACGAAGGCGGTTACCGTGGCTATCACCTTGTCGCGGTCACTCTCGGCATAGCGCTTGTTGATCGCCTTGTTGGCGAGGTGGTTTTCGAAAATCGTCGTAACGACCTCGCGGATCTTTTTTTCTCCGCCAAGGCGCGAATAAAGGCTCTCCTCAGCCATTGCAAAATCCCCCTGCAATCAATGTTTGTATTTGTTTGTTTCAAGCTCCCGAAAATCCTAGCAGGCGGCGCCGATTGGGCAAGGGCCTTAAAGCAGGCCCAGGTTCTTGAAGCTGGCGTGGCCCTTGCGGCCGATGATGACATGGTCGTGCAGGGTGATGCCCAGGCGTTCCGCCGCATCCTGGATTTCATGGGTCATGTCGATATCGCCCTTGGACGGCGTCGGGTCGCCCGAGGGGTGGTTGTGCACGAGGATCAGGGCGGAGGCGCCAAGTTCCAGGGCGCGCTTCATCACCTCGCGCGGATAGACGGGGGTGTGGTCGATGGTGCCGCTCGCCTGGACTTCGTCGGCGATCAGGACATTCTTGCGGTCCAGAAAAAGAACGCGCAGATGCTCGCGCGGCTCGCGCGCCATCGCTGCATGACAGTAGTCGAGCAGTTGCTTCCATGACCCTATGGCCGGGCGCCCGATCAGGTCCGTCTGGGCCATGCGCAGCGCCGCCGCCTGCACCAGCTTGAGCGCGGCGACGGAGGCATCCTTGGCGCCGGCAACTTTGCGGATCTCGTCGGGTTCGGCGGCAATGACGTTAGCGAAAGTACTGAAACGCTTGATCAGGGATTTGGCCAGCGGCTTTACGTCGCCGCGCGGCTGGGCAAGGAACAGCAGCATTTCGACCAGTTCGTAATCGGAAAAGCCCTTGCCGAGGTCTTTCAGGAAGCGCGCGCGCAGGCGTTCGCGATGGCCGAGGTAATGGGGTTTCTCTTCCGCCAAAATGCGCTGAGCCTCAAACGGGATAGGGCGGGCAGGCGTGGCCCTTGGGCGACAGGGTGAAGACCTCGCAGCCGTCCGCGGTGACGCCGATCGTGTGTTCGAACTGGGCCGAAAGCGAACGGTCCTTGGTCACCGCCGTCCAGCCGTCCGGCAGCACCTTCACGTCGAAGCGCCCCGCATTGATCATCGGCTCGATGGTGAAGATCATGCCTTCTTCGAGGTGCGGGCCGGTGCCCGCTTCGCCGTAGTGCAGAACATTGGGCGGTTCATGGAAGATCTTGCCGATGCCGTGACCGCAGAAATCGCGCACCACGGAAAAGCGGTTGGCTTCGGCATGAGACTGGATGGCGTGGCCGATGTCGCCGAGGGTGGCGCCGGGGCGGACGGCCTCGATGCCGCGCATCAGGCATTCGTAGGTCACTTCGACGAGACGGCGCGCCAGCAGCTTGGGTTCGCCCGCGTAATACATGCGCGAGGAGTCCCCATGCCAGCCATCGACGATGGGTGTGACGTCGATGTTGACGATATCGCCATCCTTAAGGCGCTTCGAGTCATCGGGGATGCCGTGGCAGACGACATGGTTGACCGAGGTGCAGATCGACTTCGGAAAGCCGCGGTAATTGAGCGGCGCCGAGATCGCCCCATATGCCGCGGTCCATTCGGCGCACAGGCGGTCGATCTCGCCCGTCGTGACGCCCGGTTTCACGAAGGGCGCGATGTGGTCGAGCAGTTCCGCCGCGGCGCGGCCAGCCTTGCGCATGGCCGCGAAGTCCTCGGGTCCGTGCAGGGTAAAGCGCTTCCCGCCGCGGGTTTCGGCAGTGCGTTCGGATCCGGTCTGGGAGCGGTTGGTGCGGGGGTCGGACTGGTTCATGGGGGCAACATTACATCGCGCGGCTATGCGGCGCATCAAGCAAGGAAATGGTGATTAAAGGGCTATCGGCAAGGGGCCGCCCAGGGTAATGCCGTCCCTGCGCACCCGGCAGACATGGCAGAGCACCTCGACCCCGGCCTTTCTGGCTTCGGCCAGGGCGGCCGCGTAGGCCGGGTCGATATCGGCGGCGATGGAGAAGTCGTCGCAGTCGGTGCGCTGGACGACATAGAGCATGACGGCGCGGTGGCCGGCCTTGACCATGCGCGCGAGTTCGTCCAGGTGCTTGGTGCCGCGCGCCGTGACGGAATCGGGAAACTCGGCACGCCGGCCGCGCTTGAGGTGGACGTTCTTGACCTCGACGTAGGTGTCCTTGCGGCCCGGGCCCGAGAGCAGGAAATCGACCCGCGAATTGGCGCCATAGCGCACTTCGCGACGGACATCGGCATAGCCCGAAAGCTCCGGCACCTTGCCCACGGCGAGCGCCTCCTCGGCGATCCGGTTGGCAAACCCCGCGTTGATGCCGACCAGATGGCGTCCAATGCGCGCCAACTCCCAGCTCCAGGCCAGCTTGCGTTTGGGGTTGTCGGACCGGCTCAGCCAGATTTCGAGGCCGGGATCGGCAAGTCCCGTCATGGCGCCGGGATTGGCGACATGGGCAGTCAGCGTTTCACCGGGGGTCATTTCGACATCGGCAAGGAAACGCTTGTAGCGCCGGATCAGGCGCCCTTTGACGAGGGGCGAGGCAAATTTCATCGCCCGCGACCCTAGCCGCGACGGCGAAGACGTTCAACCTTTGCGGAGACGGCAGGCGTCAGCCGACCTTGACCTTGGGCAGTTTCACGAACTGCTTTTCGAATTCGGCCGCAGGCAGGGGCTTGGCCAGGTAATAGCCCTGTATTTCATCGCAGCCGATTTCGCGCAGGAAATGGAACTGGCGTTCGGTTTCGACGCCTTCCGCGACGACCCTGAGGCGCAGCGAATGCGCCATGGCGAGGATGGCCCGCACGATGGCGGCATCTTCGGGGTTGTCGGTGATGTCGTTGACGAAGGCGCGGTCGATCTTGAGGAAGTCGAGCGGGAAACGCTTGAGGTGGCCAAGCGACGAGTAACCCGTGCCGAAGTCATCGATCGAGATGCTGACGCCCATGTTGTGCAGCAGGCACAAGGTGACCACGGCATCGTCGGGATCGTGCATCAGCGAGCTTTCTGTGATCTCGAGCGCGAGGTGCTTGGCGTCAAGCGACGACTTGGCCAGGGTGTCGGTAACGGTCTTGAGCATGCTTTCCTGGTGGAACTGCCGGCTCGACAGGTTGACTGAAACGGTCATCGGCTTGCTGCCGGCATCGATCCAGACCTTGTTCTGGCGGCAGGCTTCCTTCAGCACCCATTCGCCGATCTGGACGATCAGCCCGTTTTCCTCGGCAATGGGGATGAAGCGTGCGGGCGGCACGAGGCCCAGTTCCGGATGCTGCCAGCGCACCAGGGCCTCGAATCCGACGATCTCATCGGTCTTGCAGTCCATCTGGGGCTGGTAATGAAGCAGAAGTTCGTCGCGCTCCAGCGCGCGCCGCAGGTCGTTTTCAAGGGTCAGGCGTTCGACCGTCGTCGCATTCATGCCGAAGGTATAGAACTGAAAATGATTGCGGCCTTCTTCCTTGGCCCGGTACATGGCGACATCGGCGTTGGTGATCAGCGCGTTCTTGTCGAGCCCGTCGTTGGGGAAAAGGCTGATGCCGATAGACGCCGTGACGAAAACCTCATGGCCTTCGATGACGATCGGCGCGCTCATTTCACGAATGATCTTGTTGGCGACCTTGGCAGCGTCCTGGGCGCCCTTGATATTGGTCAGCACGGCGACGAATTCGTCGCCACCGAGACGCGCCAGCGTGTCGCTTTCGCGAATGCAGGTCTGCGTCCGCGCCGCGACTTCGCACAGAAGCTTGTCGCCGAAAGCATGGCCGAGGGTATCGTTGACCAGCTTGAAGCGGTCGAGGTCGAGCAGCAGCAGGGCCACCATCGACTGTTGGCGTGTGGCGACTGCGATCGCCTGGGTCAGGCGGTCGAGCAGCAGTTCGCGATTGGGCAGTTGGGTCAGGCTGTCGTAGCTGAGCAGGGCCTGAAGGCGCTGTTCGGTGCGCTTGCGCTCGATAGCGTAGCGCACTGCACGGACCAATGCCGTACCTGTCAGGTTCGAGCGATGCAGGAAGTCCTGTGCGCCCGCGCCCAGCGCGTCCATCGCCATCTGATAGTCGTCATGTGACGACAAAATCAGAATGGGAATTTCATCGAGAAGTTCGTTGATGGTGTTGACCGACTTGGCGCTCGGACCCTTGTAGGTATCGACATTGAGCAATACTGCGTCGTAGGCATTTTCCTTGGCCGCGCGCACGGCGTCAGCAAGCTGGGAAACACAATCGACCGCGCCGCCGCCGGCGCCGCCATCGGCGAGCAGATTCTCGACCACATGCCGGTCGTCGGGACCGCCGCCGACCAAAAGCAGGGTCAGGCAAGCGTCATGGCCCGCCGTGGAGGTCACGGGTTCGGGGGAAAGGTGCAGGTTCTTGACGTTCGTCACCATGCACGTCACGTAGGCTTTACTGTGCCGTAACCCGGACAGGGGGGCTTCGGCTGTTGATCGTATGGCTGGGCCGGCGCGTCGCGCGCGGCCTGTCCCGGCCGATTCAGGTTTGGGCATTGCTACCCGCCGAAGGGATAACTCGTTGTTTAGTACAGCCACCCCCAGACGACCGGAATTGGCTTCCATCGCAGTTGACGCAAATTCCAGTCGAACTGAATTAGCATTCTAAAGGTTTCGATTTACTTAAGGCTTGGGGCTGTCCTGTCCCGGGGAGACCCTGCAAAACCGGCAAAAATCCGTGTTTTTCGGGCTTCGAAGGGTTAAGACTCGGGGGCCGGGTGACAGCCGGCATTAGGCCGAAAAGCAGAGAGGGTGGGTTTATGCAGCAAGGATCGGACAGCGCCGGCGCGGCTGGCCGCATCTATACGGCGGCGCTGGTCATCATCGGCAACGAGGTCCTGTCCGGGCGCACCCAGGACGCGAATACCGCCTATCTGGCGACGCGCCTCAACGACCTTGGCATTCGCCTGATCGAGGTACGCATCGTACGCGACGAATTCGACGCCATCGCGAAGGCGGTCAACGAACTGCGCGCGGCCTGCGATTACGTTTTCACGACCGGCGGCATCGGCCCCACCCATGACGACATCACCGCGGAAGCGATCGCACGCGCCTTCGGCCGCAGGCTGCTTGAGCATCCCGAGGCGATCGCCCGCCTCGCGCGCCATTACGCGCACAGCGAATTTACCCCGGCGCGCCGGCGCATGGCCAACGTGCCCGACGGCGGTACGCTGATCGACAACCCGGTCAGCGCGGCCCCCGGTTTCAGGGTCGAAAATGTTTTCGTTTTCGCGGGCGTGCCCAAGATCATGCAGGGCATGTTCGAAAGCATCCGCCATGAACTGATTGGCGGCGCACCGCTTCTGGCACGCACCATTCGCACCAACCTTGCCGAAGGCCGCATCGCCGAGCCGCTCGGCGGCCTGCAGGACGATTTCCCCGATCTGGAAATCGGCAGCTATCCCCACTTCAACAAGCAGGGGTTGAGCGTGCGTCTGGTGCTGCGCGGCACGGACCCGGTTCGCCTGGGCGCGGCGGTGGACAGGCTTCGCGACATCATCGTTGCCCTTGGAGGGAGCGCCGAAGACGTGGATATCAGCGCGTCCTAGCCGCGGTAGCGGCGGTGTTCCACCATGGTGCCGACAATCCGGCCGGGATGCTCGGCATCGATCCGCAGTGACGGCCAGTCTTCGTTGAGCGGCACGAGTTCAATCACTGGACGGCCTGTGGCATCGATGCCGCGCGGCCGGTATTTCTTGAATGTGGCTTCGTCCGCATCGTCGAGCTTGGCGACGACGAAATCGCCGGGAACCGGTGTGATGTCGGGATCGACGATGATCTTGTCGCCGTCCTCGAACTCGGGCGCCATGCTTGTACCGCTGATGATGAGTCCGAATGCCGCGGATCCAAGATGCTGTTCGGTGATCAAAACATCCATGCCGCGCCCCGGCGGGTAGGGATCGGTTACGGCGCCCCAGGTGCCGGCAGCAACGGTGTCGATGACCGGAACCATGCGTCCGGGTGCGGGCGGCGGCGAAGAACCGCTTTCATTTTCACCGGTGAGCCAGCTTACCCACACGCCAAGGGCGTCGGCGGCCATCTGCAGATGCGCGAGGCTCGGCAGCGTGGTGCCGTTCTCCCATTGCGCAATGGCGGCGCGGCTGACGTGGCAGCGCCGCCCCAGAATCTCCTGGGTCATGCCCGCGCGATCTCGGGCGTCACGGATGCGGGATCCTATGCCTTCCATAATAGGGGCCATGGCGTAAGTGTATACCACAATATGTTAGAAAATCTAACGCTTGTCACGAAAAAACTTGACCAAAACGTTAGTATTTATTACCATAGGGGCTTCCCTGATCATTCCGCGAGGCAGGTGAACAATGTCAATCATTGCAATTCAAGATTGTAATCTGGTTAATGGCTCGCCCGATGCGCCCGGCCATTTGTGGGCCGTGGACGAAGTAAAGGCGCGGCTGGCCGAGGCCGCCGCGGTTCTGCGTTTGCTCTCCCTGAGTGCCCGTGACAGACCGCTCCGACTGGTATCGCGTTGGCCCGATGTCGTGCGCCAGGGATTCGATGCCTACGGCTATTCGGCGCCGCGCGTGGGGCCGCCGGCGCCTTCGCCCGCGGCGGTCAGCCGTGCCGATCAGGCCGTATTATGGCTTTTGTGGCTCGATGGCGAACAACGCCGGATCGTTTGGGCGCGGGCCGCGGGAGTAGCCTGGCGCCGCCTCGAAGACATGGATGGGCGTTCCCATACCACCTTGCGCCGGGTCGAGCGTGAGGCAATTGATCTGGTCTGCCGCAAGCTCAATATGCAACTATCAAAAGAACAGGCGATTGCGGCAGCCTTCCGCCATGGCCAGGAAAATGATAAGTGATATTTGACAAACTTTAAAAAAAGATGTAAAATTTACTTAACAATGGGGAACGTCGCGTTTTGCAGTTTCCCTGCGAATTTTCCCCGAAAGGCCCGCCCGCGCGGGCCTTTCTTTTTGTCCAGTCACCGAGGAGGGCACCGTGGCCGCAAAGCCCGCGCGCAAGCGCGCCCGCAAAGACACTCCGCCCTCAGCCGATATCGATTCGGGCGCCGAACCGATTGCCTGCCGTCGCGCGCCGCTCGGCTGCGATCCCCTCGCGGTGATGGCATCCATCGCCAATGACGAAAGTGCCGATGCGCGCCTGCGTCTCGCGGCGGCAAAGGAACTCGCCGCTTACCTGGTATCGAAGCCGCGGGGCGCCGATGCGCCAGCAACTACCGTTGATGTCGGCGCGATCATCGCAGGGGGTGGTGACGGCGGAGATGCGACGTGAATATGCCCGAGGCCGAGCTTGCCCGCACCATTGCCGCCTGCCGCAACGACCCGCTCGCTTTCGTCGAACGGGTCTTTCCCTGGGGGCAGGGGCCGCTCGCGGCCGAGGCGGGGCCGGACCGCTGGCAGCGTGACCTGCTGGCCGGGCTGCGCGACGACATCGCCGCCGGCCGCGCGCCGTTGCGCTTGGCCGTCGCTTCCGGCCACGGCGTCGGCAAGACCGCGCTTTCGGCATATCCGTCAGTCCCGGCCAGATCGAGGCGGTTATCGCCGCGGGCATGGCCGCGGCGGGGCTGCTGGCCGCATTTACGAGGGACTGATGGCCGGGCTCTGGCTTGCCGCTTTGGCCTGTGTGCTCGCGGCGGCAGCCGTTTGGGCTGCCCAGCGGCTTGGCCGCGCCCGGGCGGAAAGGGATTTCCATGCGAAAACGAGCGATACCGCAAGACGATCGGTCGCCATCGAGGACGAGGTGGAGAGCCTGCCTGCTGGCGAGCTTGATCGCAGGCTGCACACCTTCCGGCGCAAGTGACTGCGTCTGGGCGCGATCCATCATCCTAGACCCCGGCGACAGGCTGGCGGAGGCCTCAAAACGCCAGATTCTGGCCCACAACCTGAAGGTCCGCGAATTCTGCCGCCGGGAGTGATCCCGGCGGCTTTTTTTCGTTGGTGCGGCGGGATTGCATCAGGGAGCCAAACTTCCCATTATTCTGGCCGGAATACAGGCAGGGGGAACCGCGGTGGTGGACGGACCGAAGATTGCGCGCAACAAATGGCCTGAAAACCCAGGCTACGAGCTGACGGTGACGCCGTTCGAGGGGCGCGTACGCGTGCGATTTGCCGGCGCGACGGTTGCAGACAGCCGTTCCGCGCTGCTTCTTCTCGAGCAGGGACACAGCCCGGTCTATTACCTGCCGCGGCAGGACTTGCGCATGGAACTGCTGCGCCCGAGCGAGCACAGGAGCCATTGTCCCTACAAGGGACATTGCTCCTACTATTCGATCGTCGTCGGCGACAAGGTTTCTGAAAACGCCATCTGGAGCTACGAAGATCCGTATCCGGAAATTCGCGAAATCACCGGTCTGGTGGCTTTTTATCCGAACCGCGTCGACGCCATCGACGTAGAATGAACTGAATTTATCAACCGATCCGGGAAAACCGGTTTTTTTCAGGGGGAAGTCATGAGTGCGCCAAGCGGCAAGGACATCGTTACCGAAAACATCACCTGTGCGGGTGGAATGCCCGCCTTCGTTGCCCGTCCGAAAGCCGGGGGAAGCCATCCCTGCATCGTGCTGATGCATGAACGCTACGGCCTCGTGCAGCATACGAAGGATCTCGCAGCCCGTTTCGCGGGCGATGGCTATGTCTGCATCGCTCCCGATGTATTCTTCCGTCATCCGGACCAGGACGGCCTGCATCGGGGCGACGACCGTTGCGACATTACCGACGACGACGCCATTCGTGACCTGTCGGCGGCGATCGATGCGTTGGGCGGTATTTCCGGGGCCGATGCAAAACGCGTTGCGGTCAAGGGTGTCTGCCAGACCGGCCGCCATCCTTTGGTGCTGGCGGCGGTGCGGCCGATCTCGGCGGCGCTTGTCTGGTATGGCGCAGCGTCCAAGCGCGAATGGGACACCAACAAATTGCAGCCGCGTCCGCTGACCGATGTTATCCGCGACGTGCCGTGCCCGGTGTTCGGTTCCTTCGGCGAAGCGGATCACATCATTTCCCTCGACGATGTGCGGCGGTTCCGCAACTGCCTCGAAGACCACAAGAAGTCGTACGAAATTCACGTTTTCAAGGACGCTCCGCACGGCTGGCTGAACGACACGATGCCGGGCCGTTACCGGCGCGAGCAGGCCGAGGCAGGCTGGGCGGCGCAGCTCAAGTTCCTGTCCTGGGTCTTCGATCCCAATCGTGACAAGAACGCCATAACCTGGAAGTACGAATGCGCATCGCGGCCCGATTACGACTTCTCCAAGAACGTGCGACTGGAATAGCCCGTCCATGTGTGGCCGCTATGCGCTGACGTCTCCACCCGAGGCGCTGGCGAAGCTGTTCGCGGCCATTGGTGCGCTTCCCAATTTTCCGCGCCGCTACAACGCGGCGCCGTCGCAGGCTTTGCCTATTGTCAGGCGGACGCCGCGCCCGGGGCGGGAATTGGCCCTTGCCCGCTGGGGCCTGATTCCGTCCTGGTCGAAGGGTCCCGACAGCCGCTTTTCCATGATCAATGCGCGGGCCGAAACCGTGGCCGAGAAGCCCGCATACCGGGGCGCCTTCCGCCATCGGCCCTGCCTCGTGCCCGCCAACGGATTTTTCGAATGGCAGGCGGCGAAGGGCGGCAAGCAGCCTTATTACTTTTCCCTGAAGTCGGGGGAGCCCTTCGCTTTCGCCGGCCTCTGGGAACATTGGATCGGGGCCGGCGGCGATGAAATCGAATCCTTCACGATCATCGTGACCGATGCCAACGATTGCGTGGCGCCCGTTCATCAGCGCATGCCCGTTATTCTGCATATGCAAGATCATGCTCGCTGGCTGGGCGAAGATGATGCCCCCACGCGCGAGCGGCTGGCCCTGCTTCGCCCCTTGCCTGCCGACGAAATGCAGTGCTGGCCGGTATCGAAGAAAGTGAATTCCCCCGCCAACGATTCGCCCGACCTTCTGGAGGCCGAGGCCGATCTCCTGGGGCCCTGATCATCTCCTCACGAACTCGTGTGGCGGCGTGATTCGCCTTTACGGCGGGGCTGCGTATGCTCCCTTCATGTTTTCCCCCGACAGGTGAAGCGAGGAGCATATCCGATGAAGAAAATCCATTTTCCCCTGCGTGCGGCCGGAACGGCTGCCGCTCTCGCGTTGGCGCTCGTGGCGAATTCGCCGGTGCAAGCGGCGGAGGACGCCAAGGTGATTACCCTGACCCAGACGGGCTGCCAGTTCGTTGAATCCGAAGGCGGCATCGACCACGGATTCAAGACCAGCTCGGCGAAGGATTGCGAGGCAATCAACGCCAAGTCGGGCAAGGACCGTCTGGCCAAGGCGAAGCCTCTGGTGCTGACGCCGGGAAAATACGTATTCCGGGTGACCAACAAGAACGTGCCTTACGGGCTCGGTTTCTGGCTGCGGGGCACGGGCCTCGGCCGCGTGACCTTGCCGGGCGTGTCCGGCGGCGGTTTGAATACCGGCGTCACACAGGATTACGTCGTGGACCTGAAGCCCGGCGAATACGTTTATTCCTGCCCCCTCAATCCGACGCCCGATTACCCGCTCGTCGTCAAGGGCTGAGGAAGTCTCAGGCAGCGATCATGCGGCGCAGGAACGCGCTGCATGATCGTAACTGGTCCAGAGTAACGAATTCGTCGGGCCGATGCGCCTGACGGATATCGCCCGGCCCACAGACGATCGTTGGAACACCGGCCCGTTGGTACAGGCCGGCTTCCGTTGCGAAGCTGACGACATTGCAATGATTGGCGCCGGTGACGGCCAGTGCACGGGCCGTGTCCTCGTCTTCGCCTTCCGGGGCGAGGGCAGGGATGCAGGACTGTGCATCGAGGCGGATATCTGTGTCGGCGGCAATATTGCGCATTTCGCCGACAAGAAGGGTTTGCGCAAAGGCTTCGATTTCGCGCTGCAGCGCCGCCGGATCCTGCCCGGGCAGGTTGCGGATTTCAACTTCGAAGCGGCAGTCGCGCGGAACGATATTGCGCGCAATTCCCCCCGATATCTGTCCCGTGTGAATGGTCGTGAAGGGGGGATCGAAGCGGGCATCGAGCGGGCCACCCGTAAGGCGTTTCTGCATGGCGCGTAGCCGCACGATGATTTCGGAAGCTATTTCGACCGCATTGACGCCGCGGTCGTTGTGGGCGGAGTGGCCACCCGTGCCGCGAACCGAGCAATCGAGGGACAGCTTGCCCTTGTGTCCGTTGACGACCGCCATCGACGTCGGTTCGCCGACGATGCAGAAACGCGGGCGGTATGGAAGCCCGGCGATCATGCCGGCAAGTTGAGCCGCGCCGAAACAGCCCACTTCCTCGTCATAGGTGAGAGCCAGATGCACGGGGTGATCACGTTTTAAGGCTGCCAGTTCCGGAATGAGCGACAGGGCGACGGCGATAAAGCCCTTCATGTCGGAGGTGCCGCGTCCATAGATGGCATCATTCTTCGCGGTGGCGCGGAAGGGGTCGGAGGTCCAGTCCTGGCCTTCGGTCGGGACGACGTCTGTATGCCCGGCGAGGAGAAATCCGCCCGACCGTTCGGGGCCGACGGTCGCGAACAGGTTCGATTTTGTTCCCTCGGGGTTGTGGGTGAGGGTGCAGCGCGCCCCTAAGCCATCAAGATAGTCGGCAACAAAGTCGATCAAGGCGCGATTCGACTTCCGGCTGACCGTGTCGAATCCGATGAGGCGGGAGAGGAGTTCGACGACGTCGGGCATGTGACTAGGGCAGGAACTGCTCGCGAACGATGCGTTCTTCGAGGTTGTGCTCCGCGTCGAACAGGAGCGTCAGGCTGTGGGCCGTGTCCTCGGTGATTTCGACGGATTTCACGTCACGGACCTCGGTATAGTCGGCGACAGCGCTGACAGGACGCTTTTCGGCCTCGAGAATTTCGAAGGTCACGTGCGCGCTGGATGGCAGCAGGGCTCCACGCCAGCGGCGTGGCCGGAAGGCGCTGATCGGGGTCAGCGCGACGAGATTTGATCCGATCGGGATGATCGGCCCATGGGCAGAAAGATTGTAGGCGGTGCTGCCCGCGGGCGTTGCCACGAGGACGCCGTCGCAGATCAACTCTTCAAGCCGGGTGACGCCGTCGACCTTGATGCGGATCTTCGCCGCCTGACGGGTCTGGCGCAGAAGCGACACCTCGTTGATGGCCAGCGCCCGGCTCACTTTCCCGTCGACGGTTTCGACAGCCATGTTCAGGGGGCGAAGATGGACCTTTTGCGCTTCGGCGAGGCGCTTGGGCAGGGCGTCCTGTTCGTAGTTATTCATCAGGAACCCGACCGAGCCACGGTGCATCCCGTAGACAGGCACTTTTCTGTCCATGAAGCGGTGAAGGGTTTCGAGCATGAAGCCATCGCCACCAAGCGCGACAATGACGTCGGCATCGTCGGCGTTGGCGTTGCCGTAAAGCGCAACAAGCCGTGCCGCAGCATCCCGTGCCGCGGGCACATCGGCCGAGAGGAACGCTATTCTCCCGTAGGCCATGACTTGGGATCCTTCGCACGTCGTTGGGATGCGGCGCGATTATAGTCAAGTAGGGGCATATCGCCAGCCGGAAGGCCTCTAGCCGCCCGAGGCCGCCCGGGTGAGGAGGTCGCGGATTTCCGCATTGCCGATCTTGGCGGCGTAATCTCGGGCGGTCAGGCCCTTGGCGTCGCGAATTTTATGGTCAGCCTTGTTGGCAAGAAGGGCCCGAACGGCCTTGCCATGGCCGTTCCAGGCCGCGCGCATCAAAGCGGTCAGCCCCTCGTTATCCTGCTCGTTAACCGGGGCGCCGGCCTTGACCAGATTTTCAATGACGCCCGAATGGCCGTTGATGGCGGCCCACATGACGGCGGTTTTCTTCGTATTGTCGGTCGCCGAAAGGTTGGCGCCGTTGTCGATCAGCGATTTGACGATGCGGGGATAGCCGCGCCAAGCGGCTTCGATGACCGCGGTGCGGCCGTCGAGGTCGGGGCTGTCGGCATCCGCGCCCTGCGCCAGAAGTACATGCACGGACTCCACGTCGCCGAGGGCCGCGGCGATGCGCAGTCGCTCGCTGAGCTCTGTCTTCGATGCTTTTTTCAGATCGCCACCGTGAACCATCACCAGGACCTGGTGCAGTTGGTAGCTGCGCTTGCGTGCTTCTATCGTATCGCGTGGCGCCATCAGCTTTTCCAGCTTCGGCACGGCTTCCGTTGCGGCTCGGTTGCCCTGATCCGCGGCCACGGACAACCATGTCTGTGCTTCGGCGAGATTGCGTTCCATGCCGCGTCCCTCTGCCGCCATCATGCCCAGCGTAAGCTGGGCGGGCAGGAACCCGCTGATCGCGGCGCGGTTCAGCAGGGTGACGGCCTTCTTTTCGTCCCGCGGCACGCCTTCCCCCGTCAGGTACATTTCGGCAAGGGTAAATTGCGCGTGCGCGTAACCCTCTTCCGCGCGCTCTTCCATTCGTTTTGCTGATTGCTCAAGCGCCGGACTGCTCTTCGGCGCCCCATTCTGTTGCGTCAGGGATTCGCGCAGGGACTTGAGACGCGGGATTTTTTCCGCCATTTCGGAAATGACGGCCGAAATTTGCTCGGGTACGCTTCCGGCGGCCGGGCGCGAGGCGGAGATCGATGGCACGGTTGCCATTTGGGCCGACCTTGATGCCGCCCCCGGGTTTGCGGGCGTTGGCGGAAGGGAAGTGGCGGGTGCAGAGTCTTGAGGCGGCGGCCCGGGCGGCATCCCCGGACGCGGCACCTCGCCAGCCGCGGGGGCCTGGAATGCTTGTTGTTGCGAGGGCGGGTTCTGGGGGATGTTCGTCGTCGGCAGTTTTGCCGCTTGCCCACTTTCCTTGGCCTTCAGTTGCGTCGACTTTGCTGATTTGCCGACCCCATTTTGCTCGATCTCCCGACCACGATCGATGGCAGCGGCGTCATCCTCGCCAGGGTCGCGCGTGGTTGTTTTTCCGTCCGTTCCTTCCGCATGGGGACTGACGTCAGTAACGACGTTAATTCTCCCCTTTTTTTTCGGCTCGGGAGGCTTCGGCTTTTCCTGAAGCTTCTTGGGCGAAGGTTTTTCGTCCTCTTGTTTGTTGATGGCAGCAGGTTTTTCGGCAAGACCGTTTGCGGGACTCTCCGTTACCTGAGCAATCACCGTACTTCTGTCCGAAGGATCTTTATCCTGGGCGTCTTTCTCCGGGCTGATCTGGCTCCGGTCGGTTTTTTTCTGATCCGATGTGACGTCTTCAGATTGATCGTCGGTCGCGGCGGCTTTTTTCGCATCGGACGATTCTTGAGGTTTTGCCTGCTTTTTTGAAATTTCGTCCGCTTCTTTATCGCTCATGACGACGACGCGAACCGGAACCTCTTCCTTGTCCCATATGGGCAGCAGAAAGGTGAGGCTGGGCAGGCCGAACAAAATCAGCAGCGCAATTCCCACATGCATGACCGCCGAGTAGGTGCTGCCGCGTATCATGCCGTGGTCGTCCGTCGATTTCTGCCGTGGTTATCGGGGCGGTATGACCGCCACGCATTTGTTCGAATTCATCAGGTAGCTTTCCATCAGCTCGCAATATTCGGGCTTCTGGCCAAGCTCATGCATGGCGCCGATCATCGGCAGCCAGTTGACCAGTTCATGCTGGCCCGCATCTTCCAGCGTAGGGATGGAAAGCCCGCGCCACTTTTCGTAGTCGCCTGCGGCAAGTTCGCCATGGCGTAACCGATCGGAATCCATGTCCGGATAGAGGAAGAAATTTTTTTCAGTCAGGAAGCCATGGGAAAAGCTTGCTGTCGCGACAAGGGCGAGGCGCCATGGCGATTCCGAAAGAATTTTTCCGATCGTCCGGCCGAGGTCGAAGCAGCGCCGCGGCGAAGGTGCCGGCGGGTCCGGGTTGCGCTGCATGGCGCCCTGGGTGGCCTTGTTGACGAGGCCACCCTTGGCGCGAATGAGCGCAGAGCCGTAGGCGTTGATCGCGAACGGGATAACCGGATAGGGCCAGCCCGACCGCCGATGGTCGAGAAACATCAGCGTGTTCGTAAACGCGTGACCCAGGTAATCCTGATGGGGCAGCTTGTAGCTGTAGGACGGCTCGAAATCGTTTTCTAGAAGCGCATTGAGCAGGAAACGGGCGATGTCCCCGGCGCCCGGTGTCTTCAGGATCATGTCAAAGGGGTCGTTCCAAACGTTGGGTGTGTCTCCGCCCAGGCCGCGCGCGCGCAAATACGGCTTCGAGAGAAACTCGTCGGCAACGAAGACGCAGTAAGGCGGAACAAGATCCTCGCGGAAACATTCGTACTGGTCATCGCCGAAAACGATCACCGCGTCGGGACGGAAATCGTCGAGTGCCTTGCGAACGCGATCAAGGCCATTGAAATATTGCTCCCTGTGGCGGCTGGCGAAACTGGCACCTTCGTCGTTGCCCCATTCTTCCCGCATGCCTTCGGGCCACTTGGAAGGATGATCGAGGCTGGGGGGAAGCGAGCCGTCCTCCAGGCGCGCCTTCGCACGGCCCGACATTTCCTCGTCGGAAAACATGAACCCGCCGAAGTGGCTCAGGCCCAGTCCCAGAATTTCAGCCAACGCAGATTACTCCCGGTTAATCAGCCGCCGGTCACGCTCATGTGCCGTGCAAGAGCGGGGCGCTTGTTGCGCCGATCGATAATGAAATCATGCCCCTTGGGCTTGCGGGCGATGGCTTCGCGAATGGCATCGAGAAGCGCCGTATCGTCGGCGCCAGCGCGCAGCGGTATTCTGAGGTCAGCCGCGTCTTCCTGACCGAGGCACATGAACAGGGTGCCGGTGCAGGTCAGGCGCACGCGATTGCAGCTTTCGCAGAAATTGTGGGTAAGCGGGGTGATGAAACCGAGATAGCGGCCTGTTTCAGCGACCCGGACATATCGGGCGGGGCCGCCTGTGCGATGCTCGCTGTCTTCCAGCGTCCACCGGCGCTCAAGATTGGCGCGGACGAGCGAAAGCGGAAGATACTGGTCAGTGCGATCGCCAGTGATATCGCCAAGCGGCATGGTTTCGATCAGCGTCATGTCGAAACCGCGTTCGCCGCACCACCGGATCATGGCGTCGTATTCGTCCTCGTTGACGCCTTTGAGTGCGACGACGTTGACTTTGACCGACAGGCCGGCCTCGCGGGCAGCTTCGACGCCGGCCAACACTTTGTCGAGATCGCCCCAGCGGGTAATCGCGCGGAACTTTTCGCGATCAAGGGTATCGAGGGATACGTTGATGCGCCGGACACCAATACGCGCCAGGTCGGCCGCATAACGCGACAGTTGGGAACCGTTGGTCGTGATCGTCAATTCCTCGAGGTCACCCGTTTTCAGGTGCCGCGACAGGTTCTCCAGCAGCTGCATGATGTTTTTGCGCACCAAGGGCTCGCCGCCGGTGATCCTGAGCTTGCGCACCCCAAGGGTGACGAACGCGCTGCAAAGGCAGTTGAGTTCCTCAAGGGTCAGAACTTCTGCCTTGGGGAGAAAGTCCATGTCCTCCGCCATGCAATAGACGCAGCGGAAGTCGCAGCGGTCGGTAACCGACACGCGCAAATAAGAAATATGGCGTCCAAACGGGTCAATCATTGGTGATCCATACGCGATCTTGTGACGGTGGGTCCCTGTTAGGGCCTTTATTATAAGGCCTAGCCCCCTCGACCACAAAGTCCCTTTGGAACCCCGTGGTGGCCAGAGGGCCCGAAAAAAAACGATATTTTTCAGGCAGTTCTTTCGGTGGATTCCCCAGGAAGGGTAAGGGTAAAAACGGGAACCCTTGCCCTGAATGCTGGTGACGGCCAGATCACCCCCCATCAGCCGGGCGAGATGCCGGGAAATGCTGAGCCCGAGGCCCGTTCCGGCACCGCCACGGCTGGGGACATTTTGCTCGACCTGGTAGAACTTTTCGAAGATGCGGGGAAGCTTGTCCGAGGGAATGCCGATGCCGATGTCCCACACCGTAATTGCCACCATATTTTCCGGGCGGGTCTCGACATCGATGCCGATCTTGCCTTTGGCGGGGGTGAATTTCATCGCATTGCCGATGAGGTTGATCAGGATTTGACGTGCTCGCAGGTGGTCGCAATAGACCATGTGGTCCGTTTTCGGGAGCAGCCCGGAGAGGTCAAGCTCATTGGCATGAGCGCCCGGATCGGCAAGCTGGACCGCTTCTTCGATCAGGTGTTCTACCGCTTCCTTGTTGGGATGAATTGTCGGGCTTGGCTGATCAAGGCTCGCCATGTCCAGCAGACTGGTGATGATGCCCATCAGATGGCGACTGGCGGTATGAATATTCTCAAAATAGCTGGCATAGGGACCGACTATCGGTCCATGTACCTGATGAATCGCTGCATCGGAAAAACCGATGATGCTGTTGAGCGGCGTCTTCAACTCGTGGCTCATCATCGCGAGGAACTCGAGCTTTGTGCTCTCTGAAACCTTCGCGTGGTCGAGCGAAATTCTCAGTTCTTCATTGCGCCGGCGCAATTCGGCATAGGTGTCCTCGAGACGTGCTTTCGAGGCCTCGATAATTTTCTGGCTTTGAACCCGCAACGTGATGTCCGTGCCAGTCCCCCTGTAGCCTCGAAAAATACCGCTGTCGTCATCGAATACCAGTACTGCGCTCAGATGGACGTGGCGCTCCTCGCCGTTTCTCAATTTCAGAACGAAATGTCACCCCCGAAATGGTGCGCGCAGTTCCATATCCTTTCAGGTTTTGGATGCGAGCGGATCCTCGCTCGTGAAGCCGCCCATCGCAAACAGGTGGCGGCCTGAAAGGGTGTGAGGCGGCTCACCCAGATTTTCGGAAATCCGGGGCGACACGAAATTGAGATTGTAATTATGGTCGATTGCCCAAACCCAGTCCGATGAAGATCGGAAGATATCCTGAAACCAGATTTCGATATGCGCCGCGTTCTGTGCGGTTTCCACCTGGCGCGTGGTTTCTTCGTATACGCCGCCGAAGCCAAGTAGCGTCCCCTGGTCGCTGTAGATCGGAAAATGGGCCGATGAAAAATGACGTTGGCTACCCTGGTCGTCGAAGCACTCCGATCGCTTGATTTCTCCACTAGCTGTCCTAGTACTTTCGATCAGTTCGACCAGTGAGCCTGAGTTATCCAGGAATTTTTTGGAAAGTTGGGTAAAGCTCTCGCTGCAACACAGCAAGGCGCCTGTTTCATCGGTCACGTAAAAGGGCTGGGTCTTCCGGAAAGGCTGGTGCAGCAGCCCCCGAATTTCCGGGGCTGGATTTTCGGGGATCTGGGAAGTTTCGGCGAGGCGGGCGGATTCCGAACCTGTCGGGCGGTCAGGTTTTTCCGCCGTTCCGAAACGCAGATCGCGGAGCGACACTTCCTCGGCACTCATTGTCTTGACGATCTCCCCGAAGGGCCCGATCTCTTGGTGGGCGCCAGACGGACGCGGACGCGCGTGGTGACTATTTTTAGTTAGGAAAGATTTGAGTAAAATATCCTATTCGGGGTTAAACTGGTCCAGCCCCCGGAGGCCATAAAATCTCGCAGTTTTGTTAACCTTTACGCCGGCCATGGGGTGGCGTTTCCTATGGAATTTCATGCTGGAAAAGACACAAATCGTCGGTGTGCTGCTTGCCGGGGGCCGATCCCGCCGGTTCGGGAGTGACAAGGCGTTTGCGCAGTTGGGGGGCGAGCCGCTTGTTAACCACGTTTTGGCGCGTGCTGTGCGTCAGACCGGGATGCTTGCGGTCAACGCAACGCGTGGTTTCGCTCCGGCCGAAGAGTGGGGTGTGCCATTGATCGAGGACATTATCGGCCCCGATCGGGGCCCCCTGGCAGGTATTCACGCCGCGATCTCATGGACGCTACAAAATGTGCCTTCGGCGAGATGTGTCGCGTCGTTTGCGGTTGATTGTCCCTTGATGCCGGAAGATCTGGTGGCCCGCCTGAGCGTCGTATCGGAGGAGGGGACCCGCGTTGTGATTGCGGAAAGCGGGGGCCGCACTCACCCTGTTTTCGGGCTTTGGCCGCTGGCAATTCTCCCTCTCTTGCAGGACTTCCTCGTGGAACAAGGACAAAGCGGCGTCGGAAAATTCGCGGCTAGCGTGAACGCGGTATCAGTTGAATTTGAGGATCGTGAATACGACCCGTTCATCAACGTAAACAGGCAGGACGATTTGACGTTGGTCAAAGAAATGATCGGCGGGTCAATCCGGTGACGTGGGTGCAAGTGTAATTACTGCCCCATTGATGAGTTGCTTGCCCGCATTCTCGAAGTTCACCGTTATCCTTACGCCGTCGACCGATTGCACCTGGCCGATGCCCCAGTCGGGAGAGTCCGGATGGCGGACGAAAGTGCCGGGGCGGGGCAAAAAACCCGCTGGCGAGTGTTCGCTCACTGAACGGCCTCCTTTAGCAAAGTTGGTTTGCGTTATCTATGCTAGCCGGGTTGGCGGGCAACCCAAAGCAGGTTGATTACAGTTGGCGGAAGGACAAAATGTTATGATCTCACTATTGGATATTAGGCTTCTCGAACTCATCAGCGCGAAATGTGTCATGATCTCATCAGTCCGGTTTTGGCCATAGGCAATGACGTCGAACTGGTTACCGGTTTTGACTACGGCATGCAAGGCAAGGCTTTGAGACTTATCGGCGAGAGCGATGCCGCCGCGTCCCGTCTTCTACAGTGCTACCGGGCTGCCTTTGGGGCCGCCCGCTCCTCCGATGGATCGCCTTTCGGCCTTGCCGAAGCGCGGCCTGCCGATCCAACTGCTGGTCAAGTAATTCAAGCGGACTGATCTCGGTTGGCAAATAGAATAGGTGATACGCCCTTCCTTGCGGTTCCGTTTTTTCAACCTGCTCGATTCGATGCCAATTCTCAGTACCTTTGATGTGGTTTTCTGCCGGAAAGTGCTGATTTACTTCGATCAGGCGACAAAATCTGCTGTGTTGGTACGGATCAACACGCAGATGGCATCCGATGGCTATCTTTACCTGAGGAGAGCGGAGACTGTACTTGGGGTCAGCCACCGCTTGAAGCCGGGTCCCGGCCAGTGAGGACTTTACGAGGTTGTCCCCGAGGTCGGTCAAAAGGCTGCCGGCTGAGATCACCGTTCGACGCCGTCTTGTCGGAACAGAGAAAAAACCGAGGCACGTTTTTCCCGCCCCGGCTTTTTTGGTTCAAAGGGGGGTTCTGCTTATTAGGCGACCGCCGCCGAGGACTGCTTGCGTGACCTGCCTTCGTCTGCGCTCCGACCCTCTGCCGGATCGAGTAAAACATAGCCGCGGCCCCAGACGGTCTCGATGTAATTTTCCACGCCAGTGCCGGTCGCTAGCTTCTTGCGAAGCTTGCAGATGAAAACGTCGATAATCTTCAGTTTTGGTTCGTCCATTCCGCCATAGAGATGGTTGAGGAACCTTTCCTTGGTGACGGTCGTTCCCTTGCGGAGCGAGAGGAGTTCCAGAATGGCATATTCCTTGCCGGTCAGATGCAGCGGCTGGCCGTCCACTTCGACCGTGCGGGTATCAAGGTTGACGACCAGTTTGCCGGCGCGAATAACGGATCCGGAGAGGCCCTTAGAGCGGTTGATAATGGCGTGGATGCGGGCAATAAGTTCGGATTTGTCGAAGGGCTTGGTCAGGTAATCGTCGGCGCCGAAGCCGAGTCCCTTGACCTTGTTATCGGGTTCGTTGATCCCCGAAAGGATCAGGACGGGGGTGGTGACACGTGCAGATGACAGTCGGCCCAATACCTCGTAGCCGTCGATATCGAACAGCATCAGATCAAGAACGATCAGATCGTAATCGTTGATCTTGTAGATTTCCAGGCCATCCTCGCCCAGGTCCGTGCAGTCCACGAAAAAGCCCTCTGACTTGAGCATGAATTCGATGCTCTTAGCGGTGGACGAATGATCTTCGACAAGCAGAATTCGCATTTTGGTTCTCTACGTTCTCACCGGATAACCGGCTGGATACTGCTATCTGTTCATCCCGACCTATACAAGGTTAAGTTTGATTAAATATATGGTCCATTATGGTTACCAGCAAGTTAACAAAATCTTAGGTTCATCCAATTTGTATCGCCCGGCAGCGTCGTCAGAAGAGGGGGGCTGCGCTAGGCGGCGCAACGATTTAACCGGTTCTTACTTGTGATTAACGACGAAAAAAAGCATACCGGATACCGGTCATGCATCGCGTTCCGCAGAGGGTCGAGAAGATATGAAGATCGCCCCCACGGGCGACTGCGGGTAAGTCTTCCGCTCGCCGGACCAATCGTTCCGGTACGGACGCCTTCGCTTCTCACCTTTCCGACAGTTCCGGATCCGGGGAAGCGGCCTCGGTCGGCGGCAGCCCCCCTCGGCGGCCGGTATTGATGCCCTGCTGGCCGCGCAGGAAATGGGTTACGTGCTTGAGTTCTGCGCCCGTGCCCGCCAGCGCGCGGACGACCTCATAGATCATCTCGAAGAACTTCGCCACGGCCTGTTGATGGGATCCCTGACCTGTAACCAAATCGAAAACCTCGTCCGGCTTGTCTGCCTCAGCGCGAACAAGTCACCGACCCCCGCCTTGCTGAAGTGCTTGACCAGATCGAATTACGCGCCGAGGTCGAACTAGCCAAGTATGCGACCTTCGACTATTCGCCTGAAATCAGTCAACCATCTGAATTTAAATAACAAAAATCGATTTTTCCCTGGGTTGCCACGAACCCGGGCCGCCCATATACTTGCGCGCCTTTTAACCCCACTTTTCAAGGGTTCTGCATATGGCGGTAAAGCTTCCTCGTAACTATCGGCCTACCGAAAAAGAGCCGTTCATGAATGAGAAGCAAAAGGAGTATTTCCGTCGCAAGTTGCTTGCGTGGCGTGAGGGACTCCTGAGCGAAACTTCCGAAACCCTCCAGCACCTGCAGGAGGGTGGATTGCGTGAACCCGATATCGCCGATCGCGCGTCGCTGGAAACGGATCGCTCGCTTGAGCTTCGCACCCGTGATCGTGCGCGCAAGCTTATCGGCAAGATCGATGAAGCGCTCAAGCGGATCGAAGAGGGGACCTACGGCTATTGCGAGGAAACCGACGAGCCGATTGGGATCAAGCGGCTTGAAGCCCGGCCGATCGCGACGTTATCGATCGAGGCGCAGGAACGTCACGAACGGTTGGAACGTACCCGGCGCGACGACTGATGGCCCCCCAGACCAGAGGAGATAAAAAAGGCCGGTGCTACCTGCACCGGCCTTTTTTCATGTCTCAAGAGTTCGATCAGAAAGGGTAGATGATGTCCAGGATCTGGGTGCTGTAGCGCGGCTGCTGGACGTCGGTGATGTGGCCGCGTCCGCCGTAGGCGATAGGGGCCTCGGCAATCTTCTCTTAGGAGATGGTATTGGACGATCCGATGTCTTCGCGCCGGACAATGCTGGTCAACCGAAGCTCGCGCACCTCGAAGTTGACGCACACTTCCTGGCTACTTATCAGGACCAGGTTGCCTTTGGGCAGTGCCTAGGTCACGACGACGGCGACTTTGACTTCGATCTGCTCGTCAAAGTCGATGCTGCCGGAACCCTTGTTCTGGGCGGCGCCGGTGATATCGATCGGCGTCGCCTTGCTGAAGCCCTTAGGCATGATCTTGCGGATATTCTCTTCGAAACCCTGCAGCTTGGGCAGGGTCTCCTTTTCAGAGGTCGTCCGTGTCTCATCGGAAGTATTCGACAGCTTGGTCTTAGTGTCGATATTGATCACGACGGTCGGAATGTCGTGCGGCAAGCCTGCTGCACCCCGATCGGGCCCGCCCGCCGACGCCCCGCCCGCAGGGCGTTTTTATGTCCGGTTGCAGTCCGCCCGAACATGTCCTAGAGACACCGGAAAAGGGAGATGTCATGTCGGGTTCCATTGAACCGGGCGCGCCGGGCAAGACGCGCAAGGTTTCGTTCTGGCGCTGGCTCAATAGTACCTCGCGCCGTTCGTTCATCGTCATTCCGCCGCTGGTGATCGGCGCGGAATACCTGCTGGGCGGCGGTAACATTCCGTTCCAGCCGTGGGGCATGCCGTTGCTCGTCTGGGGGTATTCGCAATACCGGCTGGGCGGGGGGTTCCGCACGCGGCACGGCGGCGGCGGGCCGGGTATCGACGTTCCGCCCGATCGCATCGTCGATACGGGCATTTACGGCTATATCCGCAACCCGATGTATCTCGGCCACATGATCTTTCACCTTGCCCTGGCGATAACGTTCAAGTCGTGGATCGCGCTCGCCATTTTGGCTGCGCATATCGTGTGGTTCGAGCGCCGCGTGCGCGAGGACGAGGACCGGCTGGAAGGCATGTTCGGCGAAGCATATCGCGCCTACAAGGCTCGCACCAAGCGCTGGATACCGTTCGTCTATTGACCGGTCAGTTGCCGAAGCTCTGGACTAGCGAGCCAGCGACCATGTACCAGCCGTCGACTAGAACGAAAAAGATGATCTTGAAGGGCAGGGCGATCCTCACCGACGGAGGATCATCATGCTCATAGACACCAGCACCGACGCTACCACCATGTCGATGACGAGGAAGGGCAGGACGATCGGAAAGCCGATCTCAAAGGCGCGCTCAAGTTCCGAAATCATGAAAGCGGGCACCGGCACCTTTAGGGGGGTTGCCGCGGGCGCCGTCTTGGCAAGATCGTAGAACGGCCGCAGGTCCTACTTACGCACCTGGCACTGAATGAATTCGGCCACGGGCGCGCACTGCGGTTGAAGGCTTCATTACCCTCGAAGCGTTCTTCCATCAGCGGCGCAATACTGTCGTGATAGGACTTCTTCATGACGGGGGCCATGATGAAGGCTGTCAGGAACAGGCAGAACCTGACCATCATCATGTTGGGCTGGGTCTGCTGGGTGCCGAGCGCCGAGCGCAGGAACGAAAGTACCACGACGATGCGCGTGAACGAGGTGACCATGATTAGGATCGCGGGGGCGACCGACAGGACTGTGATCAGCGCGACGATCTGAAGAATGCGGCCCGTAGCCGATCCGCCACCGTCGAGATCGAGGCCAAGGCTCTGGGCCGTGGCCAGCGTTAGGGCTATGGCCGGGGTGCGATCCGGTGGGCGTTCATCGCGCACCTTCCTGCCGAGCGCCCGCAGGCGGGACGATCCCCGTCTCAGCTACCTTTTCCGAATTCGGTCCGAGCAGGAGGAGTTATTCGACGCCGTCGCACTGCGCCAGCACGAGGCCTCGGCGTGCGCCTATGCCGCGCACCTCGGCCACGCGAAGCCGATTGGTCGCGAGGCCCAGCCGCGCCGCAACCGACTGCCACATGAAGAAGCGGCGGTAGCCCCACGCGGCAAGCGCGATCAGGCCGAGGACGAAGACTAGGGACAGGACAAAATTCAGGTAATTGTCCAAGGACATGGAAGATGAGAACCTGGTAAACGGTGAAAGGTTTCACTTCTTACGGGATGCTGCGCTGGCTACGTAGGCGGTGGTGGCCTTGCTGCGGGTGGAAAAGGCGCGTACTTCGTCTTCGAAGTCCGACTGCCGTGCGCGCATTTCCTCGGCCAGCCGATCGAGATCGTCGATCAGGGCGAGCAGGATTGTCCTCACTCTCTCAGCGTCGATCGCGTTCAGGCCGCTGAAATCGCTTCAGATGCGGCCGATCATGTTCTCCAGCGGCTGATTATTGATCAACTGTCCGTCGGCCGCGAGATCGGAGGCGGCAACGATGATGTCGCACACGCGGGTGAGTTCGCTGGAAATCGTCTGGGTGCTCGTCATGGTGCGGCTCCCGTATCAGTTTCGGCGGGGGGGGGCGGGACGGCAGCCCCGCTCTGGTTGTGGTATACGCAGCTCAGGATTTCGGCGACGGCGGCAAATGCAGCGAGGGGAATTTCGCAGTCGAACTCGACCGCAGCCAGTACCTCGGCGAGGTTCGCGTCCTTGCGGACCTTGATGCCGCGATCAAGGGGGATTTCCAGGGTCTGGCGGGCGATGGCCGCCTGGCCAGAAGCGATCACGCGCGGCAGATCTCCGCCCCCCTGATTGTGGGAGAGCGCCAACGCGATGTCACGGTCCTTGTGGGGACGTCCGCTGTTGGGTGTGGGTGAGGTCACGCGCATTTCCAGCCGGGGCGCGCTGCATGCAAGCGAATAGCCCGCGCTGCCTGCGCACGAACCTTCCGCGATTAAAGCCGATCATGCTTAAGAAAGACTTAAATCTGGCGCCGGGCGTTGTTACTCGGCCTTTGGCGGAGGGGCCGGAGGCAGTTCGTCGAGCGAAGCACCGCCAACGGCAGCAGCACGATTTTCTTCCTGGATGCGGTCAAAGATTTCGCGCCGCAGGACCCTGACTTCCGGGGGAAAGGTAAAGCCTAGCTTGATAGATTTTCCGCTCACTTCGACTACGGTGATTTCGACATTGTCGTTAACCATTACCGATTCGCCCAGTTTTCTAGTCAGATAGAGCATCTTGCATCCTTACTTGGATCGCCGTACCTCGGGCGGGGCCTCGATTGTTACGGCCATATAGAGCGCCCAATCCCCGGTAATTTCAATAATATCGGGAAATTTACGGAACGTTGATAGCACCGGTGGGAAATTTACGCATCAGGCGTAGGCCAAGAAGACCCGGTCTTTTTCCACCAGGCCAGGCCGATAAACCTGAGCCTCGCAACCGCGATGGATCTCGGCAAGCTAACGCTTTTTCGATGATCAGCCAGCGCATCGCCTGGCTGGGCAAGCGTCAGCAGGTGCTGGCGCAGAAAGTCGCCAAGGCCGAACGCGGCGCCGAACCGGGAGCCAGGACCCGGCGCGCGGCGCAGAATCTTTCGGGCGTCGGCACCGTGCTCGTGGTCGAGGACCCGGTGCACATGTTCGGATCGCGCGCGCTGCGCAACAAGGGCTACAAGGTTCTGGAAGCGAAGAACGGCGATGCCGCTCTCGAGGTGATGCGCGACCCCTCCGATCCCATCGACCTGATCACTTCCGGCGTCGTCATGCCCCAGCGCGGCGGTCCGACCCTGATCCGCGAGGTGCGTGAGAAATTCCACAAGATGAAGGTGATCTTCACCTCGGGCTATGCAGAGGACGACTGCCGCGAATCCCTCCCCCGCCAGTCCGGCATCCAGTTCCTCGCAAAGCCCTTCTCCCTCGACACAGTCAAGGACGTGCTGGCCGAATAGGCCGCCCGCCCGCATTTCCCCGTCCGGAATGAGGAGAACAAAAAAAGAACTTGCGAGGAAGAACAAAACGTGTACTTTGGCTAACCAGAAACATTTTCCCAAGTGGGCAGGCCGCCGGTTGCAACGCCGAACCCCTTGTGAAATAAGGAAGGAGGCCGCGATGGCAACCGCTCTGCATCTCGTCGACAAGGGTAACATGGATAACAGACAGAAGGCTTTGGAAGCCGCGCTCGGCCAGATCGAACGCACCTTCGGCAAGGGCTCGATCATGAAGCTTGGCCAGGGCCAGACCGTCGAGGGGATCGAGGCGATCTCCACCGGCTCGCTCGGCCTCGATATCGCGCTCGGCATTGGCGGCATGCCGCGCGGGCGCGTCATCGAAATCTATGGTCCCGAATCCTCGGGCAAGACCACGCTGGCGCTGCATGTTATCGCCGAGGCCCAGAAGCAGGGCGGCGCCTGCGCCTTCGTCGACGCCGAACACGCCCTCGATCCCATCTACGCGCGCAAGCTCGGCGTCGATATCGGAAACCTCCTCATTTCCCAGCCCGATGCCGGCGAACAGGCGCTCGAGATCGCCGATACCCTGGTCCGTTCGGGCGCCATCGACGTTCTGGTGGTCGACTCGGTCGCGGCCCTGGTGCCGCGGGCCGAGCTCGAGGGCGAGATGGGCGATACCCACGTCGGCCTGCAGGCCCGCCTGATGAGCCAAGCGCTGCGCAAGCTGACCGCCTCCATCGCGCGCTCGCGCTGCATGGTCATCTTCATCAACCAGATCCGCATGAAGATCGGCGTCATGTTCGGCAATCCCGAAACCACGACTGGCGGCAACGCGCTCAAGTTCTACGCCTCCGTCCGCCTCGACATCCGCCGCATCGGCGCGATCAAAGACCGCGAAGAAATCGTCGGCAACCAGACCCGCGTCAAGGTCGTCAAGAACAAGGTTGCGCCGCCGTTCAAGACCATCGAATTCGACATCATGTACGGCGAGGGCATCTCCAAGACCGGCGAACTCGTCGATCTCGGCGTCAAGGCGGGCATCATCGAGAAGTCCGGCGCGTGGTTCTCCTACGGCGATACCCGCATCGGACAGGGCCGCGAAAACGCTAAGACCTTCCTCAAGGAAAACCCGGAGATCGCGGCCGCCGTCGAGAAGGCGATCCGCGCCAACGCGGGCCTCGTCTCCGAGGCGCTGCTGGCCGACGGCGAGGATGGCCCGGACGAAGGGGCGGGCGACGACGCCCGCGACGAAACTGCCTGATCTTCATGCTGTCGCCCGCCTTCGCAGAGGCGGCACCCATAAAACCCCCGCCCTCCGGCGGGGGTTTTTGCTTGACGGCCAGCTTATGGACAGGGGCCTGATCCCACTGTAAAAGCATGGGTCTTGGCCGTTTTCGGGCCCCACAGGCCTGTCCCGGCAGGCTCGGCAGTTTCACGATCACCAGCGGATAGCAGGCAGGCGCGACGATGAGCGGAACAGGCGATATCAGGACGGCCTTCCTTGAATATTTCCGGCGCAACGGCCATAAGGTCGTCGCCTCCAGCCCTCTCGTGCCCCACAACGACCCAACGCTCCTGTTCACTAACGCGGGCATGGTCCAGTTCAAGAACGTCTTTACCGGCGCTGAAAAACGCCACTACGTGCGCGCCGCCACGTCGCAGAAATGCGTGCGCGCCGGGGGCAAGCACAACGACCTCGAAAACGTCGGCTATACGGCGCGCCATCACACCTTCTTCGAGATGCTGGGCAACTTCTCCTTCGGTGACTACTTCAAGGAACGCGCCATCGAGCTGGCCTGGAACCTGCTGACCCGCGATCTGGGTTTGCCCAAGGAACGCCTGCTGTTCACCGTCTATCACACCGATGATGAAGCGGCCGGCTACTGGAAGAAGATCGCGGGGCTGGGCGACGACCGCATCATCCGTATCCCCACCAGCGACAACTTCTGGTCCATGGGCGAAACCGGTCCCTGCGGCCCCTGCTCGGAAATCTTTTTTGATCATGGCGAAGGCATTCCCGGCGGCCCGCCGGGTTCCGCCGATGCCGACGGCGACCGCTTCATCGAAATCTGGAACCTCGTGTTCATGCAATACGAACAGGTCGATGCCGATACACGGCGCGACCTGCCGAAGCCGTCCATCGACACCGGCATGGGACTGGAACGTGTTGCCGCCGTGCTGCAGGGCAAGCACGACAACTACGACATCGACCTGCTACGCCGCCTGATCGAGGCCTCGTCGGAGGCCACCAACGTCGCCGCGGACGGCACTCATGCGGTATCGCACCGGGTCATCGCCGATCACCTGCGCTCGGTCAGTTTCCTGATCGCCGACGGCGTCATGCCGTCCAACGAAGGCCGCGGCTACGTGCTGCGCCGCATCCTGCGGCGCGCCGTGCGCCATGCGCATATCATCGGCTGTGAAGAGCCGGTGCTTCATCGCCTTGTGCCTGCCCTGGTGGCCGAGATGGGCAGCGCTTACCCTGAACTGGTGCGCGCCCGGGCATTGATCAGCGAGACGCTCCGCATGGAAGAAACCCGCTTCCGCGCCACTCTTGCCCGCGGGTTGCGGCTTCTGGCCGAGGAAACCTCGAAGCTCGGATCCGGCAATGCGTTGCCGGGCGACGTTGCTTTTCGCCTCTACGATACCTTTGGCTTCCCTCTCGATCTTACCCAGGACGCGCTCCGCGCTGACGGCCGCGCCGTCGATGTCGAGGGCTTCAATGCCGCCATGGCACGCCAGAGGGCGGAAGCCCGCAAGGCTTGGTCGGGCTCCGGCGATGCGGCAACCGAAACCGTATGGTTCGAACTGCGCGAGCGGACCGGCGCGACCGAATTCCTAGGCTACGAAACCGAAGCCGCCGAAGGCCGGGTTACGGCCATCGTCGTCGATGGCAAGGAAGTCCAGTCCATCGCTGCCGGCACGGAAGCCGCCGTCATCTGCAACCAGACGCCGTTCTACGGCGAATCGGGCGGCCAGATGGGCGACCGCGGCCAGCTCTTCACCAAGGATGGCGCCGAATTCGCAGTGGCCGAAACGGCCAAGCGCCTTGGGGACATTCATGTCCATCAGGGCAAGCTCACGCGCGGAACCCTCAAGCTCGGCGACGTTGTCGACATGCGTGTGGACGGCGAGCGCCGCTCGCGCCTGCGCGCCAACCACTCGGCGACGCACCTTCTGCATGCAGCGTTGCGCAACCGCCTTGGCGAGCACGTCACCCAGAAGGGCTCGCTGGTGGCGCCCGATCGTTTGCGCTTCGATATTTCCCACCCGAAGCCGTTGAGCGCCGATGAACTGCGCACCGTCGAAACCGACGTGAATTCGCAGGTGCGTGCCAATACCGACGTCACCACCCGCCTGATGACCCCCGACGAGGCCGTGGCCGCAGGCGCCATGGCATTGTTCGGTGAAAAATACGGCGATGAGGTTCGCGTGGTCGGCATGGGGGCGGGGGCTGCCTCACCCTTTTCGACGGAACTGTGCGGCGGCACCCACGTGCGGCGCACCGGCGACATCGGCACTTTCCGCATCGTTTCCGAAGGCGCGTTGGCCGCAGGCGTGCGCCGTATCGAAGCGGTGACCGGTCCGGCCGCCGACGACTACGACAGTGCCAATACCGCCATCGTCGCCCAAGCGGCATCGATGATCCGTGCTTCGGCAGCCGAACTGCCCGAGCGCATCCAGCGCCTGCTGGATGAGCGCAAGACGCTCGAGCGCGAGTTGGCCGAAACCCGGCGCAAGCTGGCGCTCGGCGTGGGTGCCGGTGGAGCGGCCGCGGCAGACGATGCCGGCCGCGAGGTCGCGGGAACGCGCCTCGTTACCCGCGCGCTCGACGGCGTGCCGGCCAAGGATCTGAAGGCGATGGTCGATGAATTCAAGAAACGCGGGCCGGGCGTCTATGTCGTCGTCAGTTCGGATGACGGCAAGGCCAGCATCGTCGTCGGCGTCACCGACGACCTGACCGCCCGGTTCAGCGCCGTCGATCTGGTGCGCGCCGGTTCCGCGGCACTCGGCGGCAAGGGCGGCGGTGGCCGCCCCGATATGGCCCAGGCGGGCGGTCCCGATGCATCCAGGACGGACGAGGCCTTCGCGGCAATCGCCGCCGTGATGGAGCAGGCGGGCTAGCGCCTCTCGATCATCCAAGAAAAAGGCCCGCGCCATGGCGCGGGCCTTTTCGCATGTCGCGGCGGTGCCGCGTTACTTCATCGACGCCTTCAGGTTGCTGTCGATCTTGTCGAGGAACTCCTGGGTGTTCATCCACTTCTGGCTGGGTCCGATCAGAAGCGCCAGGTCCTTGGTCATGTGACTGGCTTCGACCGTCTCGATGCAGACCTTTTCCAGGTTTTCGGCGAACTGCTCGACATCCGGCGTGTTGTCCATCTTGCCGCGGAAGCTGAGGCCACGGGTCCAGGCGAAGATCGAGGCGATCGGGTTGGTGGACGTCGCCCGGCCCTGCTGGTGTTCGCGGTAATGGCGCGTGACGGTGCCATGTGCAGCTTCCGCCTCCACCGTCTTGCCGTCGGCGGTCATCAGCACGCTGGTCATCAGGCCGAGAGAGCCGAAGCCCTGGGCGGCGGTGTCGGACTGGACGTCGCCGTCATAGTTCTTGCACGCCCAGACATAGCCGCCAGACCACTTGAGCGATGCGGCCACCATGTCGTCGATCAGGCGGTGCTCGTAGCCGATCTTCTTCTTTTCGAAGGCGGCCTTGAATTCCTCGTCGAAGACCTTCTGGAACAGGTCCTTGAAGCGGCCGTCATAGACCTTGAGGATCGTGTTCTTGGTCGAGAGATACACCGGCCAGCCGCGGGTCAGCCCGTAATTGAAGCACGAGCGGGCGAAGTCGATGATCGAATCGTCGAGGTTGTACATCGACATGGCGACGCCAGAGCCGGGGAACCTGAACACCTCGCGCTCGATGACCTTGCCGTCCTCGCCTTCGAACTTCAGCGTCAGCTTGCCCTTGCCGGGGATCAGGAAGTCGGTGGCGCGGTACTGGTCGCCGTAGGCGTGGCGGCCGATCACGAAGGGCGTGGTCCAGCCGGGCACCAGGCGCGGCACGTTCTTGATCACGATCGGTTCGCGGAAGATGGTGCCGCCTAGGATATTGCGGATCGTGCCGTTGGGCGAACGGTACATGTCCTTGAGATTGAATTCCTTCACCCGCGCTTCGTCGGGGGTGATGGTCGCACACTTGACGCCGACGCCGTACTGCTTGATCGCGTTGGCTGCATCGACCGTGACCTGGTCGCGGGTCTCGTCGCGGTATTCCATGCCGAGGTCGTAGTACTTCAGGTCGACGTCGAGGTAGGGAAGGATCAGCTTGTCCTTGATGAACTTCCAGATGATCCGGGTCATCTCGTCGCCGTCGAGTTCGACGATCGGGGTCTTGACCTTGATTTTGGCCATTCGGTCCTCTCTTGTGCGCGCTTATGTGGTCGAAAACGGGCTGAAACCGGGCGCCCGGGCCGGCCGGAGCCGGGGAAAAAAACACGGCGCGCACCATATCAGACCTGCCGCCAAGCGCAAGGCAGGCCGGTCCGGTCGGCGCGCAGCCCCGGGCCGCCGTCAGGTCCGCTCGGGCCGGGGCCTGACCACGCTTTCAGGCATGGCGGTAATGGTGGGCAGGACGTCATCGACGGTGTCGACCACGGCGAAAAGGTCGCGGATGGAGGGGCCGGTGAACCCGGCCTCGATCGTGTGCTCGATCAGCGCCAGCAGGGGCTTCCAATAGCCGCCGTCGTCGACGATGACGATCGGCTTGCCGTGCAGACCAAGCTGGCGCCAGGTGATGATCTCGAAGGTTTCGTCGAGGGTGCCCACGCCGCCCGCCAGCACGACGATGGCATCGGCGCGTTCGAACATCCTGCGCTTGCGGTCATGCATCGATTCGACCACCACCAGTTCGTCGAGGTTCTGGTGCGCGACTTCCACGCGCTTGAGGTCGGTGGGGATGATTCCCGTCACCTTGGCCCCGGCGTCGAGCGCGGCATCGGCCAGGATGCCCATCAGCCCGACATTGCCGCCGCCGTAGACCAGTTCGACGCAGGCATCGCCCAGCATGCGGCCGAAGCGGGCCGCTTCGCGGGCATGGCGGGGATCATTGCCGGGGGAGGAGCCGCAGTAAACGCAGAGGGAACCGATATCTGGCATGGAAAAACTCTATAAGTTAACGGACAGGCTGCTCACGACTTCGTGAACAGTTTGCCACTATCGCGCCTCAATATTGTGATCTTCAAGGGGTTAAGGCAAAGTCGGCGCAAAGCCGGGGACCCGGTCAAACGAATTCGGAGGCTGGTATGAATTTTAAGTCTGTATTTGGTGCGGCCGTCGCCGCCGCGGTGTTTTCGCTGGCGACGCCCGCCTTCGCGCAGGATGCCGCTGCCGTCGTCAAGGAGCGGCTGGGCATCATGAAGATGATCAGCGATTCGGTGAAGGCGCTGAAGGCGTCCGCCGATGCGGGCAAGGTCGGCGCGGGTGATGCCGCCAAGGCTGGCGCAGCGCTCGCGGGTGCCAAGAAGGCACTGACCCTGTTTCCGGCGGGCACGGGTGCGGACAAGGTCAAGACCCGCGCCAAGCCGGAAATCTGGAAGGACAAGGCGAAGTTTGATGCCGGGATGGGCAAGCTTTTTGCCGGCCTCACCGCTGTCGAAAAAGCGGCCAAGGCAGGCGATGCATCCGCAATGGCTTCGGCCGTGAAAGCGACGCAGGCGAGCTGCGGCGGCTGCCACAAGCCCTTCCGCGGCGCCAAGCCGGAGTAAGTATCCAGGGCCGCCGGTGATCCGGCGGCCCTTTTTGTTTTCTGGGGGATCATGGCGTTTCCCGTTTTCCGTTCTGCCGTTGCGGCGTTTTCCGCTGTCGTTGTTCTCGCTTTTGCTGAACCTGCCATCGCGCAGGGTAGTAGCGATGCGGTTGCGCGTGGGGCCGTGCTGTTTGACGCGGGCGGGTGTGCGAACTGCCATACCGATCGCAAGGCCAAGGGGCCGCTGCTTGGCGGCGGGGCTGCGCTCAAGACGCCGTTCGGCATCTTTTACGGCCCCAATATTTCCTCTCACCCCGAATTCGGCATCGGCAAATGGACCGATGCGCAGTTCCTGCGCGCGGTGCGCGATGGTGTGGCGCCCGACGGCAGCCATTACTATCCGGCCTTCCCCTACGCGTCCTTCACGCGGTTGACCGATACCGACATTAAGGCGATCCGCGCCTACATCATGTCGCTGCCGCCGGTTGCGGTGAAGAGCAGGGCCCACGACCTGAAATTCCCCTTCAATATCCGCGCGGGCCTGATCGCCTGGAAGTGGCTCTATCTGGACAAAGGCCCCCGCGCCGACGACCCGGCGCAAACGGCCGAATGGAATCGCGGCCGCTACCTTGCCGATGGATTGGCGCATTGCGGGGAATGCCATACGCCGCGCACCATGCTGGGCGGGCTGGACCTGGCCCGCTACATGGCCGGGAACGTCAAGGGCCAGGGCCCGGAAGGCGAGGCCGTGCCCAATATCACGCCGCACATGCAATCGGGCATAGGCAAGTGGACGGTTGAACAGATCGCCGAATCCCTCAAGAGCGGTACGCTGCCCGACGGCGATTCCTACGGGTCCCTGATGGCCGATGTCGTCGCGAACGGTACCGCCAGCCTGAGCGATGCCGACCGGCGCGCCATCGCTGTTTATATCAAGTCCCTGAAGCCTCTGGCTGGTCGCGGCCGCAACTAGAAGTCCGCGCGGGCGTTGCGTCCGGGCGGGTGAGAGTCTAGGCTGTGCCCGCTGTCCACCAATTTCCAAGGAGAGACGCCGGTGAACCGGGCTCTCGTCATTGCCGTCGTTGGCGCCATTGTTCTGGCCGCGGCGTTGCTTCTGAATTTTTATCTCGGTCGGGACGAACGGACCGTGGCGACGGCGCCGACACCGCCCGCGCCCGCGACGGGCGTCACCACGCCCGGTGCCGCGTCCAAGGCGCCTGGGGCGCCTGCGATTGCGCCGCGGTCCAACGAGCCGAGCTTCGACATCGTACGGGTCAATCCCGACGGCAATGCCGTCATCGCCGGTCGCGCGCCCGCCGGCGCGGAAGTGACCGTGATGGATGGCGATCAGGTTATCGGAAAGGTCGTCGCCGACCAGCGCGGCGAATGGGTGTTGGTGCCGACCAAGCCGTTGTCCCCGGGCTCGCGCAATCTCAGCCTTTCGGTGAAATTGCCTGACGGCAGTAAGGCAACTTCAAAGAGCGACGTCGTGCTCGTCGTGCCCGAGCGTGGCGACGCGGGTGCACTCGCGCTTCGGGTGGAGCGCAGTGAGGGGCTGTCGCCTTCGACCGTTCTGCAATCCCCCGGCAGCACGAAGGCAGCCGGAACGCTCGGCATCGACGTCATCGATTACGA
>JAURLI010000026.1 GCA_030831315.1 Alphaproteobacteria bacterium
CAGCCCGTCGCCAAGCGAGAAGGCGACGTCATAGGCCTTGAGGATCTCGCAGATTTCCTCGAAATGCGTGTAGGTGAAGTTTTCCTTGTGATGGCTCAGGCACCACTTCGCCATGATCGAGCCGCCGCGCGACACGATGCCCGTGCGGCGCTTGGCCGTCAGCGGGATATAGGGCAGGCGCACACCGGCATGGACGGTGAAGTAGTCCACGCCCTGTTCGCACTGCTCGATCAGGGTGTCGCGGTAGATTTCCCAGGTCAGGTCCTCGGCAATGCCGCCGACCTTTTCCAGCGCCTGATAGATCGGAACGGTTCCGATCGGCACCGGCGAGTTGCGGATGATCCATTCGCGGATGTTGTGGATGTTGGAGCCCGTCGACAGGTCCATCACCGTATCCGCACCCCAGCGGATCGACCATACCAGCTTGTCGACTTCTTCAGCCGCGCTCGAGACGATGGCCGAGTTGCCGATATTGGCGTTGATCTTCACCAGGAAGTTGCGGCCGATGATCATCGGCTCGGATTCCGGGTGGTTGATGTTGTTGGGGATGATGGCGCGGCCCCTGGCGATCTCGTCGCGCACGAATTCCGGCGTGACGATGGCGGGGATATTGGCGCCGAAGCTTTCGCCGCCCGAAGGCGCCGTGCCCGCCTGTTCGCGGCCCATGTTCTCGCGTACGGCGATGTATTCCATTTCCGGCGTGACGATGCCGGCCCGCGCATAGGCGAGCTGGGTCACCGCCTTGCCCCCCTTGGCGCGCAAGGGCCTGGCGGGCTTCGACGGAAACTCGACGAAGGGATCCTGCTTGGCGGTCGTAAAACCGTTGTCCTCGGGCAGCACGTGCCGTCCGTCGTAATGCTCGACGTCGCCGCGCGCCATGATCCAGTCCTGGCGCAGGCGCGAAAGCCCCTTGCGGATGTCGATGGCACAGGCGGGGTCGGTATAGGGACCCGATGCGTCGTAGACGCGGATGGTCGGCTGCTCCGGATCGTCGAGGCGGATTTCGCGCATGGCAACCTGCACGCTGGGGTGCTGCTTGCCGGCCACGTAAACCTTGGACGAGGCGGGGAGCGAACCCGTAGTTACCGTGAAATCCTGTGCTTTGGTACCGTCGGCCATGGTCTCCTCCCGTTCCGGCATTGCCGGTGTTGTCGCGGCCGGATCGATGCGGGAGCGGGGAGGAACGGCCCTGTCGGGCCGCGGACGCTGCGGGCGTCATTCCCTTCCCTACGCCGGCATGACCCGGATCAGGTTCAAAGGGTCCCGCCTGTCGGAAAACGGCGGCTCTCAGCTTCCCGTCGGCCCACGGATCGCAGGCTTCGGGGAAGCACCCCCAGGAACAGGCCACATGGTGTGGGAAGCCGCGCCCGCGGTCAAGGGCGGGGCAGGGCCGGAATCCCTAAAACCTGTGTAAAACTGCGCATTTTTTATGGTTCAGGCCGGTTCAGGGTTAGCGGTTTGTTTACTGACGGGGCCGTATCACTAACGGTGAGGTCGGCCCTGCGGGGCGATCAGGTAAAATTCAGGGCGTTTCGGGAGGGGACCCGTGGACCCGATTGACAATATCAGGCAGACGCGTGATCTCGCGCAGCGCGCCATCGCGTTCCTCGACGGCCATGAACTGGCTGCCGACCCGCGGTCCTATACCCTCGCCTATCTCTATTACGCCGGTACTCATCCCGAGGTGCGCACCGAGATCGACCACCTGATCGCGGCCAACGCCTTCAACCGCCGCTCCTGCGGCAGGCTTTACGAAACCTTCTTCGGCCTCGATGCCGAGGCGCGCGCCATCCGTGATGCCTCCGGCCTGATCGAGCGCACCCTCGGGCGCGTGCTCGAAGCTCTCGACGACGCCGGCAAGGACGTCAAGAGCTACGGCAAGGTGCTCGAGGACTTCACCGGGCGCGTCAGCGGCGGCGATACGGATCTGCGTTCGGCCATCGAGAGCATCCTTGCCGAGACGCGCAAGATGGAGGCCCGTTCGGTCGATCTTGAACGCCGCTTCACCGACACCACCGATGAAATCGTCGAACTGCGCCGGAACCTGGACGAGATGCGCCTTGCGGCGACGACGGACGCGCTGACCGGCATTGCCAACCGCAAGATGTTCGATGTCCGTCTCAAGGAATACGCCGACGACTGCGCGCGCGCGGGCGAACCGCTGACCTTGCTGATGGCCGACGTCGACCACTTCAAGGCTTTCAACGACGAACACGGCCACCCCGTCGGCGACATGGTCCTGCGGCTTGTCGCGCGCACCATCGCCGAATGCGTGCGCGGGCGCGACTTCGTCGCCCGTTACGGCGGCGAGGAATTCACCGTGCTGCTGCCGCACACCGGCCTGGAAGGCGCCTTTGCGGTCGCGGAAAACATCCGCAACACCATCGCGACCAAGCGCATTGCCCGCAAATCCACCGGCCAGACGCTGGGCGTCGTGACGCTGAGCTTCGGCGTTGCCCAGTACAAGCCGGGCGAAGTGCTGGAAGAATTCGTGGCCCGTGCCGATACCGGCCTTTACCAGGCCAAGCGCCACGGCCGCAACCGGGTCGAGAGCGCCGAGGCGATGGCCGGGGAAGTCCGCCGCGCGGTTGGTATTCGCGGCTAGGTCAGCCGCTCCGCGATCAAGTCCGCGATCAAGGCAGCCCCGGCTTTGGCCGGGGCTTTTCATTTCCGCGGCATCCAGCCCCGCTTTTTCTTGAGGCGCCGCCGCCACTGCCCTTTAATGGCGGCAAGTCCAACTTTATCCGGGTTCGCCGCCTTGTTGCCCCGCCGGTTCACCGTCTGATGCCTCGCCTGACCGAGATGATGTCCGGCGCGGCCGGGGCGTTGCTGCGCGTGCTGCGGCACCGTCAACTCGTTCTTCTGGCGCTAGGTCTTCTGACCGGGGCGATCGGAGCGGGCGCGGCGATTGCCTTCCGTGATCTCATCAGCGTGATCCAGTCGGTGGCCCTCGGTTTCTGGTCGGAGCAGGTGGCAAGCCTCGCCGCCCAGCAGCCGTGGTGGCGCATCCTGCTGGCCCCGGCTCTGGGCGGGCTTCTGGTCGGCCTGTTCATTCATTTCTTCATGCCCGGCCGCAGGCCCCAGGGCGTGCCCCATGTGATGGAGGCGACGGCGCTGCGTTCGGGCCGCATGGATATCCGGGCCGGGATCGGCGCCGCGCTGGCTTCGGCGGCGTCCATCGGCGTGGGTGCGTCGGTCGGGCGCGAAGGCCCGGTGGTGCATCTCGGTGCGTCCCTGTCGTCATGGGTGGCGCAGCGGCTGCACCTGTCGCGCTCATTGACCCTGACCCTGCTCGGCTGCGGCGTGGCGTCCGCAATTGCCGCGTCGTTCAATGCACCGATCGCGGGCGTGTTCTTCGCCCTTGAGGTCGTGGTCGGCCACTACGCGCTGTCGTCGTTTGCCCCCATCGTCATCGCCTCGGTGACCGGGACGATCCTCAGCCGCCTTTATTACGGGAACTTCCCGGCCTTTTCGATTCCGCCGCGTACCATCGCCTCTTTCCTCGAATTTCCGGCTTTCGCGCTGCTCGGCATCGTCTGCGCCCTGCTCGCCATCGCCTTTATCAAGGGGACCGCGCTGGTCGAGGACGGCATGAAGCGCGTACCCGTGCCCGACTGGGTCAAGCCGGGTATCGCCGGGCTCGTCGTCGGCATCGTGGCGATCTGGTATCCGCAGGTGCTGGGCGTCGGCTACCAAACCACCGATGCGGCCCTTGCTGAATCTTATGCGCTTGGCCTGCTGCTGGCCTTGCTCGGGCTCAAGCTGGCGCTGTCGGCACTGTGTCTCGGGGCCGGGTTCGCGGGTGGGGTGTTTTCGCCCTCCCTCGTCATCGGCGCGCTCGCCGGCGGTGCCTTCGGCATCATCGCCGGCGGGGCCTTTCCGCACCTCTATTCGGGCTCGGGGGCCTATGCCATCGTCGGCATGGGGGCCGTGGCGGGCGCGGTGCTTGGCGCACCCATCTCCACCATCCTGATCATCTTCGAACTGACCGGCAATTTCACCCTGACCATCGCGGTGATGATCGGCGTGGTCATCGCCACGGTGATCACCCAGCAGGTGACGGGGCGGTCGTTTTTCACCAACCAGTTGGCGCGCCGCGGCATCAACCTGGAAGGCGGACGCGAAACGCGCCTGCTGCGCTCTCGCTCGGTCGCCGACATCATGCGGGCGGATTTCGAAAAGGTTTCATCGGATCTGCGCCTGCCGGCGGTGCGCTCGCGCCTGCAGGCGGACCCGCTCGGCGAGTTGTTCGTCGTCGATGCCGACGGCAGCGGCAAGCTGGTTGGCATCATCACGCTCTCGGATCTGGGTAATGCGGCCTTCGATACGTCCCGCGACGACAGGCTGGCGGCCCGCGATGTCGCCCGGCGCAACGCGCCGACGCTGCCGCTTTCGGCCAACCTGGAAGAGGCGCGCAAGGCCATGGAAAGCGCCGCTGAGCATCAGCTTGCGGTGGTGGCGGACGCCGAGAGCCAGCGTCTTGTCGGATACGTGCGCGACCGCGACGTGATGGCGGCCTATAATGCCGCCCTGGTTCAGGCCCGCGCCGAGGAGCGCGGCGAAGGCTAACGAAGGGGCAGGGAACCATGGCCACCATCGAGCAGATCGTCCATTACATTGCCATTGCGCTGTCGCTGATCGGTGTCGCTACCGTGGTTCTGGGCGTGGGTGAGGCGGCCGTGCGCTACATGGGCTTGCACCTGTTCCGCACCAATGACGAGAGCTTCACCGAAAAGGCGCCTCAGGTCCGCGCCCGGTTGGGCGAGCATCTGGCGCTCGGCCTCGATGTGTTCATCGCCGCCGATATCGTCAATTCGGCCCTGGCTCCGACATGGGAAAAGGTCGGCCTGCTGGCGGCCATCGTCGGGGTGCGCGTGGTCCTGTCCTGGGTTCTCCTGCGCGAGATTGAACAGGCGCGGGCCGAAACCACTGCGGGGACAAGGCCCGCGCCCTGAGGTGCGGGAACCTCGCTTGACCCGGCTTCGATAAGCCACCCATACTTCCCTGTCCCGTGCAAATGCGGGGTCCAACAGGGGGGTATAAAAATGTCCGATATGTCCAGTCGGGGTGGCGAGCCGAAGCTGCTGCTGCCTTTCTTGAAGCCTTTCTATGATGCGGTCATACCGCTGTCCTGGCCGATCATTCGTTGTGCCGTCGGCGCCACGCTGTTCGTGCATGGCTGGGGCAAGCTCGGCCGTCTTCCGGCCTTCGCGGCTTCGATCGCCGAACGCGGCTACGGGCCGAGCGAGCTCGGCTATCTCGTGTTCGCGACGGAGCTGATCGGCGGCGCCTGTATCGCCGCGGGCCTGTTCACCCGGTTCTGGGCGGCGGCTGCCGCCATCGAGCTTGGCGTCATCACCCTTGGCTACATCCCGAACGGTTTTTCGTGGACCAAGCGCGGCTACGAATTCACGCTGATGTGGGGGGCGATCCTGTTCGCGATCTCCTTGCGCGGCGGCGGGCCGTATTCGCTCGACCGCAAGCTGGGCAAGGAGCTCTAGCGCTTCTCGCCGACATGGCGTAAACGGGGGCGGTCGGGCGCAAGGCCTGACCGCCCCTTTCTTATTCGTGTTATAAATCCCCATGTCCGATCCCTTCGATCTTTCCGACGACGACCTGCCGGCGGCGCCTTCCGGCGGCGGCTTCAAGCCCGCCCCGGCGGCGCCCGCGCCCGGCCGCATTTCGGCGATGGCCATGGGGCAGGCGGCGACGGACTACCTCAATGCCCTCAACCCCGAGCAGCGCGCCGCGGTCGAGGCACTGGACGGTCCCGTCCTGGTGCTGGCGGGTGCCGGGACCGGCAAGACGCGCGTGCTGGTCACAAGGCTCGCCCATATCCTCAATACCCGCCGCGCCTGGCCCAGCCAGATCCTCGCCGTCACCTTCACCAACAAGGCCGCGCGCGAGATGAAGAACCGCATCGGCGCGCTGATCGGCGAGGCCGCCGAGGGCATGCCCTGGGTCG
>JAURLI010000003.1 GCA_030831315.1 Alphaproteobacteria bacterium
ATCGGCGACGGCGTGTTCGAGGTGAAGTCGACCAACGGCGACACGTTCCTCGGCGGCGAAGACTTCGACGCGCGCATCATCGACTACCTCGCCGATGAATTTAAAAAGGACCAGAGCATCGACCTGCGCAAGGACAAGCTCGCCCTTCAGCGCCTGAAGGAAGCCGCCGAAAAGGCGAAGATCGAACTGTCGTCCTCGATGCAGACGGAAGTGAACCTGCCGTTCATTACCGCCGATGCGTCGGGGCCGAAGCATCTCAACATCAAGCTGACGCGCGCCAAGCTCGAAGCGCTGGTCGACGACCTGGTGCAGCGCACCGTCGGTCCGTGCAAGGCCGCGCTCAAGGACGCGGGGCTCAAGGCTTCCGAAATCGATGAAGTCATCCTCGTCGGCGGCATGACCCGCATGCCCAAGATCGCCGAAACCGTGAAGCAGATCTTCGGCCGCGATCCGCACAAGGGCGTCAACCCCGACGAAGTCGTTGCTATCGGCGCCGCCATCCAGGCGGGCGTGCTGCAGGGCGACGTCAAGGACGTGTTGCTGCTCGACGTGACGCCGCTGTCGCTCGGCATCGAAACGCTGGGCGGCGTGTTCACCCGCCTGATCGACCGCAACACGACGATCCCGACGAAGAAGTCGCAGGTGTTCTCGACCGCAGAGGACAACCAGACGGCCGTGACCATCCGCGTGTTCCAGGGCGAACGCGAAATGGCAGCGGACAACAAGATCCTGGGCCAGTTCGACCTCGTCGGCCTGCCGCCCGCACCGCGTGGCATGCCGCAGATCGAGGTCGCCTTCGACATCGACGCCAACGGCATCGTCAACGTCTCGGCCAAGGACAAGGCCACAGGCAAGGAACAGCAGATCCGCATCCAGGCCTCGGGCGGCCTTTCCGATGACGAGATCGAGCGCATGGTGAAGGACGCCGAGACCCATGCCGACGAGGACAAGAAGCGCCGCACGCAGGTCGAGCGCCGCAACCAGGCCGAAACCCTGATCCACACCACGGAACGCTCGCTCAAGGAACATGGCGACAAGATTTCGGAGGAAGAGAAGAAGGCGATCGAAGACGCCATGGCCGACCTGAAGAAGGAACTTGAAGGCAATGACGAAGACGCGATCACGAAGAAGATCGAAACCCTTGCCCAGGCATCGATGAAGCTCGGCGAGGCCATGTACAAGGCCAGCCAGGAAGCCGAAGCGGGCGGTGCCGCGCCCGGCGGTGACGCCGGTGCGTCGGATGCAGGCAATGCCGGCTCCGCGGGCGGCGCCTCCGATGACAAGGTTGTCGATGCCGACTTCGAGGAAGTCGACGAAGACAAGAAAAAGAGCACCTGATAACGGTGTAGACGCCTAACCCCCGGCGCGGCCGCCTGGCGGCAGCGCCGGGCCGTCCCGGGGGGAGCGGTCGGATCGCATCATGGCCAAGCAGGATTTTTACGAAACGCTCGGAGTCGGCAAGTCCGCAGACGCGGACGAGCTGAAGAAGGCTTATCGCAAGCTCGCCATGAAATATCACCCGGACCGCAATGCGGGTGACAAGGCAGCCGAGCAGAAATTCAAGGAAGTCAGCGAAGCCTACGACGTCCTCAAGGACCCGGAGAAGCGCGCGGCCTACGATCGTTTCGGCCATGCCGCCTTCGAAGGCCCCGGTGCCGGTGGTGCCGGCGGGCATCCGGGTGCGGGCGATTTCGGTTTTGGTTTCGCGGGTGGCTTTGCCGATATCTTCGACGAAATGTTCGGCGACTTCACCGGCCGCCAGCGCGGCGGTGCGGGCGGCGGTGGCGGCGGTGGCGGCCAGCAGCGCGGCGCCGATCTTCGCTACAACATGCAAATCTCGCTGGAGGAAGCCTTTGCCGGAAAGCAGGCGACCATCCGCGTACCCAGCGCCACCCAGTGCGACGGGTGCAACGGCACGGGTGCGGCCAAGGGATCGAAGCCGGTAACCTGCCCGACCTGCCAGGGCCGCGGGCGCGTGCGCGCCCAGCAGGGCTTCTTCACCATCGAGCGCACCTGCGTCTCCTGTCAGGGACAGGGCCAGATTCTCGAAAATCCCTGCGGCACCTGCCGGGGCTCCGGCCGGGTTGCCAAGGAAAAGACGCTGGCGGTGTCGATTCCTGCGGGTGTGGAGGACGGCACGCGCATTCGCCTTTCGGGCGAGGGCGAGGCAGGCCTGCGCGGTGGCCCCGCGGGCGATCTTTATATTTTCCTCTCGATCAAGCCGCACGCCTATTTCCAGCGCGATGGCGCCAACATCTACATGCGTGTTCCCATTGCGATGACGACGGCGGCACTCGGCGGCGTGATCGAGGTGCCGACGGTGGACGGCGCCCGCGCGCGGGTCACCGTGCCCGAAGGCACCCAGACTGGCCACCAGTTCCGCCTCAAGGGCAAGGGCATGAGCGTCATGCGCTCGACCGCCCGCGGCGACATGTACATCCGCGCCCAGATCGAAACCCCGGTCAAATTGACCAAGCGCCAGAAGGAACTGCTGCGCGAATTCGAAGGCGAAAGCCCCGCATCGCGCACCAGCCCCGAATCGGAAGGCTTCTTTGCCAAGGTCAAGGAAGCCTGGGGCGATCTCACCGACAGCGGCAAGGACTGACGCCGCGTTTTTCCGCCCGGGCGGAAAAGCCTCCAAACAATTCCCTCCCTGTGGTTTAATCCCGCCCGTTTCAAACGGGTGAGGGTTTCGTCATGGCGGACATGAAGATCGGCATCGTCGGCGCCGCCGGCCGCATGGGCTGCGCGTTGACCCGCGCCGTGACCGAAGCGAAAGGCTGCCGCGTGGCGGCGGCAAGCGAAAGGTCTGGCCATGCCGCGCTCGGGCGCGATGCGGGCAGCCTTGCCGGCCTCGATTCGCTTGGCGTGGCGCTTGTCGCCGATGCCGCGGCGCTGTTCGCGTCCTGCGATGCGGTGCTCGATTTCACCGCTCCGGCCGCAACCCTCGAACATGCGCGCCTTGCCGCGAAGCATGGCGTGATCCTCGTCACCGGCACCACGGGCCTTGAGCCCGCCGATCAGAAGAAGATCGTCGCTGCCGCGAAAAAGGCGGCCATCGTGCAGGCGCCGAATTTTTCGGTCGGCGTCAACCTCGCCATGGCGCTCGTCGAACAGACGGCGCGTGTGCTTGATGATGCCTTCGACATCGAAATCGTCGAAATGCATCATCGTCACAAGGTGGATGCGCCGTCGGGGACGGCGCTCGGCCTTGGCCGCGCGGCGGCGAAGGGACGCGGCGTGGCCCTTGAAAAGATGTCCGAGCGCGGACGTGACGGCATCACCGGCGCGCGCAAGAAAGGCGCCATCGGTTTTGCGGCATTGCGCGGCGGCGATGTTGTCGGCGATCACACGGTGATCTTCGCGGGCGCCGCGGAGCGCATCGAGATCACCCACAAGGCGGGCGGGCGCGAGATCTTCGCGCGCGGTGCCGTGCGCGCGGCACTTTGGGCCAAAGGCAAGAAGCCCGGCCTTTATTCCATGCAGGACGTGCTCGGCTTCACGCGCTAGCGTCCACCGTCCGCACCCGTGCCGGTTCCGCGCGATACCGGATTGCGCACCAGCGCGATGGCCGACAGGATCAGGACCAGCGCGGCGATTTCAGCCGTGCCGATGCTCTCGCCCAGCCAAACGATTCCCACCACTGCGCCGAAGGCCGGGATCAGGTAATTGATCATGCTGGCGAAGGTTGGTCCCGCCGAGACCAGCAACCGGAAATAGACGATGGAGGCGAGCGCGGTTGGAAACACCGCGAGCGCAGCGATGGACGCGACCGCGCCGGCATCGGGCGAAAGCCGCCACGGCGTATCGACAATCAGGGCGACGGGTCCCATGACGGCCGCACAGGCGATCATGGTGCCGGCGGCCAGCGTCGTCGTCGGCACACTGAGGGACAGGCGCTTGGCATAGACTGCGGTTGCCGCGTAACTCGCCGCCGCGCCGGCTATGGCCAGTTGCGCGGCCAAAGCCCGCCCGCCGATCTCGCCGAGTGCCGCCGGCCCCATCAGCAGGATCAGGGCGGCGAAACCGAGCCCGATGCCAATGAGTCGCCCCGTACCGATACGGGTTTCCGTGCCCGTCAGGCGCGCCAGCGTCACGGTGAAAACCGGCATGGCGCCGATCAGGATCGCGGCAAGGGAGGATGTCACCTCCGTTTCCCCCCACGACACCAGCGTGAACGGCAAACCGTTGCCGAGCATGCCGACGGCCATAAAATGCGCCCAGCTGCGCCGCCCGGCGCGCGAGGAAAAGTCCGGCAGGCGTTCGCCAACGGCGCGCATCACCAGATAGAGAATGCCCGCCGCCAGCACGATGCGTGCGGTGGCCACCGTGACCGGCGGCACCGATCCGACGGCGATCTTGATCAGCGAAAACGCGCCGCCCCAGATGATTGCCAGCAGTACCAGAAGGCTGTAGTCGCGGAACGGACGGTGCACCAGGGGATCAGGCCGGCATCGCGGCGGTCGGCGCGTCGAGATGGGGCGCGCGGTGCAGGGTATCGAGTGCCTCGCGCAGGGCATTGGCGAAGGCGACGCGTTCGGCGGGGGACAGGAAAGCGCCAACCGTGTGAATTTCACCGTGGCTGCGCAGGCGGATCTCTTCCGCCGATTCGTCTCCGGCCAGCTCGACCTTCAGCCAATAGGGCTGCATTTCGATTTCGATGCCGTTGCCGCGGTGATCGAAACGGCGAATGATCAGCGTATTGCGCGTCAGCTTCACGTATTCTATCGCCCGCCCCGACCGGTAGTTGAGCCGGAAGGCGAGCCATACCAGCGCGACATCGATCCCGAAAAAGCCGATGACCGGCCATGCACCCGCCACGGCAAAGGCAATGCCGCAGACGAAGCTGACCCCGCCGATCGCCAGCATCAGCATCAGGAATCCGTGCGGCCGGAGGCTGCGGTGCGGCGTGATCACCGCATCGAACAGCACTTCGTCTTCGCGTGTCGGGTCTGTTTCGTCCATGGGCTACACATTAATCGCACGCGCCATGGATTCCTAGTCCACGGCAAAACCGTTTTTTCCATATTGGTTAACCTTGCGTGTGCCTGCGCGGCGGATAAAGTACCTGTCATGCCCATGAAGAAGCCCGACATCGAAAAGTTTTTCGCGGCCCTTTCCGCGGCCCAGCCCGCGCCGAAGGGTGAATTGCACTATGTGAATCCATATACGTTGCTTGTCGCCGTCGTGCTGTCGGCGCAGGCGACGGATGTCGGCGTCAACAAGGCGACCAAGCCGTTGTTCGCCAAGGTCAAGACACCGGAAGCCATGGTGGCGCTCGGGCTCGAGCGATTGAGGGAATATGTAAAGACCATCGGTCTCTACAACACCAAGGCCAAGAACGTCATCGCACTTTCGGAACTCCTGATCGCGCGCCACGGCGGCAAGGTGCCATGTGACCGCGCGGCGCTGGAAGCGCTGCCCGGCGTCGGTCGCAAGACGGCCAACGTCGTGCGCAACATCGCCTTCGGCGAACCCACCATTGCCGTCGACACCCATGTTTTTCGTGTGTCCAACCGCACCGGGCTGGCGCCTGGCAAGACGCCGCTCGCGGTCGAGGAAAAACTCCTCAAGGCCGTGCCGGAAAAATATCGCACCCATGCCCATCACTGGCTGATCCTGCATGGGCGCTACATCTGCCTTGCGCGCAAGCCGAAATGCCCGGAATGCCCGGTGCGTCAGGTCTGCGGTTTCAAGGGAAAGACGACGGTCTGACCTAGCTTTTCCAGCGGAGCGTCGTGTCGGGCACCGGATTGACGAAGTCGCGGCCTTCGGCGCGGGCACGGGCAAACTCGCGCTTGAGTTTCAAATACCACTTGGCGGGCGTGTCGGCATCGTCGATCAGGCGCAGCGGCGGATTGCGGGTGAGGCCGATCTGCTGCTTTGTCACCACGTCGCGATCCTGCCCCAGGAAGGTGCTCATGACGCGGGCAAGGACGGGGCGCAGCGGTGTCAGGAACGGCATGGTCCAGTAGATTGCCTGGTTGACCAGCGTTTCCTTCGGGCCGATCGGGGTCACGCCGGTCAGGCTCACCACCTGATGGCGTCCGGCGCGGATGTGTTCGATGCGCACACCCGGCAGGCGGAAGCTGATTTCCGTTTCGGGCGCGCCGCCCACAAGCTTGTAGAGCCGCGAATTGCTCGACGGTTTGTGGCGCGTCATGGTGAAGCCCAGTTCCGACGGCGCGAAATGCTTGGCCTTTTCATGGGCCGAGGTCGACGGCCGCCACCACCACGACGCATGGACGAAAGGTCCGTGCGCCGGGTCCATCAATCCCATCACCGCGTGATCGAGCGGGCAGGGAAACACCTGCGTTTCGAAGATGCGGTGGAAGTTGGCGCCGATGTCGGGAATGCGGGGCGCGTCCCGGTCGGGCATTTCATCGCGGTCGTTGCCGAGGAATATCCAGATGTTGCCGTCTGCTTCGCGGCAGGGATAACCCGCGACCCGCACGCGTCCGTAATCGAAGGCCTGGCCTTCGGCCAGCGAGGGGATCTCGGTCAGCCGTCCATCCGGCGCGAAGCGCCAGCCGTGATAGCAGCATTGCACGGTCTTGCCGTCGAAGCGGCCGAAGCGCAGCGGAATGCCCCGGTGCGGGCAGCTGTCGTTCAGCGCAAAGGGCGCGCCGGTGTCGTCGCGGCCGAAGATCAGGTCTTCGCCCATGATCGTGACCGGAACCATGCTGCGCGGCTTGAGCGCGCCGGCCGGCAGCGCGTAGTACCACAGTCCCCGCAGCGCGTAATCGGCCGTTGTTGACGGGCCCAGTGTCTCGATGTCGCTGCCTGTACTCATCCGCCCTTCGCTCCCGATGCCGCGCGGGTCAGTTGCCCGAAACAGGCGGTTGCGTCGATGCCCGGACCGGTATTCCCCTTGGGGTTGCGGCGAAATGCATAATGCACGACGCGGTAGACCGGCCCGTCGGCACGCAGGTACAGATCGAGCACGCATTCGCTGGTGCCGTATCGCCACAACGATGCCGGGTCGTCGGCGCGGCGGAAGCTCGGTCGTCCGATCAGGCGGCTGACATCTTCGCCGCTCATGCCGCGCAGGACGGCGGGGTTTGGCTGCGGCGGCGCGGGCGCAACGGCGACGGCGGCCGGGACCTGGGTTTGCACTGTCGCCTGCACCGTCGGCGCGGGCGGGGTAACCACGACGGTATCGCGGTCATTCACGAAGGCTTCGTCGGGCGCAGGCGTTCCGCAAGCAGCCAGCACGGAAAGCAGCGCCGCGGCGCTGATCAGCCCGCGCGGGAAATGCGGCAAGGCCATCGGGAAATGAACCGGGTTCACTCGCCTGCTTGCGCAGGCGCGCGCAGGGGCGCCTGCGCCGGCGCGACGTCGGACCGGTAAAGCTGGACGTCGCCGACGATTTCACCGCCTGCTTCGACCTCGATCTGGCCGTAGGTGACGCTGCCCTTGATGCGGGCCGTGGCGCGTACGCGCAGGCGCTTGCGCACCACGAGATTGCCTTCGACGCGGCCGCAGATTTCGGCCTCGTCGATATCGGCCGAGCCCTTGAAGAATCCCGTCGGAGCGACGTCGAGCTGCCGGCAGTGTTCCAGTTCGGCTTCCACCCGGCCTTCGACCACCAGCTTGTCGCAACCGGCGATCTGGCCTGCGAGCGAGATTTCGCGCCCGACCACCAGGGTCTTGCCTTCGACGCCGTAGGGACGCACATCGCCGCGTGCGGGCAGAATACCCGGAATATCGGCAAGGCGGCTGGTCGATGCCGTGGTCGGCTGCGCCGGAACAGGCCGGCGCAGGTTGAGCGACGGCGCCACCGGTGTGGGACGGGGCTTGTTGTCCCCCGAAGCGGTCGCCTGAGTCTTGACTGCGTCGTCTTTCTTGCGGCCGAACATGGCGAGACATCCTTCGATGGAGATGGGGTGAAAATCTGCGACAGGATACTCCGCCAACCGGCGGGAAACAACATGGTGCAGGGCCAGGGGATGACGGACCCGCGCCGGTTGTCCCGCCTTCTGCGCCATGTATACTCGGCCCGCGCCACAAGCGGCGCTACATAAGGCGGAGGACAGTGTGAGCGGAACAGCCATCAACGTCATCGGCGGCACGCTGGTGGAAACCCGGAAATATGACGTGCTTGGCATCGGCAATGCCATCGTCGACGTCATTTCCCACTCCGACGACACTTTTCTGAAAAACAATGGCCTTGCCAAGGGCGCGATGACACTCATCGATGCCGAAGCGGCTGAAGGTCTTTACCGGCGCATGGGATCGGCGGTCGAATCCTCGGGCGGGTCGGCGGCAAATACCATCGCCGGCCTCGCCGCCCTCGGCGGGCGTGGCGCCTTCATCGGCAAGGTGCGCAACGACCAGCTCGGCGGCATCTTCGCCCATGATATCCGGGCACTCGGCGTCGCCTTCGATACCGCGGCTGCGACCACCGGTGCGCCCACGGCGCGTTGCCTGATTTTCGTCACCCCCGACGCCCAGCGCACCATGCAGACCTTTCTCGGTGCCTCGGCGACCTTGACGCCGGCGGATATCGACGCGGACATGGTGCGCGCTTCGGCAATTACTTATCTGGAAGGCTATCTCTGGGATCCGCCGCCCGCCAAAGAAGCATTCGAAAAGGCGGCCACCATCGCCCATGAAGCGGGGAACATGGTGGCGCTCAGCCTGTCTGATGCCTTCTGCGTCGACCGGCACCGCGCCGATTTCTTGCGCCTTGTGGAAGGTTTCGTCGATATCCTGTTCGCCAACGAATCGGAAATCCTGTCCCTTTACCAGGTCGATGACTTCGATGCCGCCCTTCAGCGCGTGCGCGGTCATTGCCAGGTAGCGGCGTTGACGCGATCCGAAAAGGGCTCAGTCGTCGTTGCCAGTGACGAAGTTCATGTGATCGACGCCGTCAAGGTACCCAAGGTGATCGATACCACCGGCGCCGGTGATCTCTACGCGGCGGGGTTCCTCTTCGGCCTGACTCAGGGCCGTTCGCTCCATGACTGCGGGCGCATCGGCTCGATCTGCTCGGGCGAGATCATCTCTCATTACGGCGCGCGGCCCGAAGCCTCGCTCGCGGAACTGGTTTCCCAGGCGCTGCGCTGATGTCGGTGGCGCGCATGTTCGCGGGCTTCGCGGTTTACCGCGACCCGCGCATGGCGCTGATCGCGGTTCTGGGCTTTGCCAGCGGCCTGCCCCTTGCCCTTACGCTCTCCACCCTTTCCGCATGGCTCGCCAAGGATGGCGTCAGCCGCACGGCGATCGGCCTGTTCGCGCTGGTCGGCCTGCCTTATGCGCTCAAGTTCCTGTGGTCGCCGCTGATCGACGGGTTGCGCCTGCCCTGGCTCGGCGCACGTCTCGGGCGCCGGCGCAGCTGGATGCTGGCCGCGCAGATTCTTGTTGCCATTGCCATCGCTGCGCTTGGTTTCACTGACCCTGCGCGCGCGCCCTGGGTTACAGCGGGCCTCGCCCTCGCCGTCGCATTTATGTCGGCGACACAGGACATCGTCATCGACGCCTGGCGCGTCGAAATTCTCAGGGCCCGCGAGCAAGGCGCAGGCGCTGCTGCCGTGCAGCTCGGCTACCGCGTCGGCATGCTGGCATCAGGTGCCGGCGCGCTCTATGTCGCCGATGCCTTCGGGTTCGCCGCGGCCTACGCGGTGATGGCTGTTGGCATGGCCATCGGCATGGCTGCAACGCTCATTGCCCGTGAACCGAAACCGGCTGCCCTTGCCGCAGCACCGTCGCGGCGGCGCTCCGCCGGTGAATGGCCGCGCGATCATGTGGTCGCACCCTTTGCCGATTTCCTGCGCCGCCCCGGCTGGGCATCGGTGCTGCTGTTCATTATCCTGTACAAGTTCGGCGACGCCATTGCCGGAGTGATGTCGAACCCGTTTTTCATTTCCATCGGATTTTCGCTGACGGCGATTGCGTTCATCACCAAGGTCTTCGGCATTGCTGCGACCCTTGTGGGCGCGCTCGCGGGCGGCGTGCTGGTGGCGCGGGCGGGGATCTTCCGCGCACTTCTTTATTGCGGGGTGCTGCAGCTTCTCTCCAACCTGATGTTTGCGGTTCAGGCCGTGGTCGGCGCCGATGCGTGGATGCTGACGGCGACCATCGCCGCCGAAAATTTCTCGGGTGGCATGGGGACGGCGGCATTCGTCGCTTATCTCTCGCGCCTCTGTTCCTTTGCCTTCACGGCGACGCAATACGCGCTGTTTTCGTCCCTGGCGGCAGTCGGGCGCACGGTGCTGTCGTCGGGCGGCGGATGGCTTGCGGACAAGCTCGACTGGGCGTGGTTTTTCGTCGTCAGTGCCGCCTGTGCGCTTCCGGGCCTGATCGTGCTATTGTGGTTTCTGCGGCGGGACTTCGATGCGACCAGCGAGGACGCGTCATGAAGATAGGCGTACCGAAGGAAATCAAGGTTCACGAATACCGCGTCGGCATGGTGCCCGACTCGGTGGCCGAGCTTGCGCGCGCCGGGCACGAGGTTTTCGTGCAGGCAGGTGCCGGTGCAGGTATCGGGGCCAGTGACGGCGATTACGAGGCGGTCGGGGCGCGCATCGTTGCCGATGCCGCCGCGGTATTCGCCGCGGCCGATCTCATCGTCAAGGTGAAGGAACCGCAGAAGGCGGAAATCGCCATGCTGCGCAAGGGACAGGCGCTGTTCACCTACCTGCATCTTGCGCCCGATCCGGAGCAGACCAAAGGCCTGCTGGCGAGCGGCGTTACCGCAATTGCGTATGAAACCGTTACCGATGCGCGCGGCGGGCTGCCGCTGCTCGCACCGATGAGCGAGGTCGCCGGCCGCATGGCGACCCAGGTTGGCGCCCATTATCTGGAAAAGGCGCAAGGCGGCGAAGGCATCCTCCTCGGCGGCGTGCCGGGTGTGGCGCCGGGGAAAGTTTGCGTGCTGGGCGCGGGTTCCGTCGGGCGCGAAGCGGCGCGCATGGCGATCGGCCTCGGCGCGGAAGTCATCGTGCTCAACCGCGGCATCGACAAGCTACAGGAACTCGACCTCGTCTTCGGCAATCGCGTGCGCACGGTCCAAAGCAATGCAGCCACCGTCGAACGTTACGTCGCCGATGCCGATCTCGTGGTCGGTGCGGTGCTGGTGCCGGGCGGCGCCGCCCCCAAGATCGTCGGCCGCGAACTGGTCGCGCGCATGCGAAAAGGCGCGGTCATTGTCGATGTCGCCATCGATCAGGGCGGTTGCGTCGCGACCTCGCGCCCCACCACGCACGCCGATCCCGTGTTCGTCACTGAGGGCGTCACCCATTACTGCGTGACCAATATGCCCGGCGCGGTGCCGCGCACATCTGCCTACGCCCTCAATAACGCGACGCTTCCCTTCGTGCGTGCCCTTGCGGGCAAGGGCATCGCCGCCGCATTGCGCGATGACGCGCATCTGCGCGCGGGCCTCAATGTCATGGCGGGAAAGCTGACCTGCAAGCCGGTCGCCGACGATCTCGGCCTGTCCTATACGCGGCCCGAAGACCTGCTCGGCTAGAGCTGTTCCTGATCGAGGGCGTAGCCCGCCGAGCGCACGGTGCGGATGATGTCGGTGCCGCCTTCCGCATTCAGAGCCTTGCGCAGGCGGCGCACGTGAACGTCGACCGTGCGCGGGTCGATGGTCGCATCGTCGCGCCAGACGAGGTCCAGCAGCTGGTCGCGGCTGTAAACGCGTCCCGGGTGTTCCAGAAGAAATTGAAGCAGGCGGTATTCGGCGGGCCGCAGGTCCACCGGCCTGCCATCCCGCGTCACGCGGTGACTGGTCGTGTCCATGACAATACCGGCATAACTCAGGTTTTCGGCGCCAAGCGACGGACGGGCCCGACGCAACACCGCCTGAACGCGGGCGATCAGCTCGGTCGGGGAAAACGGCTTGGTGATGTAATCATCCGCGCCCCAGTTGAGGCCGCGCACGCGGTCGGCTTCCTCGCTGCGCGCCGTCAGCATGATGATCGGCAGCGTCTGCGTTTCCTTGTCGCGGCGCAGGCGGCGGCAGATTTCGATGCCCGAAACTTCCGGCAGCATCCAGTCGAGCAGCACGAGGTCCGGCGGCGCTTCGGCAATCTGCAGCAGCGCTTCTTCCCCTGCCGTCGCCACGGCCACCTCGAACCCGGCCTTTTCCAGGTTGTAGCGCAGCAGGGTGACGAGGGCGGCTTCGTCCTCGACGACGAGAACGCGCGGGCGCATCGGGTTAGCGGCCATCGCCTCCATCCTTTTGCGGCGGCTCCGGGTGGGCGAAGCTTGCATCCTCGCCCTTGGGGCGCGATTCCAGCAAGGTGTTCCCTGTCACCATGAAGTAGATGATCTCGGCCATGTTGGTGGTGTGGTCGCCGATGCGTTCGATGTTCTTGGCGACGAACAACAGGTGCGTGCACGGCCCGATATTGCGCGGGTCCTCCATCATGTAGGTCAGCAGCTCGCGAAACAGGCTGTTGTAGATATCGTCCACTTCGTGATCGCGCGCCCAGACGGCCTTGGCTTTTTCCGCATCGCCTTCCGTATAGGCATCCAGCACATCCTTGATCATGCGCTGCACCAGGCGTCCCATGCGCGGGATGGTGCCAGCGGGCCGCACAGGCGGGGATTCGCTCAGCGTTACTGCACGCTTGGCGACATTGGCGGCGTAATCGCCGATGCGTTCGATAGCGGAAGAGATCTTGAGCGCTGCCAGGATATTGCGCAGATCCCTCGCCATGGGCTGGCGCAGCGCCAGCAGGCGCACGGCCTGGTGATCGATGTCGGCTTCCAGCGCATCGATGCGCGGGTCGCCCCGTACCGTTTCCATCGCCAGTTCCGGGTCGCGCGTTGCGATGGCCTTGATCGCCTCGGCAAGCTGGCTTTCGGCGAGGCCGCCCATCTTCAGGATGGTCTCGTTCAGGTGGTTCAGTTCGGCGTCGTATGACTTGACGATATGTTCCGAGGTCATGGCGCTTCCTTGCCGATCAGCCGTAGCGGCCGGTGATGTAGCCCTGTGTCCGTTCGTCGGACGGGCTGGTGAAGATCTGTTCGGTTGCACCCCATTCCACCAGCGTGCCGAGGTGGAAGAACGCGGTGTGCTGGGACACGCGCGCGGCCTGCTGCATGTTGTGGGTGACGATGACGATGGTGTAATTGCGCCGCAATTCTTCCATCAGTTCCTCGACCCGCGCGGTGGCGATGGGGTCGAGCGCCGAACACGGTTCGTCCATCAAGATGACCTCGGGGCTGACGGCGATGGCGCGGGCGATGCACAGGCGCTGCTGCTGGCCGCCCGAAAGCGACGTGCCTGGGGCATCCAGCCGGTCGCGCACCTCGCCCAGAAGGCCGGTGCGCTCAAGGCAGGAATAGACGATTTCGTCCAACTCGCCCTTGTCCGCGGCCAGCCCGTGAATGCGCGGCCCGTAGGCGACGTTGTCGTAGATGGACTTGGGAAACGGGTTAGGCTTCTGAAACACCATGCCGACGCGCCGGCGCAGTTCGACCACATCGACATCGCGGGCATAGATGTCGTGCCCGCCGATCTCCACCGTTCCGCGGATCGTGCAGGAGGGTATCGTGTCGTTCATGCGGTTGAGGCAGCGCAGGAAAGTCGACTTGCCGCAACCCGACGGCCCGATCAGCGCGGTGATTTCGCGTTCGGGAATGTCGATGCCAACCGAAAACAGCGCCTGTTTTTCACCGTAGAAGACATCGAGATTTTTGGCGCGCAGAATCGCGTTTGAAATTCCGGTTGCCGTTGCGGTCATCGTGTCCAACATCTCTCTCCCGTGCTACCAGCGGCGCTCGAATTTCCGGCGCAGGTAAATGGCAAGGCCGTTCATCACGATCAGGAACGCGAGCAGGACCAGCACGGCCGCTGCGGTCTTTTCGGCGAAGGCCCGCTCGGGGCTGTCGGCCCAAAGATACACCTGAACGGGCAGAACCGTCGCCGGACTCATGGGCGATGTGGGCGCATCGACGATGAAGGCGACCATCCCGATCATCAGGAGCGGCGCCGTTTCGCCGAGCGCGCGGGCCATGCCGATGATGGAACCGGTCAGAATTCCGGGCATCGCCAGCGGCAGCACGTGGTGGGCGACCACCTGCAGGGGCGAAGCACCCAGCCCCACGGCCGCATCCCGGATGGAGGGCGGCACCGCCTGCATGGCGCTGCGCGCTGCAATGATGATGGTCGGCAGCGTCATCAGCGCCAGTACCAGGCCGCCGACCAGCGGCGCCGAGCGCGGCAGTCCCATGTAGTTGAGAAATACCGCCAACCCCAGAAGGCCGAAGACGATGGACGGCACGGCGGCGAGGTTGTTGATGTTGACCTCGATCATGTCGGTCCAGCGATTTTTCGGCGCGAATTCCTGGAGATAGATCGCTGCCGCAACGCCAAGCGGGAAGGCTACGACAAGCGTTACCGCCAGCGTCATGAAAGATCCCACCACCGCCGACCAGATGCCGGCCAGTTCCGGCTCGCGGGACGCGCCGGCAGTAAAGAAGCGCGTATTGAAAGTGCCCCGGACCAGTCCGTCCGCCGCCAGCTTGTCGTACCAGGCGAACTGGCGCTCGTTCATCTTGCCGCCCGATACGGCCTGGGCTTTCGTCATCTTGCCCTTGCGCAAGAGGTCGATGTTGTCGGAGGCAGGAACGCTGACTTCGACCGTTTTGCCGATCACGGCAGGGTCGGCCATGACCATGTCGCGCAGAACGTCACGGGCACCTGGGCTCGCCAGCTTGAGAAGCTGCAGACGTTCCGAACGTCCCGTCGCTTCCGGGAAACGCTTTTGCAGCGCTGCCAGCACGATTGCGCCGTAATCGGCCTGAAGCAGGTCATCGCGGTTCTTCTTTGCGTCGGGATCGATCACCGCGGGATCGAGAAACACGGTCAAACGCATTTCCGTCGTTGTAAAGGCGCTGCTTCCGTTGACGATGATCGTTCCCAGCAGCAGCGCAAGTACGACAAGCGCCGACGTAACGGCGCCGATACCGTAAAGGCGGAAACGCTTTTCCGCGCGGTGGCGCCGCTTCAGCCGGCGGGCGGTATCTTCTGCCCTTGTCATTCGTATTCTTCCCTGAAGGCGCGCACGATGCGCAATGCGATGATGTTGAGCGCAAGCGTCACGCAGAACAGCACCAGGCCGAGCGCGAAAGCGGCGAGTGTCTTGGGCGAATCGAATTCCTGATCGCCCACCAGAAGCGTAACGATCTGCACGGTGACCGTAGTGACCGCTTCCAGCGGGTTGGCGGTGAGCTTGGCGGCAAGCCCTGCCGCCATGACGACGATCATGGTTTCGCCGATAGCGCGCGAAATGGCGAGCAGGAACGATCCGACGATCCCCGGCAAGGCGGCCGGCAGAATGACCTGGCGCACGGTTTCCGATTTCGTCGCACCGAGCGCATAGGCGCCGTCGCGGAGCGACTGCGGCACGGCATTGATGACGTCGTCCGACAGCGAGGAGACGAAAGGAATGACCATGATCCCCATGACGAGGCCGGCAGCCAGCGCCGATTCGGAAGCGACCGACAGGCCCGCGGCCTCGCCCATCTTTCGCACGAATGGCGCGACGGTCAGGGCGGCGAAAAAGCCGAAGACGACCGTGGGGATGCCTGCCAAAACTTCCAGCACCGGCTTGACGATCGCGCGTGTCCGTGGGGATGCGTATTCGGACATGAAGATGGCGCTCATCAGTCCGACGGGCCCGGCCACCAGCATGGCAATGGCGGTGATCAGCAGCGTTCCCGCGAACACGGGCACGGCGCCGAAAGAACCCGACGACCCCACCTGGTCGGCGCGCAGCGCCGTTTGCGGCGACCAGTGCAGGCCGAACAGGAAGTCCGTGACCGGCACCTTGTCGAAGAAACGGACCGATTCGAACAGCAGGCTGAGGACGATACCGATCGTCGCAAGAACCGCCACCAGCGACGCTGTCATCAGCAGGGCCATGACGATCTTCTCGACGGCGCACCGCGCACGCAGGCTAGGGCCCACGCGCCCGCGGGCGAACAGCAGCCCGGCGACGGCAAGGGTCAACGCCAGTGCCGTCAGGGCCATCTGAGCGGTCGTGCGCAGTTGCGTGTAATGGGCGGCGGCGGCAAGCGTTGCCGGGTCGCCGCTTGCACCGATGGCCCGCGCGCGCGCGGTATTGACGATGGTGTTGTAGAGAAGTTCGATCCGTTCCGGCGCCAGCGACCGCGTGGCGGCGGGCAAATCGGCGATGACCAGATTCCGGATGATGGTCGGTTCCAGAGCCAGCCATAAGGCCATCAGCCCAAGCGCCGGCAGCGCTACGGAGAGCGCTACGTAGTAGCCGTAATAGCCCGGAAGGGAATGCAGGGTGGTAGCGGCGTTTTTGGCACGACGCAGCGCACGGCCGCGCCCGACATAGAATCCGCCCATCGCGATCAGTACGATCAGGGTCAGGAGGGCGGAAGTGTTCATGGATGATCCGGTCGGGTTTCAATAAATCGGGCGGGCCGAAGCCCGCCGGCACTCCAGAGAGATATGCTTACATTCTGAGCGGCTTCAGTCCCTGCGCTGCCTTGGCCGCGCCGCGCCGTTCGGTTGCAGGCAGCGGGATCAGGCCCTTTTCCGCAAGGTAGCCGGTATCGCCCCAGGCCTTTTCCGCGGTGAATTCGCGGATATAGGCATCGATGCCGGGGATTTTCCCGACATGCGCATTCTTCACGTAGAAGTAGAGCGAGCGAGAAACCGGATACTTGCCGTCGGCAATGGCCTCGAACGTCGGGGACTGGCCCTCGACGATGCTGCCGTGGACCTTGTCCTTGTTCTGGTCGAGGTAGGAGAAACCGAAGATGCCGAGTGCAGCCGGATTGGCCTCGAGCTTCTGGACAATCAGGTTGTCGTTCTCGCCTGCTTCGATGAAGGCGCCGTCCTCGCGCAGCGCGCTTGCGACCTGCTTGTGGCGGTTCTTGTCGGAAGCCTTTAGCGCCTTGATCTCGGGGAATTCATCGGCGGAATGTTCCATCACCAGTTCGACGAAAGCGTCGCGGGTGCCCGACGTCGGCGGCGGGCCCAGAACCTCGATCTTCGTATCGGGCAGCGATGCGTCGATCTGCTTCCAGCTCTTGTAGGGGTTTTTCACGATCTTGCCGTTGACCGGAACTTCCTTGGCAAGCGCCAGGAAAATCTGCTTTCGGCTGAGATTGTAGGTCGGCGCCTTTTTTGAATTGGCGAGCACGATGCCATCGAAGCCGATCTTCACTTCAGTGATCGCGCTTACGCCGTTCTTGGCACAGGCCCTGACCTCGGAAGCCTTGATCCGGCGTGACGCATTGGCGATGTCCGGCGTATTCACGCCGACGCCCGAGCAGAACAGCTTGATGCCGCCGCCCGAACCGGTGCTTTCGATGACCGGGGTCTTGTATTTCGTGGTCTTGCCGAATTCCTCGACCACCTTGGTGGCGAAGGGGAACACTGTGGAAGATCCGACGATGTGGATCTGGTCGCGGGCATGGGCGGCCCCGGCAAAGGCGATCGCCGCCATGGCAGCGAGGGCAAGCGTGTTTCTGGTCATGGTCTTTTTTCCTCTCATCACAGCATCATCCGTCTTGCGGATGGGGCCGGACCCTATGTCCGTCCCTCGGCAATGACCCTAGGCCCGCGCGGCGACAGCTTTACGACAGGCCTGTTACAGCCCTGTGACAGAGGCCGGAAAAAGAAATTAACGTTATATGTCAGCGGGTTAAATCTTGGCGACGGGCAGGATGACGCGGAAGGTCGACCCCTTGCCCTCGACGCTCTCGATTTCGAGCCGGCCCCGGTGGCGGCTGACGATGTGCTTGACGATGGCAAGACCCAGACCCGTGCCGCCGACGGCGCGCGAGCGCGCCGCATCCACCCGGTAGAAGCGCTCGGTCAGGCGCGGAATATGACGGGCAGGGATGCCTTCGCCCTCGTCGCTGACACTGATGCGAACCTCGCCGCGCTCAGCCGTGGCGGCAATGCGCACCCTGCCACCGCCCCGCCCGTACTTGATCGCGTTGTCGATCAGGTTCTGGAAAACCTGGGTCAGCTGCTCGTCGTCCCCGGCTACGGGTGGCAGCGACGCGGCGGATAACTCCAGCGTCACCTCGCGTTTCGCTGCGGCCCCTTTCAGGGTGCTGACCACGCGTTCCAGAATGCCCGCGATGTCCGCGACAGTATTAGGCAGGGTGTGTTCATGCAGTTCAATCGCAGACAGTGAAAGAAGATCGCGCACCAGATGCGACATGCGCGTCGCCTGGTCATGCATCAGCGCGAGGAACTCCTCGCGAGCAGTGGCATCGTCCTTGGCGGGGCCCTGAAGTGTTTCAATGAACCCGATCAGCGATGCGAGCGGTGTGCGCAACTCGTGACTGGCATTGGCGACGAAGTCGGCGCGCATCTGTTCTGCGCGCTGGCGTTCGGTCAGGTCGTAAAGCGCGATCAGCACGCGGGCGTCCCCGGGCTTCCCGGTTGCGAAGGGAACGATTTCCGCCCAGAAATAATGCTCGACCGGCGCGGTAATGTTGAACCCGGTGGCGCGGTGTTCGCCATCCTTGAGGACGCCTTCGCAGGCCTCCAGCAGTTCCGGATCGCGGATTGCCGCAGACAGGCTGCTGCCGACCGCGGCGGCGGTGAATTGCCGCGCCGCCTCGTTGAGCGCGACGATGCGCCGCCCATCATCGATCACGATCAAGGGCTGTGGCAGCGCGTCGAACAGCCGCGATCCCGGCACCGCATCGTCCTTGCGCTTTTGTTCCCGCTCCGTTGTTTCGCGCTGAATGCGGCGCATGACGGCCGCCAGTTCCGCCGCCGGCGCCCAGCCCGACAGTTCGGGCGCCTCCGCCTTGCCCCGATGCGCCAGTTCATCGCCGTAGCGTGCCGCCTGCGCGAGATCGCGCGCGATAGGCGATGCGACGATGGCGGCAATCAGCACACAGCCGACGGCTGCGCCTAACGCCAGCAAAGGCGCTATCGCGTGGAGAAATAAAAGTGCAGCGATGACGGCAAGACCGGGCAGCGCGAATATCAGCGCTGTCGCTGCTAGACGTTTGACCGGCGTGCGCGGTCTTGTCATCGGTGTCCGTCCCCGGTTGCGCCCCGTGGTGGAAGCCCCGGTGCAGCGGACAGGCTAGCGCAGGGTTTCATGGGCGGCCAGTGCCGCCACGGTGACGATTTCCGAGACGCTCGCATTCATCGGAACGATCTGCACCGGCTTTTCAAGGCCCAGCAACAGCGGACCAATCACCGTGCCGCCGCCCAGTTCCTGCATCAGCTTGGAGGCGATGTTGGCCGGGTCCAGCGCCGGCATGACCAGCACGTTGGCGGCCCCGGTCAGGCGGCTGAAGGGATAGTGCTGGCGCATCAGCTCGTAATCGAGTGCGACGTCCGCCGCCATTTCGCCGTCGTATTCGAAATCGAGCTTCCGGGTATCGAGAATATCGACCGCTTCGCGGATGCGTTTGCCCTTGTCGCGCAGCGGATCGCCGAAGGTCGAGAACGACAGCAACGCCACGCGCGGGAAATGCCCCATCTGGCGCGCCTTGGCCGCCGCCTGCACGGCGATGTCGGCAAGCTCTTCCTGGGTCGGCACTTCGTGGACGGAGGTATCGGCGATGAACACCGTGCGCCCGCGCGCGATCAGCATGGTCAGGCCGAAGGGCCGTTCGCCCGGGCGCGCATCGAACACGCGCCGCACTTCGTTGTACGACGTAAACGACGAACGGGTCAGGCCGGTGATCAGCGCATCGCCGTCGCCGTGCGCCACCATGCAGGAGGCGAACACGTTGCGGTCCAGATGCACCATGCGCTGGCAGTCGCGATACAGAAGGCCGCGGCGCTGCAGGCGCGCATAAAGGTAATCGGTGTATTCCTTGTTGCGCGTCGAAAGGGCGGCGTTGGTGATTTCGAATTCGTCGGCATTGGCGATGCCGATGGACTTCATCGTCGCCAGCACGCGGTCCTTGACGCCGACGAGGATCGGCGTGCCGTAACCCGCGGCCTTGAAGGACGCGGCGGCACGGATCGCTTTTTCTTCCTCGCCTTCGGCGAAGACGACGCGGCGCGGGTTCGAGCGCACTTCGCGGAGGATCATGGCGAGCGTATCGGCCGTGGGATCGAGGCGGGCCGACAGCCGCGCCTTGTAGTCGTCCATGTCGTCGATCTGCTTGGTGGCGACGCCGGTGCGCATGGCGGCACGTGCTACGGCGGGCGGGATCGATGAAATCAGGCGCGGATCGAAGGGCACCGGGATCAGGTAATCGGGGCCATAGCGCAGGCGCGCACCCTGGTAGGCATCGGCGACCTCGTCGGGAACGTCCTCGCGGGCGAGTTTGGCCAGTGCTTCCGCTGCGGCCACCTTCATCTCGTCATTGATCGCGCGCGCGCGCACATCGAGCGCGCCGCGGAAGATATAGGGAAAGCCCAGCACGTTGTTGACCTGGTTCGGATAGTCCGAACGACCCGTCGCCATGATCGCGTCCTTGCGCGCTTCATGCACTTCTTCGGGCCGGATTTCGGGATCGGGATTGGCCATGGCGAAAATGATCGGCTTCTTGGCCATCGACTTGACCATGTCCTGATTGACCGCGCCCTTCACCGACAGGCCGAAAAAGACGTCGGCGCCCTTCATGGCTTCGGCCAGCGTGCGCGCCTTGGTCGGCACGGCGTGTGCCGACTTCCACTGGTTCATGCCGTTCTCGCGGCCCTGATAGATGACGCCGGAGGTGTCGCACATGACGACGTTCTCATGGGGTACACCCATGCGCTTGACCAGTTCGACGCAGGCGATGGCCCCGGCGCCGGCGCCGTTCACTACCATCTTGATGTCCTTGGGCTTGCGGCCGGTCACATCAAGCGCGTTCAAAAGTCCCGCCGCGGCGATGATCGCCGTGCCGTGCTGGTCGTCGTGAAAGACCGGGATGTCCATCAACTCGCGCAGGCGCTGCTCGATGATGAAACATTCGGGCGCCTTGATGTCTTCGAGATTGATGCCGCCGAAGGAGGGGCCGAGGTAGCGCACCGCGTTGACGAATTCGTCGACGTCCTCGGTGCCGATTTCCAGATCAATGGCATCGACGTCGGCGAAGCGCTTGAACAGGACTGCCTTGCCTTCCATGACCGGCTTGGACGCCAGCGCGCCGAGGTTGCCGAGGCCCAGCACCGCCGTCCCGTTGGAAATGACGGCGACCAGGTTGCCGCGCACGGTGTAATCGTAGGCGCGCGACGGGTCCTTCTGGATCGCGAGGCAAGGCGCCGCCACGCCCGGCGAATAGGCGAGCGAAAGATCGCGCTGGGTCACCAGCGGCTTGGTCGGTGCGATCTCGATCTTGCCCGGGCGACCTTGAGCGTGAAAAGCGAGCGCTTCCTGGTCGAGCACGCGATCGTTGGAATTGGGCATGGCGAGTCCCTGTCCTGACTTGTTTGCTGCCGGGCCGTCCGTCCGCTGTCGGGCCCGGGCCCCTGAGGGGCAAAAAACCCCCGAAACTTACCCTTTTTCCCCTCTTTGCCAAGCCCCAAGGGGTTTTGTCCCTCCTGTCGTTCAGGCTATTCGGCCCACCCCGGGCGATGTGTTAGGGTCGGGGCCGGCCCGGTCCGGGCCGCCAAAACAGCCGCTAAACAGGGGATCAAGGGTGACCGACGAGGTGCTGGCCGATAGCGACGCCACCGGAGCCGAACCGGCCGCCGCCGGGTCCGGGCCGGTCACGCCGATGATGACCCAGTACCTCGCCATCAAGCAGGCCCATCCGGGCTGCCTGCTGTTCTACCGCATGGGCGATTTCTACGAACTGTTCTTCGAAGACGCGGTTGCCGCCTCGCGCGCCCTCGACATCACGCTCACCCATCGCGGCAAGCATCAGGGTGCAGATATCCCGATGTGCGGGGTGCCGGTGCATTCCCATGAAACCTATCTTGCCCGCCTCATCCGCAAGGGCTTCAAGGTCGCCGTCTGCGAACAGACCGAGGACCCGGCGGAGGCGAAAAAGCGCGGCTCCAAATCCGTTGTCGCCCGCGATGTCGTGCGCCTGATCACGCCGGGTACGTTGACCGAGGACACGCTCCTTGATTCGGCGCGCAACAATTTCCTGGCCGCCCTCGGCGAAGCGCAAGGTGCGCTTGCCCTTTCATGGCTCGATATTTCGACCGGCGCCTTCGTCATCGGCGATGTCGATGCGGGGCGCCTCGGCGCCGCTATCGCGCGTCTTGCCCCGGGCGAAGTGCTCGTCTCCGATCGTCTTGCCGGGCGCGACGACATCGCTCCGGTCTTGGGCGCGCTGCGCGACGATGGCGTGACGACGCTGACCGTGCAGCCCGCCAGCCTGTTCGATTCGACCAACGGCGAGCACCGCCTGAAGCGCCTCTATTCGGTCGCCACCCTCGATGCCTTCGGCGCGTTCTCGCGCGCCGGGCTTGCGGCGGCGGGCGCGCTCGTCGATTACGTGGAATTGACCCAGAAAGGGGCGCTGCCGCGCTTTGCACCCCCGCGTATCGAGGCCGCGGGCGCGGTCATGGAAATCGACGCCCAGACCCGCCGCAATCTGGAACTTTCCCAGACGCTGTCGGGCGCGCGGCGGGGAACGCTGCTCGATGTCATCGACCGCACGCGCACGGGCGCGGGTGCCCGGCTCGTCGCCGAGCTTTTGTCGGCGCCGCTGACCGACCCGGATGAAATAAACCGGCGCCTTGATGCGGTCGAATGGCTCGCGGGCGACGACGCGCCCGTGGCGCCCATCACGGAAGCGCTCGTCGATTGTCCCGATATCGAACGTGCCCTTGCGCGTCTCGCGCTCGGGCGCGGGGGGCCGCGCGATCTCGCCGCCCTGCGCGACGGGCTTGCGCGGGCCGGCAAACTCGCCGCCGCCCTTGAAGCGTTGGCTTCCGATACGATCCCGGACCTTGTACGCGGATGGCTCCAAGGTCTTGGCGATCACGCGGCGCTCGTCGATCATCTGGCGCGCGCCCTAGCACCCGATCTGCCGCTGCTCGCCCGTGACGGCGGTTTCATCGCCAAGGGCTACGATGCCCCCCTCGATGAAACGCGCAGTTTGCGCGATGAAAGCCGCAGGCTGATCGCGGGGCTGGAGCGCGACTACCGCGATGCGTCGAAGATCGCGAACCTGCGCATCCGCCACAACAACGTGCTCGGCTATTTCATCGAAGTGCGCCCCAATCAGGCCGACCAGTTGGCGACCGCGCCGGGCCCCAAGGGCGAGGAAAAATTCTTTCATCATCGCCAGACCATCGCATCTGCCGTGCGCTTCAACACGGCCGATCTGGCGGATCTGGAAACGCGCATCAGCCGCGCCGCCGACCGCGCGCTCGCCATGGAGATGGAAATCTTCGAGCGCCTCGTCGGTGAAGTCACCGCGCCCGAGGCCGCCGCCGCCATCGCCGATGCGGCACGCGCCCTTGCCTGGTTTGATGCGGTCGCGGGATTTGCCCGTCTTGCGCGCGACGGCGATTACGTGCGCCCGCGCGTCGATGCCTCGCTCGTCTTCCATGTCGAAGGCGGCCGTCATCCGGTGGTGGAAGCGATGCTGCGCTCGGGCGAAGGGGCAGCTTTCGTTCCCAACGATTGCGATCTGACGGCGCGCGACGGTTCCGATGGCGCCGAAGGTTCGCGCCTGTGGCTGATCACCGGCCCCAACATGGCGGGCAAATCGACCTTCCTGCGCCAGAATGCGCTGATCGCGGTGCTGGCGCAGATCGGCTGCTTCGTGCCCGCGCGCGCCGCCCATATAGGCGTTGTCGACAAGCTGTTCTCGCGCGTTGGTGCCGCCGACGATCTCGCGCGCGGACGCTCGACTTTCATGGTCGAAATGGTGGAAACGGCGGCGATCCTCAACCAGGCGGGCGAACGCGCGCTTGTCATTCTCGATGAAATCGGGCGCGGCACCGCCACTTTCGACGGCCTGTCCATCGCCTGGGCGACGATCGAGCATTTGCATTCGGTCAATCGCTGCCGGGCACTTTTCGCCACCCATTACCACGAGCTGACGGCGCTCGCCGCCCGCCTTGACGATCTGTCGAACCACTGCATGCGCGTCAAGGAATGGAAGGGCGACGTCGTGTTCCTGCACGAAGTTGGCCCCGGCACCGCAGACCGGTCCTACGGCATCCATGTCGCGCGTCTGGCGGGCTTGCCTGAAGCGGCCCTCGTGCGCGCGGAAGAAGTGCTGTCGGCGCTTGAGAAGGGCGAAAAGGCAGACCAGCTGTCACGCCTTGCCGATGACCTGCCGCTGTTTGCCGCCGCTCCGCGCCCGCAGGCGGGCGGGCATGGGCGCTCAAAATCTTTGGCGGTCGAAGACGCGCTCAAGGCCGTGCATCCCGACAGCCTGACGCCGCGCGATGCGCTGGACCTCGTCTATCGGCTTAAAGCGTTGCTGGCGAAATCCGACGATTAGCCTTTACGGCTTGTTCCACTCGCGGCTGGCCTGCTGGCTGCCCTGGGGCGCGCGGTAGACCGGCGCTTCCAAGGCACCCTTCGCCGCTTCGGCCAGCGACAGTTTCCCGTCCCAGCGGTTGCCGACGTAGCGCTCGCCGGTGTGGCCGTCCGACAGGTCGGAGGCGAGCCATACGATCGGCGCACGCATGACCTTGGGATCGACCAGCTTGCGGTCGGTGAGAAAATTCTTCGGAACGAAGGCCGTCGCCGCGGCGCCGCCCGGGATCAGCGAATTGCAGGTGACGCCGGTGCCTTCCAGTTCCTCGGCGAAGATCAGTGTTTCCGCCTCGATCGCGCCCTTCGACGGGCCATAGGGCGAATTGCCCTTGCGCTGAATGGTGCCGAGCGACGTCGTCACGTTGACGATGCGCCCCCACTTTTGCGCGATCAGGTGCGGCGTGATCGCGCGGCACATGTTGTAGGTGCCGACCACGTTGACCTTTATCACCTGCGACCAGCGCGAAGGATCGGTTTCCCAGAAGTTGATCGAGGTGTCGGTGGCATTCTTCGCCACGACGTTGAGCTGACCGAGCGCTGCGTTGTTCACCACCATGTGCAGCCCGCCCAGCTCGCGGATCGTCTTGTCGCGCGCCATTTCGCAGGCGGCGTAGTCGTCGATGCTGTAGGGCAGCGCAATGGCCTTGCCCGGCCCGCGCGCCTTGGTGATTTCCGCGACCGCGGCGTTGAGCTCTTCCACGTCCGGGCTCAGCAGCCCCGCCTTGCCGCCCGCCTCGATGATGGCGTCTGCCATTTCGCGGCCCATGCCGCGGCTGGCACCAGTGACAATGGCGACCTTGCCGGTGAGATCGATGCTGCTCATCTTGCTGTTCCTTTCGGTTACTTCGGTGTGATGAATTTCAGGCGTTGCCGAACAGGCGGCCGAGACGCGCTTCGCGCGGCCAGCCGCCCAGCTTGGGCGCGAGCGCACGGCTCACCGCCCACAGCACCGCCTGGTTGGAATTGACGCAGGCCTTGCCCGTCGCCCGTTCGATGCCGGAAATGGCCTCGATCTGCGTGGTGTTGGTGCACGACAGGAAAATGCCGTCCGCCTTCGGATGGCGGGTCAGCATTTCGCAGCCGAGATCGAACCAGCGCTTCGGCTCCACGTGGATGTATTCGTCTCCGCCCTTGAGGCCGAGGCCGACATCCTGCAACACCTCGAAGCCGAGCTTCGTCAGGTAGGCGCGCTCGGCATCGTTGACCGACTGGCGGTACGGCGTCAGCAGCACCAGCGAGCGCAGGGCGAGCGCCTTCATCGCATCGACGATGGCCTTACCCGTCGCCAGCGTGGTCGCGCCGGTTTCGGCGGCGATGGTCTCGATGACCCGGGCTTCGACCTCGGGGCCTTCTTCCATCGACGTGCCGGTGCAGTGAAACACGATGACATCGCAGCGCGCATCGGCGAGCGCGCCGGCGGAAGCCTTGATGTCGTCCATCAGCTGGGCAATGGGCTTGTGCCAGGGGCCGGTCATGCGCAGCCGGTTTACATGCACGCCAAGGCCGGGCGGGGCGAAATACTGGATCTGCGGCTCGCTCAGCCGGTTCGACGACGGAATGATGAGGCCGAGCCGCGCCTTCGGCGTCATCAGCCTCGCTGCCCGCGCGGGCGCGGAATCGGCCGGGATCTCTGCGGTCGTGGTCATCGGTTCTCCCCGTGGGCCGGAAATCCGGCCCTCTTTTTTCATTGCTGCCAGTATCGCCCGCCGGGGCGCGGAGTCAACGGCAGCCCCGTCCGCGTCCGCCTTGCCCCGGCAGGGCGGCGGCGCTAAAACCGGGCAGTGCCGGGTTGCAACCGGCCGTAAAAAGCAAGGGGAGCCGCATGGACGACGTCAAGAACGCACTGACCCAGCAGGAACTGATCATCGCCGCGAAGAAGCGCATGGCGCCGGTGACCTGGGACTTCCTTTCGGGCGGCGGCGAATCGGAAACGACGCTGAAGCGCAACCGCCATTCCCTCGATTCGGTCGCCTTCCGCCCGCGCGTCCTCATCAGCGTGCCGGACCCCGACGCGACCACGACGTTCATGGGCCAGAAGATCCGCATTCCGGTGATCTGCGCGCCGGTGGGCTCGCTCCATCACATGGACCCGACCGGCAACCTTGCGGTCGTGCATGCCATGGACAAGTTCGGCTCGATGGCGGCGATCTCGATCATGTCCAATCCCCGCCTCGAAGATTGCGCGGCGGCGACGAAGGGCTACAAGATTTTCCAGCTCTATGTGCGCGGCGACTGGGAATGGGTGAAGAAGACCCTCGATCGTGTCGTCGCCGCGGGTTTTGATGCGCTGGTCATCACCGTCGACACGGCGCACTACGGCAGGCGCGAACGCGATCTTTACAACCGTTTCCTGCGCCGCAATTCGGCGCAGCGCTCGAACCTCGAAGGCATCGACCTTGATGCCGAATGGAAGCATCGCGGCGCGCTGACCTGGGATTTCGTCGAGGCCTGCAAGAAGCATTGTGGCCTGCCCGTCATGGTCAAGGGCATCGCCACGCGCGAGGATGCGGAAATCGCGCTCAAGCGCGGCGTCGATGTGATCTGGGTATCCAATCATGGCGGCCGCCAGATGGATCATGGCCGGGGTGCCCTGGCCTGCCTGCCGGAAGTGGCCGAAGTGGCGAAGGGCAAGGCGCCCATCGTCATCGACGGCGGCTTCCTGCGCGGCACCGACGTGATCAAGGCAATCGGCCTGGGTGCCGACGTCGTTGCCGTCGGCAAGCTCCAGGGCTGGGCGCTGGCCGCGGGCGGCGAGGACGGTCTGGTGCGGTCCTTCGAGATCATGGAAGCCGAAATCAAGATGAACCTGGCACTTCTCGGCGTGAACAAGCTGTCGGAAATCACGCCTGCGCATTTCTTCCATGGCGCGCCGGTGATGAACGAACCGTCCATCGTTTCGCCCTTCCCGGTGGTGAGCGAGGCGTTCCGGCGCTGGGATTCGGGCAGCTACTAGACGCTTGTTTCAGTCCTCGCGCACCTGCGCGGTGCCGATCAGGCGTCGCAGGATGCGCAGGCCCCAGTCATGGAACTCCGTGCCGCCGTGCGAGCCGCAGGCACGCGCGCGCACGATGGGCGTCAGTCCCGCCTCAAACAGGGCGATGGCGCTCGCCAGCACGCAATTGTCGGTGGCGATGCCGCAAAGATGCACTTCGTCGGCATTGGTAGCGCCGAGGATGGCGCGCACCTCGTCGGTCAGGCAGGAATAGGTCTGCTTCTCAATGACGCGGACATGGGCTGCCGGCGCAAAGGCCAGTTCCGTATCGGCGCTGCCGGGCGCGAAGCGGGACCAGCCGATCAGGCGGCGATGGGCGGAGCCCTCGGGATTGACGAAACGGGTGGCGATGACCGTTTTGAAATCGTCCTGAAGGGTACCGACACGCTCGGGCACATGCGCCGTTGCCGGTCCGATGAAGCCTTTTTGCACGTCGATGATGATCAGGGCCGCTGTCATGGCGTCAACCGCCTTTCGTGGGAGGCCGCGCATGGGCCGGCCGTTTGTGCCATACTGCGCCCCCGGATCACTTATATATACGATGCGCCGCCCGGAGCGATATGAGCGAAACCGCTGCCACTGCCCCCGTTGCCAAACGCACCCGCGCGCGATCCCGCCCGGGCCGTGGTCCGGCGCGCGCAGCGGGCGACGAAATCGCCGTGTTTTCCGCACGCCTCGAAACCCTCGTCGCCGCCGACCGCCCGGCCTCGGAACTGCGCGGGCAGGTTCTTGCGCTCGCACGCGATACGCTTGCCGCCGAACGAGACAACGTGCGCGAGGCCTTCTTCGCCCATGAAATGACCGGCGCCGAAGTCGTCGTCGCCAATACGCGCATCATCGACGGGTTGATCGTCGCGCTGTTCGAATTCGTCACGAGCGCGGTTTATCGCAGCGCCAATCCAACGCGCGGCGAACGCATGGCTCTGGTCGCCCAGGGCGGCTACGGGCGCGGCGAGCTCGCGCCGCAGTCGGACATCGATCTGCTGTTCGTGCTGCCTTACAAGAAGACGCCCTACAATGAACAGGTCATCGAATACATTCTTTATCTTCTGTGGGATCTCGGCTTCAAGGTCGGCCAGGCGACGCGTTCGGTCGACGACTGCATGCGACTGGCCAAGGAAGACATCACCATCCGAACGGCGCTGCTCGAGTCGCGCCTGATCGCGGGCGATACCGACCTTTATGAATCGCTGCGACGCCGTTTCCGCGCCGATGTCGTGGAAGGCACCGCGCCGGCCTTCGTCGAGGCCAAGCTTGCCGAACGCGACGAACGCCACCACCGCGTCGGCGACTCGCGCTACGTCCTTGAGCCAAACATCAAGGAAGGCAAGGGTGGCCTGCGCGACCTGCACACGCTTTTCTGGATCGCCAAATATACCTACGGGGTCGACGACGTTTCCCGGCTGGTCGAGCTCGGCGTCCTGTCAGAGCGCGAAGCGATGCGTTTCGCCAAGGCGCAGGACTTCCTGTGGACGATCCGCTGCTATCTTCACTATCTGACGGGACGCGAGGAAGACCGCCTCACCTTCGACATGCAGGAGCGCATCGCCGAACTGATGGGCTACACCGATCATGCCGGGACCCGCGGCGTCGAGCGTTTCATGAAACATTACTTCCTGTGGGCGAAGGAAGTCGGCGGCCTGACGCGCATCTTCTGCGCGGCGCTGGAAGAACAGAGCCGCCGCCGCCCACGCCTCAACTTCCGGTTCTGGCGCGGCGACGGCCGCACCGTCGATGGTTTTGTCATCGAAAAAGGGCGTGTGCGCGTTGCCGACGACGAAGCCTTCGCCAGGGATCCGGTTGCGCTGATCCGACTTTTCCATGTCGCCCATCGCGAAGACGTCGACATCCACCCCGCGACCCTGAAATTGATCACCCGTTCCCTACCGCTGATCGGTGACAAGCTCCGGCGCAACAAGGACGCCAATGCCCTGTTCCTCGACCTGCTTGTCGACAAGCGCAATCCGGAAGTGGTTCTGCGCCGCATGAACGAGGCGGGCGTATTCGGTCGCTTCGTTCCCGACTTCGGCCGCGTCGTCGCGCAGATGCAGCACGACATGTATCACGTCTATACGGTGGACGAGCACACGATCTTCGCGCTCGGCATCCTGCACCGTATCGAACAGGGCGAGATGCAGGACGTCATGCCGGTGGCAAGCGAGATCATCGGCAAGATCGGTTCGCGCCGAGCTCTTTATGTCGGGCTGTTGCTGCACGACATCGCCAAGGGCCGCGGCGGCGACCATTCGGTGCTCGGCGCAAAGGTGGCCCAGCGGCTTGGTCCGCGCCTGGGCCTCAGCGCCGAGGAAACGGAAAGTGCCGCCTGGCTCGTGCGCAATCACCTCATCATGTCGAACACGGCGTTTCGCCGCGACATTGACGATCCGCAGACCGTCGCCGACTTCGTTGCCGGCGTGCAGTCGCCAGAACGCCTGCGCATGTTGCTGTGCCTGACCGTCGCCGATATCCGCGCGGTTGGCCCCAACGTCTGGAACGGCTGGAAAGCGGCGCTCCTGCGCGAACTTTACTACGCTTCCGAAGCGGTGATGTCGGGCCAGCTGTCGGGACGCGCCCGCGCCCAGCGCGCCGATGCCGCGCGCGATGCGCTGAAGGTGCAGCTCGCGGGCTGGACCGAACAGGAAAAGGAAGACTATGCATCGCGCGGCGCAGCTCCCTACTGGCTCGCCTTCGATACCGATACCCATCTCCGCCATGCGGCCATCGTGCGTCAGGCGGAACAGGGCGAAAACCTTCTGACCATCGACCTGCATGTCGATGCGTTCCGCGCCGTAACGGAAGTGACGGTCTACACCGTGGACGATGCGGGCCTGTTCTCGCGCATTGCAGGCGCGATCGCCCTTGCGGGCGCCAATATCGTCGACGCGAAGATCTTCACGCTGACCAACGGCATGGCGCTCGACAGCTTCTGGGTGCAGGACATCGATGGCCAGCCTGTCACCGAACCGGCGGCGCTTCGCCGCCTGAAGGACACGCTCGAAAAGGTCATTTCGAAAAGCCGCAGGCTCGGCCGCAAGTTGCGTCTCAAGGCGACGCTGCCTGCGCGCACGCGCGTGTTTCGTGACCAGCCGCGCGTGGTGATCGACAACAAAGCTTCGAATACCTACTCGGTGATCGAGGTCAACGGCCGTGACCGACCGGGTTTTCTTTACGACGTCACCCATGCGCTGACGGAACTCAACCTCCAGATTTCTTCGGCGAAGATTTCGACCTACGGCACGCGCGCCGTCGACGTTTTCTACGTAAAGGATATTTTCGGCCTCAAGATCACCCACGAAACGCGGCTCGAAACCATCCGCCAGCGCCTGCTCGAAGCCATCGTCGAGGCCGAGGAAGAAACGCCGCCCCCCGCCAAGAAGGCGGACGCAGCCGAGAAGGCCGCACCAGAGGACGTGCCGAAGCCCAAGCCCGCGCTGCGCTCGCGTCCCGATGCCACGCCGCGCTCCAAGCCCAAGCCCAAGGGAAAGACGGCTACCCGCAGTGGTGCGGCGGCATCCGGGGCCAAGCCGGGCCCCAAGGGCAAGGCGCGGTGATGCGTTCCGTGCTATCCCTGTTTTCGGCAACGATCACCTGACGCGCTTTTCATGGCCCTTCTGCGATCCATCACTACCGTCGGCGGCTATACGCTTCTTTCGCGGCTGCTGGGATTCCTGCGCGACGTTCTGTTCGCGGCGGTGCTTGGCGCCTCGACCGCGGCAGACGCGTTCTTCGTCGCCTTCAAGTTTCCGAACCTGTTTCGCCGCCTGTTCGCCGAAGGCGCGTTCTCGGCCGCCTTCGTGCCTATGTTCGCGGGGCTGCTGACGACGGCGGGAGAAAAACCGGCACGCCGCTTTGCCGAGGAATCCTTGGCGGTCCTGCTCGCGGTGCTGGTGGTCTTCGTCTGCATTCTGGAAATCCTGATGCCCTGGCTGATGCTGGTCATCGCGCCGGGCTTTCGCGCCGATCCCGGAAAGTTCGCACTGGCGATCGACCTGACCCGCATCACGCTGCCTTATCTGCTGTTCATTTCGCTCGTTGCATTGATGGGCGCGATCCTCAATGCCTACGACAAGTTCGCCGCCGCCGCCGCGGCACCTGTCGTGCTCAACCTCGTGCTGATCGCCGCAGCACTCGGCTGGCAGCTTTATACGCACACGCCCGCGCGCGGGCTTGCCTGGGGCATTGCCGTTGCCGGTGTCCTGCAATTCGCCTGGCTCGGCATCGCCCTTGCGCGTCACGGGTTCGTCATGCGTTTGCGCTGGCCGCGCCTGACGCCCGATGTGAAGAAACTGCTGCGCCTGATGTTGCCGGTCGCATTCGGTGCGGGCATCTACCAGATCAACGTCGTTATCGACGTCATCATCGCGTCGTTCCTGCCGACGGGATCGATTTCCTACCTTTATTATGCCGACCGCGTGAACCAGCTGCCACTCGGCGTCATCGGCATCGCCGTGGCGACGGCGCTGTTGCCGCTGATGAGCCGCCAGATCCGCGCCGGCAACGAGGCCGAAGCGCTGATGAGCCAGAACCGCGCCGTCGAATTCGCGGCGTTCCTGACCGTGCCTGCTGCCTTCGCCCTTGTCGCTGCGGCCGGTCCTATCGTGTCGGGGCTTTTCGGGCGCGGCCTGTTCGGAACGGCGGCGCAGGAAGCGACGGCGCTGGCGCTCGCGGCTTATGCGCTTGGCTTGCCCGCCTATGTGCAGGTGAAGGTTCTGTCGACGGCTTTCTTCGCCCGCGAGGATACGGCAACGCCGGTCAAGGTCGGGGTCGTCGCCCTGTTCGTCAATCTGGGTGTGGCGCTGGTCCTGATGTGGCCGCTCGGCCATGTCGGCATCGCCCTTGCCACTTCGACGGCGGCCTGGGTCAATGCGGGGCTGTTGGCCTGGCTGCTCGGCCGCCGCGGCCGCCTTGCTCCCGATGCCCGGCTGAAACGCAAGCTGCCGCGTATCGCGCTCGCCTCCGTCGTCATGGCGGGGGCTGTGGCGGGAATCGTTCATTCGCTGCCCGATGCCGGCAGTTGGGCCGAGGGCCTGCGGTTTGCCTATCTGGCGGCCCTCGTGGCGGGTGGAGTTGTGCTTTATGGGGCGCTTGCCTTTCTGGGCGGTGCCATTACCCGGGACGAATTGCGCGCAGCGCTGACCCGCAACCGCGGGCCGGAACCCGGCCCGGGGACGGGTGTTGCTTGACCGGCACGCGGATTTGAGGCGATAAACCCCGCCGTTGGGTTAGGGACGAGGCCATGAACCGAATTTTCTCAGGCGTGCAGCCGACCGGGAACCTGCATCTCGGAAATTATCTGGGCGCCATCCGCAACTGGGTGGCGCTCCAGCATGACTACGACTGCATCTTCTGCATCGTGGATCTGCACGCGTTGACGGTTGCCCAGCGGCCCGAGGAGTTGCGCGCCAATACGCGCGAAGTCACGGCGGCCTATATTGCGGCTGGCATCGATCCCGACCGCTGCATCATCTTCAACCAGTCGGCGGTGCCCGGCCATTCGGAGCTCGCCTGGCTGCTCGGCTGTATCACGCCGCTCGGCTGGCTCAACCGCATGACCCAGTTCAAGGAAAAGGCGGGCCGCCACCGCGAGAACGCGGGCCTTGGGCTTTATTCCTATCCGGTGCTGATGGCCGCCGACATCCTGCTCTACAAGGCGACTCACGTGCCGGTGGGCGAGGACCAGAAGCAGCACCTCGAGCTTTCGCGCGATATCGCCGGCGCCTTCAACCGCCAGTACGACACCGAATTCTTCCCGCTGCCCGAGCCCCAGATCCTTGGCGAGGCGACCCGCGTCATGAGTCTGCGCGACGGCAGCGCCAAGATGAGCAAGTCCGACCCATCCGCCTACTCGCGCATCAACATGACGGACGATGCCGATACCATCGCCCTCAAGGTGCGTAAGGCCAAGACCGACCCCGAACCGTTGCCGAGCGAGGCCAAGGGCCTTGAAAACCGGCCCGAGGCCGCCAACCTGGTCAATATCTATGCGGCACTTTCCGGGATGTCGAAGGACGCGGTGCTCAATGAGTTCGGCGGCAAGATGTTCTCGGCCTTCAAGCCGGCGCTCTCCGATCTCGCTGTGGCGAAGCTCGGCCCCATCGGCCAGGAAATGACGCACCTGCTCAAGGATCGCGGCCTCATCGACGGGATCCTGCGCAAGGGTGCCGAGCGCGCCGGTGAAATCGCCCGCGCCCACATGGCGCAGATGCACGACATCATCGGCATCCTGCGGCCCTGATCCGGCGGCTCCGATCCGGCAGGCCACGCGGCCCTTTTTCCCTTGCGCTTTGGGGCGCGCGGGCGCACAACGGAAACGATCCTAGAACAAGGTAACCGCGGCGTTCCGGCCGAACCCATGCAGATTTATCTGCCTATCGCCGAAATTTCCCTCAACGTGTTCCTGCTTTTGGGAATGGGGGGCGCGGTCGGATTCCTGTCCGGCCTGTTCGGCGTTGGCGGCGGCTTCCTGATGACGCCGCTCCTGATCTTTACCGGCGTGCCGCCGGCGGTTGCCGTCGCGACGGAAGCGAACCAGGTTGTCGCCGCATCGGTTTCCGGCGTCCTCGCCCATTGGCGGCGCGGCAACGTCGATTTCAAGATGGGCGCCGTGCTGCTGGTGGGCGGCGTTGGCGGTTCCGCCTTCGGTGTCTGGCTCTATTCGATCCTGCGCGGTCTCGGCCAGCTCGACCTCGTCATCGCGCTCAGCTACGTCATTTTCCTCGGCATCATCGGGTCGCTGATGCTGGTCGAATCGGGCCGCGCCATCCTGCGAAAACGCAACTCCGGTGCCGGCGCGCGCAAGCTGCACCAGCACACCTGGCTGCACGGGCTGCCGTTCAAGATGCGCTTTCGCAAGTCGAAACTCTATATTTCGGCGCTGCTGCCGCTGCTGATCGGTTTTCTTGTCGGCATCCTGTCGGCGATCATGGGTGTTGGCGGCGGGTTCATGCTGGTGCCGGCGATGATCTATCTGCTCGGCATGCCGACCATCACGGTCGTCGGCACCTCGCTGTTCCAGATCATTTTCGTCACCGCGACGGTGACATTCCTGCAGGCCGCCCATAACCAGACCGTCGACGTCATGCTGGCGCTGATCCTGCTGACAGGCAGCGTTATCGGCGCCCAGTTCGGATCGCGCTTCGCGGGCCGCCTGCCCGGCGAACAGTTGCGCGGGCTGCTGGCACTGATGGTCTTGGCGGTCGCCATCAAGATTATTTTTGATCTCGTGACCCAGCCTGCGGACCTGTTCTCGCTCGGCACGGCGGGGGGCGGCTGATGATCCGGGGTTTCCTCCATCGCGCTGTTCTGGCGGGCTTTGTGCTGGCGGGGGTTCTTGTCGCATCGATGATGCAACAGGCCCGCGCCCAGCAGGTGGTGGCGGACCTGTCGCGTCACCTCGTTGCCATCACGACCGGCTTCATCGGCACCGAAGTGCTTTTGTTTGGTGCCACCGACGGCGATGGTGACGTAGTGGTGATCGTGCGCGGCCCGGACCGGCGCGAGGTTGTGCGGCGCAAGGATCGCATCGCCGGTATCTGGGTCAACGCCGGGCAGGTCTCGTTCAATGCGGCGCCGGCCTTCTATGCCGTCGCCACGTCGCGGCCCGTGACCGAAATCGTTCCCCAGCGGCTGCTCGCTCGCCATCGCATCGGGACGGACAATCTTGATCTCAGGCCCGGCGCAGCGGTCGATGCGAAGTTGCTCGCCGAATACAGGGCAGGTTTCATCCGCAACAAGGTGCGTAAGGGCCTGTACATGGAAAAGCCGGGCGGTGTGACCTTCCTCGGCAATCGCCTGTTCCGTACCAATCTTTATTTCCCGGCCAATGTGCCGACCGGCACCTATACCGTCGAAGTCCTGCAGGTGCGCCAGGGGCGCGTGGTCAGCGCGCAGACGACGCCGCTGCTGATTTCCAAGATCGGCCTTGGTGCGGAAGTGTACCGGTTCGCGCACCGTTACTCGGCGTTTTACGGGATCATCGCAATTCTCATCGCGCTGGCGGCCGGCTGGACCGCGGGCGCCGTCTTCCGAAAGGCCTGAGCCATGGCAAATCCAGACGCGAGCCGCGACCGGACCGAAGAAAAGCCCCATGACGGCAAGGAGCGCATCTTCCTTGTCGTCGTCGACAACACGGTCGAGCATCACAAGGCGCTGCGTTTCGCCGCCTTGCGCGCCCGGCGCACCGGGGGCCGCGTGGCATTGCTCTATGTCATCGAGCCCGCCGAGTTCCAGCACTGGATGGCGGTCGAAAACCTGATGCGCGAGGAGCGCCGCCAGGAGGCCGAAGCACTTTTGCAGTCGGTCTCCGAAGAGGTCCAGCAGCTCTCGGGCATGACGCCCGTGTACTACCTGCGCGAGGGCAAGGTGCACGAAGAGCTGCTCAAGCTGATCGAGGAGGAAAGAAGCATTTCGATCCTCGTGCTTGCCGCCGGAACCGACAAGAAGGGACCCGGACCACTGGTCTCGCAGCTTGCCGGAAAGATGTCGGGAACCCTGCCGATCCCGGTCACGATCGTTCCCGGGAACCTGTCGAACGAAGAAATCGACGCCCTGACCTGATCAAAATCTGTTGTATTTCCGCAACAACGCGATTCTTCGTTGCGATTATTCATTTCTTTGAGAACGAAAATTTCGGGCCAGCGGCATAATCGCACGTGTTAAGGTTAACCCACTGAAATCCAATAACAAAATTACCTTGATTTTGATCGACTTTGTCCCCAATTTCTCTCCGTGACCGTCACCGGGGCTGCCTCAGTTTTGCCCCGTGACCGTGACAGGGTCCCCCGGGGCCGATGGCGCGGCCAACTTGGAAACAGGCGTAACGCAGATGTTTATCCAGACGGAGCAGACACCGAATCCCGCGACCCTCAAGTTCATTCCCGGCCGTGCCGTGATGGACAAGGGTACCGCGGACTTTCCCGCACCTTCGCCGGGCGCATCGCCGCTTGCCGACCGGCTGTTCGCGGTGGATGGCGTGGCCCGTGTTTTCCTTGGCTCGGATTTCATTTCCGTCACCAAGGATGAGGCGCGCGAGTGGACGTCGCTCAAGCCGATGGTGCTCGGCGCCATCATGGAGCATTTCACCTCGGGAGCGCCGGCGGTTGCCGAAGCTGGTGGCGAGGACGGCGAATTTTCGGAGGCGGACGGCGAAGTCGTCGCCCAGATCAAGGAACTGCTGGACACCCGCGTGCGTCCGGCGGTGGCCCAGGACGGCGGCGATATCGTGTTCCGCCGCTATGAGGAAGGCATTGTTTATCTTCGGATGCAGGGATCGTGCTCGGGTTGCCCGAGTTCATCGGCAACCCTCAAGGTCGGCATCGAGAACATGCTGAAGCACTATATTCCGGAGATCAGGGAAGTCCGGCCTGCGGAATAAGGGGCAGAAAGCCCCGTTCGGGACGGACACGCATTTTGGTTGCGTTGGTGTTAATAAGGACTGGTCGGTTGGGGACGGCCATTTGCAGCGATCTGAAAGGATTGTCGGAAATGGCGAGGACAGGAATGACGAAGGCTTTAGACAGGTTGCGAGACATCGCCGCCGCTTTCACATCCACCCGGGCGTTTTTACGGGATCCGAAGATCGGGGCCACTGCCGCGATCGTGGGCGCCGTCGCGCTCGCTATCGTGACGACACCCGCGTCGATGCCCGTGCCCGATGACGGGCTCTGGTACGATCCGGACGGGCGCATCGTCGTCGAACACAAGACAGCTGCCCGTGACGTGCAGAAGCCCAAGGGCGTCACCGTGGTTCCGGGCAGCGCGCGCAAGCTCTACAAGGATTTCCGGGGAATCGGTTATCGCCTTGAAGACGTCATGGCGGGCACCGAAAGCGTGCCGCGTGTATTCGTCAAGGCGATGCCGCACGATCTGCGCCGCCTCAATTCCGCGGAAACGCGCAAGCAGGTCTTCATCAAGACCATGCTGCCGCTCATTCTCCGCGTGAACGAGGAACTGCGCCAGAACCGCGCCCGCATCGCCGAACTGACCAATCGCATGGCCGAAGGCGGTCAGCTCACCCGCACCGAGAGCCGTTGGCTCGCGGCCCAGTATGAACGTCACGAGGTGAAGCCGGGTAACGCGCGCCTGCTGCTGCGCCGCGTCGATGTGATCCCGCCGTCCCTGGCGCTTGCCCAGGCGGCAGAGGAATCGGGGTGGGGTACCTCGCGTTTCGCGCAGGAAGGCCGCGCGCTCTTCGGTCAGCGTACGACGGCCTCGGGCATCGGCCTGATCCCCGAAGCCCACGCCGAAGATGCAGGCATCAAGGTCAAGTCCTTCGACGAGCTGCTCGAAGGGGTGCGGTCCTATGCCCGCAACCTGAACACGCACAACGCCTATGCGGATTTCCGCAAGGTGCGCGCCAAGATGCGCGAATCGTCGCGCGACACCAGCGGCATCAATTCCATGCGCCTGATCGAGACGCTGGAAAGCTATTCCGCGCGCGGCAAGGAGTACATCGACACGATCAAGAGCATCATCCGCGTGAACAACCTGCGCAGCCTCGACGGCGCAAGGTTGTCGGAAAATGTGCCGAGCGGCGCGACGCGTCTCGGTACCTGATCGCGGCGTTTTTCCGTTGAAAAAGGCCCCCGGTTGAACGGGGGCCTTTTTTATTGCCCGGTCAGCGCGGCGCCGCTTTTGGGCGCGGCACGTAATACTGGTAGCCGAACCAGCGCCAGCGACCGTCGGCGGCGGGCAAGGTGCAGTTGATGCGGGCCCTGCCCGGGCGCAATGCCGTCGGCAGGCGCAGTTCGATCCGCCGTTCGCCCAGCCGTTCAAACGCGAGCTTGCCGTGCAGGGACGAGAAGCAGTTGAGCCGGTTCACCCGGGGAACGCCGTCGCCCACGGTAAAGCCGAAAGGCGGCGGGTTGGTCTGCGGAACCGGATCGGACGGGCTGATGTCTTTCGCATAGAGAGGCAGCGAATTGACCACCAGCCGGAAACGCTCGATCGAACCGAACGATTCGTTGAGCGCGAAACGCGGCAGGTAGGACATGTCGTCGCCCGCATGAATGGCGCCCGAATGCTGGCCGAAGGACGCAACGAAGCCCGCCTTGCGCGCCGCCTCGATCACCTTTGATGAAGCCTCGCCGTAAGGATAGGCCATGATCTGCGGACGAACGCCCAGTTCCTTCTGCAGGGTCTCGGAAGCCTTGGTGAATTCCTCGGCAACGCGCGCCGCGCTCTGGTCGGCGAGGTGCGCATGGCTCACCGAATGATTGCCGACGGTGACGCCCGCTTTCATCATTTCCCGGATCTGGCCCCAGGTCATGTACTCGCCACCCGGCGCGCGCGCGATCTGACCGGTCGCAAGAAACAGCGTGAAGGGCAGCTTTGCCGCGCGCAATCGCGGCCACAATTCGCGATAGACCGATGTAAACGCATCATCGACGGTGATGGCGATGGCGCGGTCTGGAAGCTTTTCGCGCTTTTGCAGGGCCGCGACGACATCGGGCAGTGCCATGACATTGTATTTGCCCGAGGTCAGTTCCTTGATATGCGCCTCGAGCTGCTCAAGGCGAATATTGGTCGAGGGATATTTCGCCTCGCCGATGCGGTGATACATGATCACGACGGCGCGGGTCGCGTCACGGTCGACCGCATCCATGCCGTTTTGTTTTTGCTGGGCCCTGACGGATTCTGCCGTGCAGCCGAGCGCGAGCGCACTGGCTAACATCCACCCGGCGAGCCGGCGGAACCCCCGATATCCGATTAATTGGCGTGTCATCGGTGCCCCCGATCTGATTGCCGCGCCAGATTAGGGGGCTGCTCACCGCCGGGGCAAGGAAATGTCGCTGTCCCGCCCTATGCCGAAGGCATCATGGGCTGAGCCAGGGCCTTGTCGGAAACAAGCGGAAAGCGGCGCGATTCGAACATCTGGTAATGCCACCATTCGTTACGGTAAAAGTCCCAGCCTGCCGCCGTCATGATGCCCAGCAGCAGGTGACGGTTGCGGGCCGCATCGGCTCCGATATCGCGGTTGGCGTGGTGGGACAGGGGCGTGAAGGCATCGAAACCGGTGCCCATGTCGAGCTCCCGTCCCGAGCGGTCGATCAGGGTAAGATCGACGGCGACGCCGCGCGAATGGGGCGAGCCGCGCCGGGGGTCGGCCAGAAAATCAGGATCGGGCGTATGGTTCCACAATACCCACTGTGCTTCGGTCGGCCGGTAGGCATCGAAGATTTTCAGCCGCAGGCCGATATCGGCAGCAAGGGCGATGGCGCGGGCAAGCAGCTTCGCGGCTTCCTCATGCAGGTAGCAGCCGGGGCGCCCATAGACGGGCTTGCCGGTAAAGTTGTCGGCGGTGGCATAGGCGATGGCAATATCGACATCAAAGGCGGGTGGCGCGATTTCGATCAGCGCGGCGCCTTCGGTCAGGATTACGGGTTCCTCGGACATGGTGCGGCAGTCTAGCATGGACGCGCGGGAACGATCACGGACATGAAACACATACTCGGCATAGATGCCTCGACCACCGCCTGTTCGGCGGCGGTCCTGACGGGCGACACAATCGCGGCATGGCGCTTCGAGGCGATGGAGCGCGGCCAGGCCGAACGCCTCAATCCCATGATCGGCGAGGCGATGGACGAGGCGGGCATCGGCTTTGGCGATTTGTCCCTGGTCGCGGTGACGACCGGGCCCGGCGCCTTCACGGGCCTGCGCATCGGCCTTGCCTGCGCGCGCGCCATTTCCCTTGCCGCCGGCGTTCCGCTTGCCGGCATCACGACTTTCGATGCGCTTGCGCGTGCCGTGTCCGATGACGAACGCGGCGCGATGGCGGCGGCGGGCGGGCGCCTGCTCGTTTGCGTCGAGGCCAAGCGACGCGATGTGTTTGTCCAGCTTTTCGATGCGGACCTCGCGCCCGTGGGCGAAGCCGGCGCGATGGACGGCGAGGCCGCGCGGGTGGCGCTCGCCGACGGGTATTATCTCCTCGCCGGCGACGGCGCCGAACATTTGCGCCCCATGCTGGCGGGGAATCCGCATGTCAGGTTTTCCGCGGCCCTTGCGCCACCCGATGCCCGCCATGTCGCGGCCATTGGTGCCGCGCGCGGTCCCTCGCCCCAGGCGCCGCGGCCTTTTTATATCCGCCCCCCTGACGTCCGGCTGCCCGCCAGAGGCTGAACATGGACCGGCCCGAAACGAAAATCTCGATCGTTCCCGCGACGATGGTGCACGGCAATGTCATTTCGGCCCTGCATAGCGCCTGTTTTGACGACGGCTGGAGTCCCTTCACCGTGCGCCAGGTACTCAACATGCCGGGCGCCTTCGGGCTCGTTGCCGTACCCGAAGGCTGTAGCGTGCCGGAACCGGATCTTGCCGGGTTCGTGCTGGCCCGCGCTGCGGCGGGCGAATGCGAAATCCTGTCGATTGCCGTGGGGGAAACCTGGCGTGGCCTCGGCATCGCCCGCTCGCTGATGGAAGCAGCCATTGCCGCGGCGCGGGCGGCGGGCGCCGTATCGCTCTTTCTCGAGGTCGCTGAAGACAACGACGCGGCGCAGGCGCTCTATCGCCGCTTCGGCTTCACGCCGGTGGGGCGGCGGCGCGACTACTACAAGCGCGCTGGCGGCCCTCCCGTCGCCGCGCTGACGCTTTTCCTGCGCATAGAACCCTGAGGCGCGGCGTCAGACCTTGCGCAGAACCAGCACATAGGTTTCCCCGCTCGGGTCATCTTCGGCCAGGGCCAGCGAAACGACCTCGTGGCCGTGGTCGCGCACCGATCGCGGGACATTCTCGCGCGGTTCCTGCCCGCGCAGGCGCACCCTGGCGACATCGCCCGCTTCCATGCGCTCGATCAGCAGCTTGGTCTTGACGAAGGTCAGGGGGCAGCGGTCCCCGGTAATATCCAGATCGTGTTGTTTCATGTATTTATTTTATTTCGTCTATTGAACCTGCAAATACTTATTATTATATTGCCGTCGCATACCGCTAAAGGCGGATCTTTGTGAAGAATTACAGAAATAAAGCGAGAACCTTTACATGGCCGAAAAAACCGAAGCCAACGACCTGCTCGTCCTGACCACCGAGATCGTGGCCTCCTACGTTGCCAATCACACGGTCCCCGTCGACGAACTGCCGCGGCTGACCCGGCAAGTGTATTCGACTCTCGCAGGGATCGGCCAGCCCGCCATCGAAGCCGGTGACCGGCCGCAGCCGGCGGTACCGGTGAAGAAGTCGGTTCATCCCGACTACATCATCTGCCTGGAGGACGGCCGCAAGCTCAAGATGCTGAAGCGCCACCTCAAGACCGCCTACAACATGACGCCGGAGGAATACCGCGAGCGTTGGGGCCTGTCCGCCGATTACCCCATGGTCGCGCCGAACTATGCGCGCCAGCGCTCGTCGCTGGCTAAGAAAATCGGCCTTGGCACGAAGCCGCGCCGGGATTGACCGTACGTGCAGCATGGTTTCTTGCCCGAGTCCGGGCGGTAAGCCGTTGCAAAAATGCCCATAAATTAGAACAATGCCGACAGGCACCCGGATTGCCCGGATGCCCGTGAACGGGTAGACGATGTCGCCTCTTGAGCAGCTTTGCCTAGACAAGGGCATGAAGATGACGGAACAGCGCCGGATCATCGCGCGCGTTCTGTCGGATTCCGAAGATCATCCCGATGTGGAAGAGCTTCATCGCCGCGCCTCAGCCATCGATCCCCGCATCTCCATCGCCACGGTCTACCGCACGGTGCGCCTGTTCGAGGAAGCCAATATCCTCGACAAGCACGATTTCGGCGACGGGCGCTCACGTTACGAACAGCGGCCGGGTACTCATCACGATCACCTGATCAATATCCGGTCTGGTGACGTCGTCGAATTTCGCAACGAGGAAATCGAAGCCCTTCAACGCCGGATCGCCGACCAGATGGGATACGAACTGGTCGATCACCGGTTGGAACTCTATTGCGTACCAAAAAAGGGAACCGGGCCTCAAAAGGACGGGAAGTAATCCCGTGGGATGCCGACGGCATCCGGCCGGAGCGACAGGCAAGTGACAATTGATCTTGGATCACGTCCGGAGTCCCTGCTGACTGGCCACCGCGCGGGCAACCTCGAGGTGCGCCTGGCACGCAACGAGGCCGAGATCGTCGCTTCCCAGCAGTTGCGCTACCGCGTCTTCTACGAAGAAATGAATGCGCATCCGACGCCCGACATGGCGCGCGAAAAGCGCGATTCGGATGGGTTCGATCCTCATTGCGACCACCTGCTGGTGGTCGATCTGACGGCGGGCGACAATCCCGCCGATTATGTCGTCGGAACCTACCGGTTGATCCGGCGTTCAGCCGCCGCCCGTCAGGGCGGGTTTTACACGGCGGGCGAATTCGACATTTCGCTGATCGAGGCATTGCCCGGCGAAATCCTCGAGCTTGGCCGCTCCTGCGTCGCACAGGCCCATCGCAACCGGCCGACGATGCAGCTCATGTGGCTCGGCATCTCGGCCTACGTGTTCCACTACGACATCGCGATGATGTTCGGCTGCGGCTCGCTCGCCGGAACCGATGTGGAGGCGGCGGCGGTGCCGCTCAGCTATCTCTACCATTTTCATCTGGCGCCCGAAGATTTTCGCCCACGCGCGCTGTCCGGGCGCTACGTGGACATGAACCGCATGGCGAAGGAATCGCTCGATCCGCGCCGCGCGCTCAACGAATTGCCACCGTTGATCAAGGGCTACCTGCGTCTCGGCGGCTTCATTGGTGATGGCGCCGTGGTGGACGAACAGTTCAACACCATCGACGTCTGCATCCTGGTCAAAACCGATCTCGTTACCGAGAAATACGTCCGTCACTACCAGCGTGAACGGCGCGGCTCGGGGAGCGCCTGATTCCTCCCGTCTCTGTCATCCTGTCGTCTGTGAAGGCGGTTCTGTATCTCGCCTTCACCGTGCCGCTGATGCCTGTCCAGCTTGTGGCGGCAGTGCTGGGCCTGCGCCTTGCGCGCCGGCTGCCGGTTTTCTATCACCGCCGCGTCGCCCGCCTGCTCGGCATCGATGTCGTCGCGACCGGCAGGCAGGTCACGCCAGCGCCCGTGCTGTTTGTCGGCAATCATGTCAGTTACCTCGATATCTGCGTGCTGGGCGGGTTGATCGAGGGCAGCTTCGTCGCCAAGTCCGAGATCGCGGGCTGGCCGTTCTTTGGCTGGCTTGCCAAGCTTCAGCGCACTGTCTTCGTCGAGCGCCGTGCGGCGCGCGCTCGTCACCAGCGCGACGAGATTTCTGCTCGCCTCGATGCCGGCGACAATCTCATCCTGTTTCCAGAAGGCACGTCGGACGACGGCATTCACGTGCTGCCGTTCCGCAGCGCCCTTTTTGCCGTCGCCGAGCGCGAGGTCGCGGGCAAGCCGCTGGTCGTACAGCCGTTCTCCATCGCCTATACGCAAATCGGCACCCTGCCGATGGTGCGCGACTGGCAGCCCCTTTGCGCCTGGTACGGCGACATGGGGCTCGGTGGCCACCTTTGGCGGGTTTTGGGCCTTGGCCGCATCGGCGCCCAGGTCGTGTTTCACGCGCCGGTATCGCTGGCCGACTTCCCCGATCGCAAGGCCCTGGCCGAACATTGCCGCCGGGTCGTGGCCGAGGGCCTGGCGGCGGCCAATTCCGGCCGGCTGCCCGCGGCAGAGCCCGCCCCCTCCGCTTGACTCTCGGGGGCTGGATGCTAGTTTCCCCAAGAATCCTGCGGGGTCCGTGCCCGGCCGCGGCCGGGTCGATGTCCGGAAACGGCGATATTGGCTAAGAAGCTTTTCATCAAAACCTACGGCTGCCAGATGAACGTCTATGACTCCGCCCGCATGGCGGATGTCCTGGCGGGCGAAGGCTATGAGGCGACCGACAGCGCGGCCGATGCCGACCTCGTGCTGCTCAACACCTGTCATATCCGCGAAAAGGCTGCCGAAAAGGTCTATTCGGAACTGGGCCGCCTGCGCGAGTTGCGGGCCGAGGTGCAGGCTGCCGGCCGCGAGCTGACCATCGGTGTCGGCGGTTGCGTCGCCCAGGCCGAGGGCGAGGAAATGGTGCGCCGCGCGCCGGTCGTCGATTTCGTCTTCGGGCCGCAGACCTATCATCGCCTGCCCCACATGCTGGCGCGCGCAGGCCGGGGCGAAAAGACGGTGGAAACCGATCTTGCCACCGAACCGAAGTTCGAGGCGCTCGGTACCGTCGCTGCCGCGGGCAAGGTCACGGCGTTCCTGTCCGTGCAGGAGGGCTGCGACAAGTTCTGCACCTTCTGCGTCGTGCCCTACACGCGCGGCGCGGAATATTCGCGCCCGGTTGCCGAAGTTCTCGCCGAAGCGCGCGCCCTTGTTGCGTCCGGTGCGCGCGAGATCACGCTGCTCGGCCAGAACGTCAACGGCTATCACGGGGCTTCGCCCGATGGCGCGGGTTCCTGGACGCTCGGCAGGCTGATACGCGACCTTGCCGGAATAGATGGGCTTGCGCGCATACGCTTCACCACCTCCCATCCGCGCGACATGGACGACGACCTGATTGCCGCCCATCGCGACGTGCCGCAGCTGATGCCTTACCTGCACCTGCCGGTGCAATCGGGGTCGGACCGCATCCTTGCCGCGATGAACCGCAGGTACACCACGCGCGATTTTCTTTCGATCGTCGAAAGACTGCGCGCCGCGCGTCCCGATATCGCGCTGACGTCCGATTTCATCGTCGGCTTCCCCGGCGAAACCGATGACGATTTCGAAGCGACGCTGGCGCTTGTTCGCGACGTTCGCTTCGCCGCGGCTTTTTCCTTCAAGTATTCGCCGCGCCCCGGCACGCCCGCCGCCGCCGCCGACGGCCAAATCCCCGAAGAGGTGAAGGCCGCGCGCCTTGCCCGCCTTCAGGACGTCATCAACGAACAGATGCGCACCTTCAACGAATCCTGTGTCGGGCGCACTCTCGACGTGCTGTTCGACAAGCCCGGCCGCCGCGCCGGGCAGGCGGGCGGGCGCAGCCCCTATCTTCAGCCCGTGCATGTCGATTGCGACGATGCGGGTGCGTTGATCGGCAAGGTCGTCCCCGTGCGCATTACCGGGACCGGGCAGAATTCGCTTTCGGGCACTCTTGCCGGCGCCCGCGCCGAGGTGCCCGCATGACCCGCCAGCCCGGAAAGAAACGCCGCGCCGCAACCAAGTCCGAAACGCGCGTCCGTCCGCGCGGCCAGCCCGCGCCAGCGCTGGTGATGGAATTCGAGGACAACGCGCGCCTGCCGCAGCTTTTCGGCGAGCATGATCGCAATCTCGCGCGCATCGAACACGATCTCGGCGTTGCCATTACCGCGCGCGGCAACCGCATCGCCATTACCGGCGACAAGATACAGGCCGCCGCGGCGCGCGAGGTCCTGGCGCTTCTTTATGCGCGCCTGGCGGGCGGGGTTGAACTCGACCGCGCCGAAGTGGATGCCACCGTGCGCCTTGCCGCCGACGGGCGGCTCGGCGCCATCGCCTCGGCGGCGGGCGCGCAGGGTGCTGCTCTTGATCAGTTGCGCCGGCGCATCGTGCCGCGCACGGCGGCGCAGGCCGCATACATAGAGGCGATGCAGACCCATGAACTTGTCTTCGGGCTCGGTCCCGCAGGCACCGGCAAGACCTATCTCGCCGTCGCTACCGCCGTCGCCATGCTGCGCGCGGGCGAGGTCGATCGCATCATCCTGTCGCGTCCCGCGGTGGAAGCGGGCGAGCGTCTCGGCTTCCTTCCCGGCGATATTCGCGAAAAGGTCGATCCCTATCTGCGCCCGCTCTACGACGCGCTTTACGACATGCTGCCCGCGGATCAGGTGGTCAAGCGGTTGGCCAGCGGCGAGGTGGAGGTGGCGCCTCTCGCCTTCATGCGCGGGCGCACCCTGGCCCATGCCTTCGTCATCCTGGATGAAGCGCAGAATACGACCCCGGTGCAGATGAAGATGTGCCTGACGCGCCTGGGCGAGGGATCGCGCATGGTGGTGACGGGTGACCTCAGCCAGATCGATCTGCCCGGCGGCGTGCGCTCGGGCCTTGCCGATGCCGCCGATGCGCTTGCCGATGTCGATGGCGTCGCCTTCATGCGCTTCACCAATGCTGACATGGTTCGTCATCCGCTGGTGACCCGCGTTGTGCATGCCTATGACGAGGCCGAGCGCCGCCGCAAGGCAGGCGGCGTGCGCCTCGCCACCTCAGGGACCAAGGGCGATGACGGCACATCCTGAAGCAGGCGATTCCGGTCTCGAGCTCATCATCGCCATCGACGACGATGGGTGGGCTGAAACTCTTCCCGAATATGAGGCCCTGGCCCGGCGCTGGGTAGAGGCGGCCATAGCGGCGGCGCGCGCCGATGGCGGCGCGCCCGCGGGACCGCTTTCGCCGAAGGCCGCCCACGAAATGGGTGTCGTATTTTCGTCCGACGAGATCGTTCAAGCGCTCAACCGCGAATGGCGTAACAAGGACCAGCCGACCAATGTTCTGGCTTTCGCCGATGCCGAGCCGCCGCCCGCGGGCGCGCCGTGGCAGATGGGCGACGTTGTATTGGCCTTCGGCACCACGCAGCGGGAGGCCGAATCCGGCGGCCTGACCATCGAGGCCCACGCGGCGCATCTCGTGGTTCATGGCATCCTGCATCTTTTCGGTTATGATCACATGGATGACGAAGAGGCCCAGCGCATGGAGCGTCTGGAGACCCGCGTTCTGGCCGGGCTCGGCATCGCCGATCCTTACGACCCGGCAGCCCGTGGGCCGCGGCCCGAATAGAACGATGAGCGACCGAACAGAAAGCCCTCACATATCCGGCAATCCATCCCCTGCAGCGGGGAAGGGTTTGTTCGCGCGGCTGCGCGGCTGGTTTTCCGGAATCTTCGGCAGCCGCAATCAGGATCCCTCGATCCGCGAGACGCTCGAGGAACTGATCGAGGAGCGCGAGAGCGTTGAAGGCGAAGGCGGCGTCATAAGTGCCGACGAACGCCTGCTGATTTCCAACGTGCTCGAGATGCGCGACGTCATCGTTTCCGACGTCATGGTGCCGCGCGCGGAAATCGTTGCCCTGGAGGTTTCCACCCCGCGCGAGGAAATCGCCGAACTCCTCATTCGCGAGGCCCACTCGCGCGTGCCCATCTATCGCGAAACTCTCGATGACGTCGTCGGCATGATCCATATCAAGGATGTGCTGGCGTGTTACGCATCGAAGGCGCCGTTTGACATCAATGCTCTTATCCGCAAGGTGCTGTTCGTCTCGCCGACGATGCGCATTCTCGACCTTCTTCTGCAGATGCGGCTCGCCCGTGTGCATATGGCGCTGGTGGTCGATGAATTCGGCGGCATCGACGGACTTGTGACCATCGAAGACGTTGTCGAGGAAATCGTCGGCGACATTCAGGACGAACATGACGTCGAGGAAATCGACATGATCGAGCGCCCCGACGGGTCGCTGATCGCCGATGCCCGTACCGAGATCGAGGATTTCGAGGCCCGTGTCGGCCCGGTGCTGACTGACGATGAACGCGAAACCGTCGATACCATTGGCGGCCTGGTGGCTGAACTGGCCGGGCGCGTGCCGTCCCGCGGCGAGGTCATCCGACATTCGACCGGTATCGAATTCGAGGTCATCGACGCCGACCCGCGCCGGGCCAAGCGCCTGCGCATCCGGCGCTTGCCCCGGATAGCGGCCGGACCAACCGCCTCCGGATCATGATCCTCGCGCGGCTGGCGGCGCAGCTGGCGGCACTGACATCCTGGCGCCGTGCGCTTGCGGCGATCCTGCTTGGCGCGCTCGCGGTTTTGGCGCTGCCGCCCTTCGGTCTGTTTCCCCTCCTTTTCGTTTCCCTAGTCGGTCTGCTCTGGATGCTCGATGGCCTGCGCGGCTGGCGCGCTGCCGTCGCGCTCGGCTGGTGGTTCGGGCTCGGCTTCTTCGTCGCCGGGCTTTACTGGATATCGAATGCGCTGCTGGTCGATGCGGCACGGTTCGGCTGGCTGGTGCCCTTCGCCGTCACGGGCCTGTCTGCCTATTTCGCCCTGTTTCCGGCGGCGGCCGTGTGCCTGGCGTCCTTCGTGCGCGCGGGCGCAATGCGGATCGTGGCCCTTGCTGCGGCCTGGACGCTTGGTGAAATCCTGCGTGGGATGTTGCTGACGGGCTTTCCCTGGAATCCGCTGGGCAGCGCCTTGGCGTTTCATCCGGCGCCGATGCAAGGCGCCGCACTTGGCGGCGTTTATGCTCTCAGTTTTGCCGTCGTGCTGATCGCGGGATTGCCGGCGACGCTTGCGGGCAGCAATGCCGGCGAAGGATCGCGGCGCGCACGCCTGTGGCCCGGCGCAGTCGCCGTCGTGCTGTTCGCGGCGTTGTTTGGCGGCGGCGCCCTGCGTCTTGCCGATGCACCCGTCGTACAGGAACCGGACGCACTGCGCCTGCGCATCGTGCAGGGGGCCATACCCCAGGCGATCAAGTGGCAGCCCGATCTCGTGCGACAGCATTTCGGCCTTTACCTGCGTCTCTCGCAGGGCCTGCCCGGCGCGCCCGCGTCCGACCGTGCGCCGGTTGCGGTGATCTGGCCGGAAACCGCTTTGCCCGCGGTCTTCGACGGCAACCCGGAACTAACCCGCGCCATTGCGCTGGCGGCGCCGCCCGGCGGCATCGTCGTGACCGGCATCGTGCGCCGCGAAGCGGCGCCTGCGCCCGGTCGCCGCGCCGCGATCTGGAATTCGGTCCTTGCCGTAGACAGCCGCGGGCGCGTGCTCGGCCGCTACGACAAGCATCACTTGGTGCCCTTCGGCGAATACGTGCCTTTTGCCCGCTTCAATCCGCTGCCGAAGCTGACCGAAGGCCGGGTTGATTTTTCCGCCGGGTCCGGGCCTGCGACCTTGAACCTGCCCGGCCTGCCCGGCGTTTCGCCGCTCGTCTGCTACGAGGTCATATTTCCGGGCGCGGTCGTGGCTGACCAGGGCGCTCGTCCGGGGTTGCTGATGAATCTGACCAACGATGCCTGGTTCGGCACCGCCACGGGGCCGTACCAGCACCTTGTTGCGGCCCGTTTCCGCGCCATCGAGGAAGGCCTTCCATTGGTGCGCGCCGCCAACACCGGCATTTCGGCGGTGATCGATTCCCATGGCCGCGTGCGCGATTCGCTGGCGCTCGGTGTCCGCGGCGTGATCGACGCGGCGCTTCCCGCACCTCTTGCCGCGCGTACCCTGTTTTCGCGTACCGGCAGTATTCCAGTCATTGCATTTTGCCTACTGTTATTGGCGGTTTTTCTAGGCTTTTTTCGCAAGTCCGCTTGAGTCAAGCTGCATATAAAATTATGATTATGGGAGTTATAGGTATGTCGGTTGCACGCGTTCTTCTAGCTGCCCCTCCGCCACCATTACACGTCAAATCAACAGAGAAGCCTTATGGCCAGAACTCCTGCCGCCCGTGGACCTCGCCGGAAGCCCCGTGCGAAGAAGGGCGGGCCAAACGCTATTGATGTTCATGTCGGCACGCGCATGCGCATGCGCCGATTGTTGCTTGGCTTGTCTCAGGAAAAACTGGGCGATGCTCTGGGGCTGACGTTTCAGCAGGTGCAGAAATATGAGCGCGGCGTGAACCGTATTGGCGCCGGCCGCCTTTTTGCGTTGGCTCAGGCTCTCGAAGTGCCGGTGACGTTCTTTTACGAAGACCTGCCCGCCGGCACCGGGGCGCGGCGCAACCGCGCGCTTGCGGAATCAGCGGCTGCCTTCGAGGGCGAACCGATGAGCAACCGCGAAACCATTGAGCTGGTCCGCGCCTACTATCGTGTCGGCGATCCGCGCAAGCGCCGCAAGGTGCTGGAGCTGATCCGCTCGATGGGACGCGAAGAGTAGCGTCCCGCCGCGCCCAGGCCTTACCCTTCCGAAAACCCTTGACGCTCGCGCCGTTCGTTGCAACAAGACCGGCCGGGGGCAGCGCATTGCGGCCGCCCATACATAAGGCTTTCAGCCATTTTCACGGAGGCTCCCGTGCCCAAAGGCGATTACCTTTTTACCAGCGAATCGGTTTCTGAAGGACATCCGGACAAGATCTGCGACCGCATTTCGGATGCCGTCGTCGATGCCTTCCTGACGGCCGACCCGCAGGCCCATGTCGGTGCCGAAACGCTGTGCACGACGAACCACGTGGTCATGGCCGGCGAAGTGCGCGCCCGCAAGCTCATCGGCAAGGACGAACTGGAAAAGATCGCCCGCAACTGCATCAAGGAAATCGGCTACGAGCAGGACGGCTTCCACTGGCAGAAGGCCCAGGTCGATGTCCTGATCCATGGCCAGTCGGACGATATCAACGTTGGCGTCGAAGGCGGCGGCAATCGTGAAGAGGGTGCCGGCGACCAGGGCATCATGTTCGGCTACGCTTGCCGCGAAACCCCGGTGCTGATGCCGGCGCCGCTGCATTATTCCCACGCCATCCTGCGCTCGCTCGCCGAAGCGCGCCATTCGGGCGCAGAGCCGGGCCTCGGCCCCGATTCGAAGAGCCAGGTGACGCTGCTTTACCAGAACGGCAAGCCGGTGCGCGCGACTTCGGTCGTCGTCTCGACCCAGCACGCGGCCGGCCTCACCCAGAAGCAGGTGCGCGACATCGTGCGCCCCCATGTGGAGAACGTCCTGCCCAAGGGCTGGATGTGCCCGGAAGACGAATTCTACGTCAACCCGACCGGCATCTTCGTCATCGGGGGCCCCGACGGCGACTGCGGCCTGACCGGGCGCAAGATCATCGTCGACACCTACGGCGGTGCAGCACCTCACGGCGGCGGCGCGTTCTCGGGCAAGGACCCGAGCAAGGTCGACCGTTCCGCGGCCTATGCCGCACGCTACCTGGCGAAGAACGTGGTGGCGGCGGGTCTCGCCGAGTCCTGCGTCATTCAGATCGCCTATGCCATTGGCGTCGCCAAGCCGCTTGCCGTCTACGTCGATACCGCCGGCACCGGCAAGGTGTCGGAAGACAAGCTCGCCAAGGCGTTGCAGGAAGTCATGGACCTGCGCCCGCGCGGCATCCGCAATCATCTCGGCCTCGACAAACCGATCTACGCGCGCACATCTGCTTACGGGCACTTTGGCCGCGAGCCCGAGCCCGATGGCGGGTTCTCCTGGGAACGCGTGGACCTGGTCGAGGCCATCAAGTCCGCGCTGACCTGATCGGCGCGCGCTTCCCGACATGACCGATAACGATCACGGCGACGTCGGCAAAAACCGTCGTCGCCGTGTTCTTTACGGCCGGCGCATGGGCCGGCCGCTGCGCGTCGAGCGGCGGAAGCTGATGGAAGAGCTTCTGCCCGCCGTGCGCATCGACCTGACCGGCGCGGCTCCCGCCAGCCTCGACCCGCGTAGCCTGTTTGCCCGTCCCGTCTTTGCGGCCGAGGCGCTGCCGCCGCCAGCCGAAACATGGCTTGAGGTCGGCTTTGGCGGCGGCGAGCACATGTGCGCCCAGGCTGCGGCCAACGCGCGCGTCGGCATCATAGGCTGCGAACCCTTCGTCAACGGCGTCGCCTCGGCGCTGCAGCACATAGATGGGGGTCGCCTCGAAAACGTCCGGCTTCATCCCGATGACGCCCGCGCCGTCATCGATGCGCTGGCGCCCGCCAGTCTTGCGCGCGTCTATGTGCTGTTCCCCGATCCCTGGCCCAAGGCGCGCCATGCCAAGCGGCGCTTCATTTCCGATGCCAATCTCGATGCCCTGGCGCGGGTTTTGCGGCCGGGCGGCCTCCTCGTCGTGGCCAGCGACGACCGCGGCTATATCCGTTGGGCCCTTGCCCGGGCGCTGGCCCACCCGGCCTTCGAATGGACCGCCGAACGGGCTGCCGACTGGCAGGAGCGCCCGGCCGACCAGCCCCCCTCCCGCTATGAGGAAAAAGCCCGGGAAAAAGGGATTTCCCCGGTTTTTCTGGTGTTTCGCCTCCGCTCCGGCTTCTGACCGGGGAACCCGGTCCCGGCGCCCGTGGCTGCCAAAACACTTGAACAAAAGGGGAAAACCCCTATATTTCCCCCAGTTTCGAGTTCGGTACCAGTCAAGGTCCCATAAAATAAAAGACGCTGCGGAGTGGGCCACCGGCCCACTTTTTATTTGGGCAAACGCCAACGTGGCCGGTGCGGACTTCGCGGCAGGAAAGCGGAATACCGGGAATGAACCAAGTTCATGACAGGGTTCGCCGCCTCGTCGAGGAGCCCTTGACGGAAATGGGCTACGAGGTCGTGCGGGTGAACCTTTCGGGGGGCAGCCGGCCGATCCTCCAGATCATGGCCGAACGGATTGACGGTGCCACCATGACGGTGGACGACTGCACCGACATCTCTCACACGGTGTCGCTGCTTCTCGACACGGAAGATCCGATCGCCGGAGCTTACGCGCTCGAGGTGTCGTCGCCCGGAATCGACAGGCCGCTGACGCGGCCCAAGGATTTCGAGCGCTTCGCCGGTTTCGAGGTACGCATGGAAACGCGCTGGCCGATCGAAGGCCGTCGCCGCTTCCGCGGGCGCCTCAAGGGTTTGAAGGACGGCCTCATCGCCGTCGCCACCGACAAGGGCGATGCGGAAGTGCCGTTCGAGGATGTGGTCAAGGCGCAGCTTGTCCTGACTGACGAGCTGATTGCCGCTTCCGCGCCCGACAGGCGCGGCAACTAGTTAGGACGCGCCCTCAGGCGCATTGGAATAACAGTTTAAGGACGAACGCCGCAGTGCGGCGCAACGAGCGAGACGAAGATGGCACAGTCAAAGCGCAAAACCCAGGTCGAGGAAACGACGGGCCTCGCGCGCCCGGAACTCCTGCAGGTCGCCGATGCGGTGGCGCGGGAAAAGTCGATCGACCGCGACGAAGTTCTGACCGCGATGGAACAGGCGATCCAGAAGGCCGGGCGTTCCAGGTACGGCCACGAACACGACATTCGCGCCGTCATCAACCGCACGACCGGTGAAATTTCTCTGGCCCGCTACACCCAGGCCGTCGAGACGGTCGAGGACGAACTGACCCAGCTCGACCTCAAGACCGCCGAGAAGATCAAGCCGGGCATCAAGGCCGGCGAATTCATCATCGATCCGCTGCCGCCCATCGACTTCGGCCGCATCGCCGCGCAGACCGCGAAGCAGGTCATCGTCCAGAAGGTGCGCGAGGCCGAGCGCCAGCGCCAGTTCCAGGAGTACAAGGACCGCGTCGGCGAAATCGTCAACGGCCTGGTCAAGCGCGTGGAGTTCGGCAACACCACCGTCGATCTCGGCCGCGCCGAGGGCGTGCTGCGGCGCGACGAAATCCTGCCGCGCGAAAACCTGCGCGCTTCCGAACGCGTGCGCGCCTACATCTACGACGTGCGCGAGGAACAGCGCGGCCCGCAGATTTTCCTGTCGCGCACGCGGCCCGAATTCATGGCCAAGCTGTTCGCCCAGGAAGTCCCGGAAATTTATGACGGCATCATCGAGATCAAGTCGGTGGCCCGCGATCCGGGCTCGCGTGCGAAGATCGCCGTGCTGTCCAACGATTCGTCCATCGATCCGGTCGGCGCTTGCGTCGGCATGCGCGGCTCGCGCGTGCAGGCGGTCGTCGCCGAATTGCAGGGCGAAAAGATCGACATCATCCAGTGGTCGCCCGATCCCGCGACCTTTGTCGTCAATGCGCTTGCCCCGGCCGAAGTCACCAAGGTCGTGCTCGACGAAGACCAGAAGCACATCGAGGTCGTGGTTCCCGACGAGCAGCTTTCCCTTGCCATCGGGCGTCGCGGCCAGAACGTGCGTCTCGCCTCGCAGCTGACGGGCTGGGACATCCGCATCCTGACCGAAGCGCAGGAATCGGAACGCCGCCAGGAAGAATTCCGCTCGCGTTCGCAGATGTTCATCGACGCGCTCGACGTCGACGACGTGATCGCGCACCTGCTGGTGACCGAAGGCTTCTCCTCGATCGAGGAAGTCGCCTTCGTTCCCATCGACGAAATCACCGGTATCGAAGGCTTCGACCAGGATCTGGCCGAAGAGCTTTCCCGCCGCGCCCAGGCCTATCTCGCCGATCAGGCAGAGAAATTCGCCGAGAAGCGCAAGGAACTCTCGATTGCCGACGACATGGTCGGCATTCCCGGCCTGACCAACGACATGGTCGTGACCCTTGCGGAGAACGGCATCAAGACGCGCGACCAGCTGGCGGAACTCGCGGGCTATGAACTCTCGGGTTCGGAAGCCGATGGCGAGGAAGGCCTGCTCGGCAAGTTCAAGCTGAGCGAGCAGGATGCCAACGAGATCATCGCCGTTGCCCGCGCCCATTGGTACGAGGCCGAGGATGCCGCTGCCGCCGCAGCGGCCGAAGCCGCTGCTGCCGAGGGTGAAGCCAAGGAGACCGACCCGCAGTGACCGCTGTCGCCGCGATCAGTGACGCCATCGACGACCGCCGCGTCAACGCGTCGGAGCCGGAGCGCCGTTGCCTGGTGACCGGGCGGGTCCTGCCGCGTGCGGCATTGATCCGCTTTGTTGCCGGTCCCGACGGCACTGTGGTGCCTGATCTCGGCGAAAAGCTGCCCGGACGCGGGTTGTGGGTCGCAGCCGAGCGGGCAGCTCTCGCCGCCGCGGATGCGCGCGTGTTTGCCCGCGCCAACCACGGCCCGGTGACGGTGCCCGAAGATCTCGCGGCCCGCGTCGAAGCGGGGCTGCGCCGCCGCCTGACCGACATGCTCGGCATGGCCCGGCGCGCAGGCGCCCTGGTTGCCGGGTTCGAAAAGACCCGTGCCGCCCTCAAGGCGGGCGAGGCAAAGTTGCTGATCGCCGCCCGGGATGGTGCCGCCGACGGCCGCGCCAAGCTCTCGGCCCTCGCCCCGGGGCTTGAGGAAATGACCGCCCTCGAGGCGACTGAAATCGGCGCCGCGCTTGGTCGCGACGCCATGGTACATGCCGCGGTGACCGAACCCCGGATCGCCGCCGCCATCATGCGCGAGGCGACCCGCCTCGCCGGTGTCGCGGGCCTGCCCGAAGTGATGCAGGACAGCCCTGATTTGGATAAAGTGGACGGAAGATGACCGATACGACCAAGGACAAGAACTCCGGCGACAAGAAGCCGCTTTCGCTCGCGCGCCCGGGCCGTCTTGAATTGAAGAAGACGGTCGAGCAGGGCCAGATCCGGCAGAGCTTCTCGCACGGCCGATCCAAGGCGGTGACCGTCGAGGTTCGCAAGAAGCGCACCTACGCGCCCGACTCCGAAGGCGGCATGAGCCAGGTGAAGCCCGGCGAACAGGCCGACCTGCACGGCGATCAGCTGACCGCCGACCAGCTTGCCCAGCGCGCCAAGATTCTGAAGGGCGCCAAGCTCGATGACGAACGCCGGCGCGTCGAGGAAGCCGAACGCGCCAAGCGCGAAGAGGAAGAGCGCGAAAAGCGCGAAGCCGAAGAAGCGCGCCTCAAGGCCGAGGAAGAAGAAGCCGCGCGCGCCGCTGCTGCCGCTGCTGCCGCTGCCGCTGCCGCTGTTGCCGTTGCCGAAACGACGGCGCCCGCCGCCGACAAGACCGATGGCGCACGTCCCGCCAAGGGCAAGCCGCGCGGTGAAGAACCCGCGGCCGAGGAAAGCGAAGATGCCGAGCGTCGTGGACCGCGTCGTGGCAAGACCCCCGAGAAACCGCGCCCGGCACTCAGCCTGCGTGAAAAAAGCGGCGAACGGCGCAAGGGCAAGCTGACCATTGCCAAGGCCCTCGATGACGAGGGTGGGGTGCGCGTGCGGTCCCTCGCCGCCCAGCGCCGTGCGCGCGAGCGCGAACGGCGCGCCCAGATGGCTCTTTCGGGGGCCGATTCGACGAAGGTCATCCGCGAGGTGACCTTGCCCGAAATGATTACCGTGCAGGAACTCGCTGTCCGCATGGCCGAACGCGGCGGCGACGTCATCAAGGCGCTGATGCGCATGGGCGTGATGGCCACCATTAACCAGCCGATCGATGCCGACACGGCCGAACTGATCATCGGCGAATTCGGTCATATCGTTAAGCGCGTGAGCGAATCGGCAGTTGAAGAAGGCTTGACCGGCGATGACGACGCGCCCGAGACCCTCAAGCCCCGTCCGCCGGTCGTTACCGTCATGGGCCACGTCGACCACGGCAAGACGTCGCTGCTTGATGCGTTGCGTGAAACCGACGTTGCTGCACGTGAATCGGGCGGCATCACCCAGCATATCGGCGCCTACCAGGTGACGATGCCGGCGGGGCAGAAGATTACCTTCCTCGACACCCCGGGCCACGAGGCGTTCTCGCAGATGCGCGCGCGCGGCGCGAAGGTCACCGACATCGTCGTCCTAGTCGTTGCGGCCGACGACGGCATCATGCCGCAGACCATCGAAGCCATTCATCACGCGAAGGCCGCGGGCGTGCCCGTCATCGTTGCCATCAACAAGATGGACCTGCCTTCGGCCAACCCGGACCGCATCAAGGCCGACCTGCTTCAGCACGAAATCGCGCTTGAAGGCATGGGCGGTGACGTCCTGTGGGTGGCGGTATCGGCAAAGCAGAAGACCAACCTCGACAAGCTCGAGGAAACCATCCTGCTGCAGTCCGAAATTCTCGAACTCAAGGCCAATGCCAATCGTCCGGCCAACGGCATCGTCATCGAAGCCAAGATGGAACGCGGTCGCGGCAACGTCGCCACCGTCCTGGTGCAGCGCGGCACGCTGCGCGTCGGGGACGTGTTCGTCGCCGGCACCGAATGGGGCCGCGTGCGCGCGTTGATCGACGATCACGGCCGCAAGGTCAAGGAAGCGGGCCCTGCCTGCCCGGTCGAAGTCCTGGGTCTTCAGGGCGCGCCCACGGCGGGCGATGAATTCAACGTCGTCGAGAACGAAAACCGTGCCCGCCAGGTCGCCGAATTCCGCCAGCGCCGGGTGCGCGATGCGGCCAATGCGGCGGGCGTGCGTGGCAGCGTCGAGCAGATGCTGGCATCCATCGCCGCGGGCGAAGCCAAGGAACTGCCCGTCGTCATCAAGGCCGACGTGCAGGGTTCGGTCGAAGCCATCGTCGGCGCGCTCGAAAAATTCGGTACCGAGGAAGTCAAGGCGCGCATCCTTCATGCGGCGGTCGGCGGCATCAACGAATCCGACGTCACGCTGGCGCGGGCATCGAATGCGCTCATCATCGGCTTCAACGTCCGCGCTCATCCGCAGGCGCGCGACATGGCGCGGCGCGACAATATCGATATCCGCTACTACTCGATCATTTACGACCTGACCAATGACGTGAAGCAGATGCTCTCGGGCATGCTGGCGCCGTCGCGCAAGGAAACGACCCTTGGCCAGGCCGAACTGCGCGAGGTGTTCAACATCACGAAGGTCGGCCGTATCGCCGGCTGTCTCGTCACCGAAGGCGTGGTCCGCCGCGGCGCCCGCGTGCGCCTGCTGCGCGACAACGTCGTCATTCACGACGGCGCGCTCAAGACGCTCAAGCACTTCAAGGATGAAGTGCGTGAAGTCCGGGCCGGTTCGGAATGCGGCATGGCGCTGGAGAACTACCAGGATATCCAGGCCGGCGACGTGCTTGAGTGCTACGAGGTCGAGGAAGTCGCGCGCACGCTCTAGGGCCAGGCGCATCGACCGGTTGAAAGAGTGACACCATGAAGAAGGGCAGGAACGCCTCCTCGGCGAAGGGGCCGAGCCAGCGCCAGTATCGTGTCGGCGAGGAACTGCGCCACGCGATCGCGCGCATCATCGAGCACGCCCATTTCCGCGACCCCGATCTCGCCGGCGTGCCGATCACCGTGACGGAAGTGCGAATCTCGCCTGACCTGCATAACGCCACCGCTTTCGTGACACCGCTCGGCGGTCGCGACATGGACAAGGTGGTGCCGGCGCTCAACCGCGCCTCCGGGTATTTCCGTCGCGAGCTCGCCCGCGAGGTCAACCTGCGTACGGTTCCGATCGTCCAGTTCGCGGCCGATCGTTCCTTCGATTATTCCAGCCGGATCGAGGAAATTCTCGCCCGCCCCCAGGTCGCCCGCGACCTTGCAGGCGAAGACGGGGCGAAGGGCTCCGGCGAAGACGAGGACTAGGTGGGACGCCGGCGCAAGCCGCCCGAAGGTGCCAGCCGCCTCGACGGCTGGCTGGTGGTGGACAAGCCGCTGGGCATGACCTCGGCGCAGGTGGTGGCGGTGCTGCGCCGTACGCTCAAACCCCTGCGCATCGGCCATGCCGGAACCCTCGACCCGCTTGCCAGCGGCATCCTGCCGGTGGCGCTCGGCGAGGCGACCAAGACCGTGGCTTATGCCATGGACGGCGATAAAACCTACCGGTTCACCCTGAAATTCGGCGAGCAGCGCAGCACCGATGACGCCGAGGGCGAGGCCGTGGCGACCAGCCCGAATCGGCCGGAAACCGAGGAAATTCAAGCAGTTCTTGGAAATTTTGTCGGCCAGGTGCGGCAGCGGCCGCCGGCCTTCAGCGCGCTCAAGGTGGCCGGACGGCGTGCCTATGACCTGGCGCGCGCCGGGGAGGCCCCGGAACTTGCTGAAAGAACCATAGAAATCAAGGAGTTGATCTTGATTTCCCGGCCTGACCCGGATCAGGCCGAATTTTCCGTCACCTGCGGCAAGGGGACCTATGTGCGAGCCCTTGCCCGCGATATTGCGCTGGCGCTCGGCACCGTCGGCCATGTCGCGGCGCTGCGCCGGACCCGGGTCGGGGCCTTCTCGGAAAACCTAGCGATTGCGCTGGATAATCTGGTTGCCTTGGGGCATAGTGCCGCCGCTTTCGAGCACCTGCTTCCGGTTGAAACCGCGCTGGACGACATCCCGGCACTGGCTCTGACCGGCGACCAGGCCGCCCTGTTGCGACAGGGACGCGCCATTGCGGTGCTCGGTACCGCGGGACTTGTGTCCCGGGACGGTGATGCGGGTTCGCCCGCGCCGCTTTCCGACGGAACGGTTCTCTGCGCAATGGAAGGGACACGGCCGGTGGCCTTGGCCCGCATTGATGCAGGACTTCTGCGCCCGGTACGCGTGTTGAACCTCTAACAATGGAGCATACGATGTCGATTACGCCTGACCGTAAGAAGGCGCTCGTCAGCGAATACGCCAACGGCGCAAAAGATACCGGTTCCCCGGAAGTCCAGGTTGCGATCCTGTCTGAACGCATCGGTAACCTTACCGAACATCTGAAGGCCCATGGCCACGACTTTCATTCCCGTCGCGGCCTCCTCATGATGGTGTCGAAGCGCCGCCGGCTGCTCGACTATCTCAAAAACACGAACGAAGACCGATACCAGAAGCTGATCGATCGCCTGGGACTCAGGCGCTAGCAAGGCTCCGGCCGCGAAGGCGCGGCCGGACCCCGTGCGCGGCAGGGCCGCGCGTGGGGGAAGGTTGGTTGGAAGGAGAGAGAATCCATGTTCAACGTCATTAAAAAAGAAATCGAATGGGGCGGGCGCAAGCTCACTCTTGAAACAGGCCGCATTGCCCGTCAGGCCGACGGCGCGGTGCTCGCGACCTACGGCGAAACGACCGTCCTCTGCACGGCCGTTGCCAACAAGGCGCCGAAACCCGGCATCGATTTCTTCCCCCTCACCGTCAATTACCAGGAAAAGATGTTCGCCGCGGGCAAGATCCCGGGCGGCTTCTTCAAGCGTGAAGGACGCCCGAGCGAGAAGGAGACGCTGACTTCGCGCCTCATCGACCGGCCGATCCGTCCGCTGTTCCACCCGTCGTTCCGCAATGAAACCCAGGTTGTGTGCACCACCATCTGCCACGACATGGAGAACGATCCCGATATCGTCGCCCTGATCGGCGCCTCGGCGGCGCTGACGCTGTCGGGCATTCCGTTCCTGGGCCCCATCGGCGCTGCGCGCGTCGGCTTCATCGACGGCAAGTACGTCCTTAACCCGCTGGTCGACGAGATGCCGAACACCCGTCTCGATCTGGTCGTCGCGGGCACCCAGGAAGGCGTGCTGATGGTCGAATCCGAGGCCCATGAGCTGACCGAAGAGGAAATGCTCGGCGCCGTCATGTTCGGCCACCGCGAATTCCAGAAGGTCATCAACGCGATCATCGAAATGGCCGAGCAGGCCGCGAAGGAGCCTTGGGCGCTGCCCCAGGCCGCACCCGAAGCGGAAGCCATCGAAAAGCGCGTGCGCGAACTGGCCGAGGCCGGCCTGCGCGATGCCTACAAGGAAGTCGACAAGACCAAGCGCCGCGACGGCATCGACACGGTCAAGGCCGAGGTCAAGGCCAAGCTCGAAGCCGAGGAAATCACCGGCGACGCTGTCGGCCATGCCTTCAAGCATCTGGAGAAGGACATCGTCCGTCTCGCCATCCTCGATACCGGCTCGCGCATCGACGGCCGCGACACCAAGACGGTGCGCCCGATCAACGTGCAGGTCGGCGTGCTGCCGCGTGCACACGGTTCCGCCCTGTTCACCCGCGGTGAGACCCAGGTGCTCAACGTCACCACGCTCGGCACCGGCCAGGACGAGCAGATCATCGATGCGCTCGACGGCGACTACCGCGAGCACTTCATGCTGCATTACAACTTCCCGCCCTACTCGGTCGGTGAAGCTGGCCGCATGGGTAGCCCGGGCCGTCGTGAAATCGGCCACGGCAAGCTTGCCTGGCGCGCGGTACATCCGCTGCTCCCCGCCAAGGAAGACTTCCCCTACACCATCCGCGTCGTGTCGGAAGTGACGGAATCGAACGGCTCGTCCTCGATGGCGACCGTTTGCGGCTCCTCGCTGTCGATGATGGACGCGGGCGTGCCGCTCAAGAAGCCGGTCGCCGGCATCGCCATGGGCCTGATCAAGGAAGGCGAGCGTTTCGCCGTCCTGACGGACATCCTCGGCGACGAAGATCATCTCGGCGACATGGACTTCAAGGTGGCCGGTACCGATCAGGGCATCACCAGCCTGCAGATGGACATCAAGATCACCTCGATCACCGAGGAGATCATGAAGATCGCCCTGGCGCAGGCCCACGACGGACGCATTCATATCCTCGGCGAAATGTCGAAGGCTCTGAACAGCGCCCGCGAGGAAGTCTCCGGCAATGCCCCGCGCATCACCACCATTTCCATTCCGAAGGACAAGATCCGCGAAGTCATCGGCACCGGCGGCAAGGTCATTCGCGAGATTTGCGAGACCACCGGCGCGAAGATCGACATCGAGGACGATGGCACCATCAAGGTTGCCGCCGTCGACGGTGAGGCCTCCGACAAGGCGATCCAGTGGATCAAGTCGATCGTCGCCGAACCGGAAGTCGGCGTGGTCTATACGGGCAAGGTCGTGAAGGTCGTTGATTTCGGCGCCTTCGTGAACTTCCTCGGCGCGCGTGACGGGCTCGTGCACATCTCTGAGCTCGCTCAGGGCCGCACGAAGAAAGTCACCGACGTCGTCAACGAAGGCGACATGGTGAAGGTAAAGGTTCTCGGCATCGATGATCGCGGCAAGGTTCGCCTGAGCATGCGCGTCGTCGATCAGGAGACCGGCGCCGACCTGTCTGACGAGGCCGGTGACACGCCGGCCGCGGAATAACCGAGTGTCCGGCGGGGCTTGGCCCCGCCGGACATAAAAACGGGACCCGCAGAAGATGAAGGCTTTGCGTTCGCTGATCATTTCGGGTGAGGAAGTCCTGCCGCTCGTCGAGGGTGGCAAGGGGATTGCCGTATCCAACGGGGAAAGCTCCGGCGCCTGGGCGGCGTCGGGCGGCGTCGGTACGTTCTCGGGCGTCAATGCCGATGCCCGCGACGACAAGGGCGAACTGATCCCGGTCGTCTACCACGGCCGCACCCGGCGCGAACGCCACGAAGAGCTCCTCTCCTATTCGATCCAAGGCGGCATCACCCAGGCCCGCATCGCCCACGAGACGCGCGCCGGCAAGGGCCGCATCCACATGAACATCCTGTGGGAAATGGGCGGCGCCGAGCGCGTGCTGAAGGGCGTTCTGGAAGGGGCCAAGGGCCTCATTCACGGCGTCACCTGCGGCGCCGGCATGCCCTACCGCATGGCCGAAATCTGCGCCGAATACGGCGTCTACTATTATCCGATCGTGTCGTCGGCACGCGCATTCCGCGCCCTGTGGAAGCGCGCCTATCACAAGTTCGCCAATCTTCTGGGCGGCGTGGTCTACGAAGACCCGTGGCTTGCCGGCGGGCACAACGGACTTTCCAACGTCGAAGATCCCAACCAGCCGCAGGATCCGCTGCCGCGGGTGCGCGACCTGCGCGCGCTGATGCGCGAATGCGGCCTCGATCAAACCCCGATCATCATGGCGGGCGGCGTGTGGCGCCTCGACGAATGGGAAGACTGGCTCGACAATCCCGAGCTTGGCCCCGTTGCCTTCCAGTTCGGCACCCGCCCGTTGCTGACCAAGGAAAGCCCGATCTCGGACGAATGGAAGCAGAAGCTGCTGACCCTCAAGGAAGGCGACGTTTACCTCAACCGTTTCTCGCCGACCGGGTTTTATTCCTCGGCCGTGTCCAATCCCTTCCTGCGCGAGCTGAAAGAGCGCTCCGAACGTCAGGTCGCCTACAGCCATGAACCGGTCGGCGAACACGACACCGAATTCGCCGTCGGTGCCCGCGGGCGCAAGGTCTATCTGACGGCCCACGATCGCGACCGCGCGGTGGGCTGGGTCGCCGAAGGTTATACGGAAGCCCTGCGCACCCCCGATTCGACCCTGGTCTTTGTCACCCCGCCGCGTTCACGCGAAATTCGCAAGGACCAGATCGACTGCATGGGCTGCCTCAGCGCCTGCAATTTCTCGAACTGGGCCCAGAACGAGGCAGGCACCACCGGGCGCAAGGCCGACCCGCGATCCTATTGCATCCAGAAGACCCTGCAGGCGATCAGCCACACGGCCGACGTCGACAACCAGCTGATGTTCGCCGGCCATAACGCTTTCCGCTTCCGCACCGATCCCTATTACGCCAACGGCTTCATCCCGACTGTGCGGGAATTGGTGGGCCGGTTGTGTACCGGTGCCTAAAAAGCCGTATAACCGTTCCAAACAACGGGTTAGCTTTTTGTAATTTTAGGGGTTTATTTTTCCGGCCCGTGCCCCTATATGTTTTGCGAATGTTTTGCATCAGCGGCCCGCGCCGCTTTTGGATGAACCGATGGTCCAGTCTCATACCCATGCGCCGCGTCCCTATGCCCAGGTGCTTGACCGCCTGAAGCAGGCCGGTCTGCGCCCGACGCGCCAGCGTATCGCGCTGGCCAAGCTGCTGTGTGATGCGGGCGATTGCCATTTCACGGCGGAAGACCTGCACGGCAAGGCGCTCTCGGCTGGCGTGCGGGTGTCGCTGGCGACCATCTACAACACCCTGCACCAGTTCACCCATGCCGGGATGCTGCGTGAAATCGTGGTGTCGCCGGGTTCGAGCTACTTCGACACCAACGTTTCAGATCACCACCACTTCTTTCACGAAGACCGCAGCGAGCTTTCCGACATCGCTGGCGAAGACGTGGTGATCGCGGCAATCCCGAAGCCCCCGGCGGGCACCTCGGTTGACCGCGTGGACGTCATTATCCGCGTCCGCGGCCGTTAATAATTCCCCGTGATTTCAGAACAATAAAAATTAGTTTAGAGGACTTCTAAACTGTTGACGAAGCCCTTCGCGCAGCCTATATAGGATGCGTGAGCTTTTTCGCGGGTTCATCCGACTTGTCGGTCCGCCCGTATCAGCGTTCATCAGCGTCAGTTCATCGCAAGCCAAAATCGGAGGAGAACCAATATGGCATCGTTGAAAGGATCCAAGACCGAAGGCAACCTGAAGGCCGCATTCGCGGGCGAATCTCAGGCCAACCGCCGCTATCTCTATTTCGCGCAGAAGGCCGACGTCGAAGGCTTCAATGACGTCTCGGCGGTCTTCCGCTCCACCGCCGAAGGCGAAACCGGCCATGCCCACGGCCATCTCGAATTCCTCGAGGTCTGTGGCGACCCCGCCACCGGTGAGCCGATCGGCGACACCACGAAGAACCTGAAGGCGTCCATCGCGGGTGAAACCCACGAGTACACCGACATGTATCCGTCGATGGCCAAGACCGCCCGCACCGAGGGCTTCGAGGAAATCGCCGACTGGTTCGAAACCCTGGCGAAGGCTGAAAAGTCCCACGCCGGCCGCTTCCAGCGCGCTCTCGACACCCTGGGCAAGTAAGTCCAGCCGCGTATCGCCGGGCGGCGCAGCCGCCCGGCGGATCGCTGCACCCTGTAAACTTTAGTCTTAGGCATTCATAATGCCGGAAGGGGTCGCTTCCGGCAGTGGGGCTGACGTGTCCCCGCAAAGTCGAAAACGGAACGAGGTTGATCATGGCTGTAGAAGGTGGTTTGGGCGCGCCCGTGCGCCACGCGATTGACTGGAACGATCCCGACTTCTTCGACGAGGAGAAGCTCGACGCCGAACTGCGCCGGGTCTTCGACATCTGTCATGGCTGCCGGCGCTGCTTCAACCTGTGCGATTCCTTTCCGCGCCTGTTCGACCTGATCGACGAATCCAAAACGGGCGAACTCGATTCCGTTTCCAGCGACGATTTCAAGCCGGTGGTGGATGCCTGCACGCTCTGCGACATGTGCTTCATGACGAAGTGCCCCTACGTGCCCCCCCACGAATTCAACCTCGACTTCCCGCATCTGATGCTGCGCTATCGCGCGGTCGAATTGAAAAAGGGCGAGGTCGGCTTCGCCGAAAGCCAGCTCACCGAAACGGACCGCAACGGCAAGCTCGCCGGTGCGGTGGCGCCTGTCGCCAACTGGGCATCGAAAACCGGCAACGGCCTGACGCGCCCCGTTCTGCAGGCGGTCGCCGGTGTCGATGCGCGTGTCGACCTGCCAAAGTTCCACGGCAAGACCTTCACCGCGCGGGCCAAGACCGACAAGCCCGCGATCAATGCCGAGGCTCCCGCCCACGGCCGCAAGGCGATCCTGTTCGCGACCTGCTTCGTCAACTACAACAACCCCGGCATCGGCGAGGCGGCCCTTGCGGTGCTCGCGAAAAACGGCGTCGAAACCGAGGTCGGCTATCCCGGCTGCTGCGGCATGCCGCAGCTCGAGCACGGCGATCTCGCGCGCGTCGCCGAAAATGCCCGCCGCACCGCCGCCTATTTCGGCCCCTGGATCGACAAGGGCTACGACGTGGTGGCGCTGACGCCGTCCTGCGCCCTGATGTTGAAATTCGAATGGCCCCTGATCGTGCCCAAGGACGATCCCGCCTATGATGCGGTGGTGAAGCTGTCGAAGGCGACGCGCGACATTTCCGAATACGTCGTCGATATCGCCGACAAGGAAGGCCTGGCGCCGGGCATGCAGCCGGTGGACGGCGGCATCACGCTGCATCTCGCTTGCCACGCACGTGCCCAGAACCTCGGTCCCAAGGCCGCCGACATGCTCAAGCGCATTCCGGGATCGGACGTTTCCGTGATCGAGCGCTGCTCGGGCCACGGCGGTTCTTGGGGCATCCTCAAGGACAACTTCGATACCGCGCTGAAGGTCGGCAAGCCTGTCGCCCGCAAGGCATTGGAGGAAGGCAAGGCCTATGTCGCTTCCGAATGCCCGCTTGCCGCCAAGCACGTGGTGCAGGGCATGAAGATGCTGGATGGCGCCAACGTGAAGGTCGAAGCACCTTCGCACCCGATCGAGATTTTCGCCCGCGCCTACGGGATCGGCGCCGCGGGCACCGACAAAAAGTAGGAACAGACGTTATGGATGGAGGTCATCAGATGCCCGCGGCCCGCAAGATCACCCGTGACGACATCATGGACATGGGCGCTTACGCCAAGGTGCGCGCCGAGCGCCGCCGTGCCATGGCTGCGGCCAAGCGCAACCGCCGGGTTTCCGTCGGTCCGCACGTGACCTTTTATTTTGAAAGCCACGCCACGATGCTGCATCAGATCCACGAGATGCTGTTCATCGAAAAGGGCGGCGAGGAACAGGTTGCTGACGAGCTTGCGGCCTACAACCCGCTCATCCCCCAGGGCCGCGAGCTGGTGGCGACGATGATGATCGAATACGAAGACCCCGCGGTACGTGACCGTGAACTGCGCCGCCTTACCTTCATCGAAACGACGGTGACCCTTTCCATCGGCGGCGAGGACATCAAGGCCGAGGCCGAGGTCGATGTCGAGCGCACCAAGGCCGATGGCAAGACTTCGGCGATTCACTTCCTGCGTTTTCCGCTGACTGACACCCAGGCTGCTGCTTTCAAGACGGCGGGCACGCGCATCGTGCTGGGCATAGGCCATGAAAACTACGGCCACATGGCGGTCGTCAACGAAGCGACGCGCGCAGCCTTGGCCGAAGATCTGGCCTGATCCGTTTCGGGTTTCGTAAAAAAAGCCCCGGACTCGTTCCGGGGCTTTTTCATTAATCGACTTTTTCGTTGGGCAGGGTGCCCCAGATCGTCGCGCGCGGGGTCCAGCCCTTGATGCCGCGCATCTCGACGCGGCACCAGCCGCCCTCGCAGGCGAGCAGCCTTGCAACCACGCCCGGTTCGGCGCGTGCGAGTGCCGGGGCAGCGCTTTCCGGGGCACGCCGCAGCACCGTATCGTCGGCGACGGTGATCGCGGTGCGCCTGCCCGCCAGCATGGCGCGATGCACCCAGCCGATGGTGCCGTTCCAGTCACGCACTTTCCGCCAGGCGTCGAACTCGGCGACGATCTGCACCGGCAGGCCGCGGCGGCGGTAGATCCATTCCACGGGGTAGCGCGTGCCGGGCCCGGCACGCATGTAAACCTCGCCCGCGCGCAGGCTGGCGAAGCGCGGCAGCGGCAGGCCGGTGCGCTTCACGGCCGTTTTCGGCCCGGCGGGCTTGTCGCCCTCGTTTTCGTTTTGCGCCGTGGCCGGGAAGCCCGCGCAAGCGAGACCCGCTGCGAGCAGCACTGCGACGATGACGCTGCGCTTACGCGCCATGCCGGAACAGGTCCGTGATGGTGGGGTTCTCGCCGCAGAGCGCGCAGGCCGGGTCGGGGCGTGCCTTGATGCGGCGGAACGTCGCGCCCAGCATGTCCATGACGACGAGCGAGCCGGCCAGGCTTTCGCCAAGACCAAGCAGTTCCTTGATGACTTCCGTCGCCTGCAGGCAGCCGACGACGCCCGCGACCGCGCCCAGCACGCCGCCTTCGGCGCAGGTCGGGATCAGTCCTTCGGGGGGCGGAGCCGGAAAGATGCAGCGGTAGCAGGGCTTGCCGTCTTCGAAAGCGCGGAAGGTGGCGACCTGACCCTCGAAACGCAGAAGCGCCGCCGATACCAGTGGCTTGCGGGCAAGGTAGCAGGCATCGTTGAGCAGGAACCGGGTGGCGAAATTGTCCGACCCGTCGGCGACGATGTCGTATCCCGCGATCAGGTCCATGACGTTGCCCGCGCCGAGCCGCAGGGCATGGGCCTCGACCTTGATATCGGGATTGATCGCCTTGATCGCCTTGGCGGCGCTTTCGACCTTGGGCGTGCCGATGCGTTCCGTCGCGTGGATGACCTGGCGCTGCAGGTTCGACAGGTCCACGGCGTCGTCATCGACGATGCCGATGCGCCCGACACCGGCGGCGCCCAGATACATCAGCAACGGCGAGCCCAGTCCGCCCGCGCCGATCACCAGCACCGAGGATTTCAGCAGCTTTTCCTGACCCTTGCCGCCAAGTTCCGGCAGGATGATGTGGCGCGCGTAGCGCTCAAGCTGCTGGTCGGTGAATTCGAAGGTCATCTGCGGGTGCTGGCCTATATGTTGTCGAACAGCGCCGTCGACAGGTAGCGCTCGGCGAAGGACGGCAGGATGATGACGATCTTCTTGCCCGCGAATTCGGCGCGCGCGCCGATCTCGATCCCCGCGGCGAGCGCCGCACCCGACGAAATGCCGACCGGCACGCCTTCCATGCGTGCCGCCTTGCGCGCGGTGGCGAAGGCGGTCTCATTGCCGATGCGCACGACCTCGTCGATCAGGTTGACGTCGAGGTTGGCCGGAACGAAGCCCGCGCCGATACCCTGGATCTTGTGCGGACCGGGAACGCCACCCGACAGCACGGGGCTGTCTTCGGGCTCGACCGCGATCATCTTGAGCGAAGCCTTGCGCGCCTTCAGCACCGAACCGACGCCGGTCAGCGTGCCGCCGGTGCCGACGCCGGAAATGACGGCATCCACCTCACCGTTGGTGTCGTTCCAGATTTCCTCGGCCGTGGTGCGGCGGTGGATATCGGGATTGGCGGGGTTCTCGAACTGCTGGAGGATGATCGAATCCTTTATCTGGGCGTTCAGTTCGCCCGCCCGGCGAAGCGCACCCTTCATGCCTTCGGCGGCCGGTGTCAGTTCCAGTTCCGCGCCCAGGATCAGCAGCATCTTGCGCCGTTCCATCGACATGCTCTCAGGCATGCACAGGATCAGGCGGTAGCCCTTGGCCGCGCAGACGAAGGCCAGCGCGATGCCGGTATTGCCCGAGGTTGGCTCGATCACGGTGGTGCCGATCTTCAGGCGCCCGTCGGCTTCCGCCGCCTCGATCATGGCAAGGCCGATACGATCCTTTACCGACGACATCGGGTTGAAGAATTCGAGCTTGCCGTACAGCTCGGCCTTGCAGCCGCTTTCCCGCGACAGGCGCGGCAGATAGACGGTCGGGGTATTGCCGATGGTCTCGAGGATCGAGCCGAAGGTCTTGCCCCTGCCCTGGGTGTCTTTCTTGTCGGTCATTGTCTGCAGTCTCCCTGATGCCGCGTTGCCGTGGTCGTCTTCGGTTGAAAACCAAACTCAAATGATGAAATCGAGGCGCTCCGCCGCATCGCTGCGGATGCCCGCGGCATTGGCGCGCAAACACAGATCCTCGATGGTGACGGCGTCGAGGCGCTCCATCATTTCGGCCTCGAAGCCCGTCCACATCGGCCACACCACCTTGCGGCCGAGGTCCGACGGCGGTTCAGTTGCGTCCTCGGTTTCCGCCATGGCGACGACGCGGGTGATCTCGCCCACCGTGATGCGGCGGCGTTCGCGCGCGAGCAGGTAGCCGCCCCTCGGGCCGCGCACGCCGGTCAGCACGCCCGCGCGCACCAGCTGCTGGAGAACCTGCTCCAAGTAGCGGCGCGGAATGCCCTGGCGCTCGGTGATGTCCTTGCTCTGCACCGGGAGCGAGCCCGCGTTGTAGGCGATGTCGAGCACCGCCTCGATCGCGTAGAGAAGTTTCTTGGACATGCGAAACATGAGGTTCTCCCTAGGCGCCGGTGCCGGTGGAGCCGAAGCCCCCGGCGCCGCGTTCCGTGGCATCGAGGCTTTGCGCCTCGTTCAGCCGCACGCGGGTGACCGGCGCGACGACCATTTGGGCGATGCGCGCGCCGCGCGTCACCGTGAAGGATTCTTCGCCGTGATTGATCAGGCAGACCATGACCTCGCCCCGGTAATCGGCATCGACGGTGCCGGGCGCGTTCACGATCGAGATGCCGTGACGGACGGCAAGGCCCGAACGCGGGCGCACCTGGGCCTCAAACCCGTCGGGCAGGGCGATGGCGAAACCGGTCGGGATCAGCGCCCGCTTGCCCGGCGCGATGACGACATCGTCGGCGACAGCCGCGGGCAGATCGATCCCTGCCGCCCCGGCCGAGGCGTAATCGGGCAGCGCCAGGTCGCGGGCGTGATCGAGCCGCATGATGGGGACCGTCACAGGTGTCATTGGATGGCGCCGAAGTGGCGGGCGATGGCGTCGGCCAGCCGTGCCGCGACGGCATCCTTGCCCATGCGCGGCCACGAGGCGACGTCGGCGTCATTGGCGCCGGTAATCAGGTGCACCGTATTGTTGTCGCCGCCGAAGACGCCCTCGGCGGGGGACACATCGTTGGCGACGATCCAGTCGCAGCCCTTGGCCACGCGCTTGGCGCGCGCGTTGGCAAGGACGTTTTCGGTTTCAGCAGCAAAGCCCACGACCAGTCGCGGGCGTTTGTTACCGGCACCGGCGACGGTCGCGAGAATGTCGGGGTTTTCGGAAAGTTCCAGACGCGGCGGCGCAGCACCCTTCGTCTTCTTGATCTTGGCCTCGGCCACATCGCGCACGCGCCAGTCGCTGACGGCGGCCGCCATCACCGCGACATCGACGGGTAGGCACTCGTTGACGGCGCGCAGCATCTGTTCGGCGGTCTCGGTATGGACGACTTCGACGCCGGCGGGATCGGGCAGGGCGACGGGGCCGGAGACCAGCACCGTTCGCGCGCCGAGCCGCGCAAGGGCGGCGGCGATGGCGTGCCCCTGCTTGCCCGACGAGCGGTTGCCGATGAAGCGCACGGGATCGACGGGCTCGAAAGTGGGGCCGGACGTCACTACCGCGCGACGGCCCCGGAGCGGCGCGGCGGCTTCAAAAAAATCTTCGACGGCCTTGACGATGTCTGCGACCTCGGCGAGCCGGCCTTCGCCTTCTTCGCCGCAGGCAAGTTCGCCCGCCACGGGGCCGACGACGACGATGCCGCGGGTGCGCAGGGTTTCCATGTTGGCGCGCGTCGCGGCGTGTTCCCACATGCGCACGTTCATCGACGGCGCCACCATCACCGGTTTGTCGGTGGCGAGCAGCGCTGTGGTGGCGAGATCGGTTGCAAGGCCGTGCGCCATCTTGGCGAGAATGTCGGCGGTCGCCGGCGCGACGAGGACGAGATCGGCCTCGCGCGAAAGGCGGATATGGCCCATTTCGCTTTCATCGGTGAGCGAGAACAGATCGCCATAAACTTTTTCGCCGGTCAGCGCCGCAAGGGACAGCGGTGTTACGAACTTCGCACCGGCGTCGGTGAGGATGGCGCGCACGGCGGCGCCGCGGCGTTTCAGCTCGCGCGTGAGCTCGAGCGCCTTGTAGGCAGCAATGCCGCCCGACACCACCAGCAGGATGCGCCGGTTCGTGATCATGGTTTTTTCCCGATAAGTCCCAAGTTGCACAGGCCCGGGGGCATCCCCGGACGGTCGATGAATTTACGCATTTTGCTTGTTATTAGATAGTAATTCCCTAAGAAGCGCGCAACATCGGAATCGGGGGCCCGGGAAGCCGGCGCACCGATGCTCAGGGGCGGCCCGTGAGCAGCGTGGCCAGGATCAGGGCCAAGAGCCCCGCGATGACCCAGAGAACGGCGCCCCGGCCGCCGTTTCCGCCCTTCCCGTCCTCGCCCAGGAGGCGGCGGACGGTGTCGGGATGCAGCCGGTAGCCCTGCTCGGCCAGCGCCCGCACGGCCTTGTCCACGTTGGTCAGGAATCCGGGCAAACGTTCCAGTCCCGAAACGAAATCCTGCGCTCCGCGGGCGATCCGTGCTTCGGGGCCGAGGTTGTCGCGCACCCAGCTTTCGATCAGCGGGCGGGCCAGTTCCCACATGTTGACGTTGGGATTGAGCCTGCGCCCGACCCCTTCGGCCACCATCATGGTCTTTTGCAGCAGAAGAAGCTGGGGCTGGGTTTCCATCTGGAACTGTTCGGTGACCCGGAACAGCTGGGCGAGCAGGCGGGCGACCGAGATCTCGTTCATCGGACGGCCAAGGATCGGCTCGGCGATGGCGCGGCAGGCCTGCATGAACAGATCGCGCGGCTGGTCGGCCGGGACATAGCCCGCTTCGAAATGAACGTCGGCAACGCGCCGGTAATCGGCCTGCAGGAATCCGAGCAGCATTTCGGCGAGATAGCGCCGCGTCGGCGCATCAAGCCGCCCCATGATCCCGAAATCGACGACGACGAGGTTGCCGTCGGGACCGACGAACATGTTGCCGGGGTGAAGATCGGCGTGAAAGAAGCCGTCGCGGAACACCTGGTTGAAGAAGGCGGTTGCCGCCTTCTTGAGGACCTCGTCCGGATCGTGGCCCGCGGCGACCAGCCGGCCGCGCTGGTCCATCGGGATGCCGCTGATGCGCTCAAGGGTCATGACGCGGCGTGCCGTGCGCGTCCAGTCGACGTGGGGCACGCGGAAGCTGGTATCACCCTTGAAATTGCCGGCAAGTTCGCACGCCGCCGCGGCTTCGAGGCGCAGGTCCATTTCCACTTCGACGACGCGCGCCAGTGTCGCCACCACCTCGCGCGGCTTGAGGCGCCGCGTTCCCGGGCGCGTGCGTTCGATGGCGGCTGCCGCCCAGGCCAGCATATCGAGATCGCGGGCGAAGGCCTCTTCGATGCCCGGGCGCAGGACCTTGACCGCGACTTCTTCGCCCTCGGTCGTCACCGCCAGATGCACCTGGGCGATGGAGGCAGCGGCGACAGGCGTGTCGTCGAAGCTCGCGAACAGCTCCGATACGGGCTTGCCCAGTTCCGCCTCGATGGCGGCACGGGCGGCCGCGCCGGGGAAGGGCGCCAGGCGATCTTGCAGAAAGGCGAGGTCGTCGGCGATTTCCTCGCCCAGCAGATCGGCGCGGGTGGCGAGCGACTGGCCGAGCTTGATGAAGGTCGGTCCGGCTGCGGTCAGCGCCTGGGCGATGCGCTCGCCGGGCCGGGTGCCGGGCTTGGGATGGGGGCCCCCCGGCAGGCGGGCGAGAAGCCGGGCTGCCGCCAGCACACCGGGGCTGGCCCCGAAACGCTCAGCCAGCACCAGCGCGTCGCAGCGCGCAAGCAGGCGGGCGAGGCCGATGAGGCGGAAAAGATGTCCAAGGCCGTTGAACATCACAGCACCCAGCCCGAATGCATGGCGGCGATGCCGCCCGCGAGATCGCGCACGCGGATCTGCTCGAAACCGGCTTCCGCCATCATCGACGCCAGCCGGTCCTGGTCGGGGAAGCGGCGGATGCTTTCGGCGAGATAGCGATAGGCCGCACCGTCGCCTGCCACCTTTTCGCCGAGCCACGGCATGATGTGATCGGAATAGGCGTCATAAACGGGGCCGATCAGGGGCAGGCGCGGGTGGGAGAATTCGAGGCAGAGAAAGCGCCCGCCCGGCGCCAGTACGCGCCTGGCCTCACCCAGCGCGCGCGCCGTGCGGGTGACGTTGCGAAGCCCGAAGGCGATGACATAGGTATCGACGGCGCCGTCGGGCAGCGGCAGGTTTTCGGCATCGGCGCAGGTGAAGCCGATGGCGCCTGCGAGCCCGACCTTCGCCACCCGGCCCTGGCCGACGCTCATCATGGCGTGGTTGATGTCCATCACCGTGACCGCACCGCCCGCTCTGGCGATCGCCTCGGCCCCGCCGGCCGCAGCCACGATGCGCATGGCGATGTCGGCGGTGCCGCCCGCGACGTCGATGACCCGCGCCCCCGGGCGCGGTGCCAGCCAGTCGACGGCAGCTGTCTTCCACAGCCGGTGCAGGCCGCCCGACATCAGGTCGTTCATCAGGTCGTAGTTTTCCGCGACGCTGTCGAAGACGGCGCGAACGCGCCCGGCCTTTTCCTCGGCCGGGACGTCGATGGCGCCGAACGGCACCGTATCGGGATCGGCGCCGTGGGCCGTGGCGGGGGATTTTTTCATGGGCCGGACAATAGCCCAAGGTCCGGATTTCCGCTACGTTCCGCGCCATGCCCGAATTGCCCGAAGTGGAAACCGTGCGTCTTGGTCTTGTGCCCGTCCTTGCGGGCCGCAGGCTGGCGCGTATCGCCGTCAACCGGCCCGACCTGCGCATCCCCTTCCCGCCGGATTTTGCCGCCCGCCTCAAGGGCCGCCGCGTGGCGGAACTTGTGCGGCGCGCAAAATACATCCTCGTGCGGTTCGACGATGGCGGCGACAGCCTGCTGATCCACCTCGGCATGTCCGGGCGCATGGCGGCGGAGGGCCCGGGCCTCGCCAATGCCCCGCGTCCCCCGTCGCCCCACGATCATGTGGTGATGGAGACCGATGCCGGCGGGCGGGTCGTGTTCAACGACGCCCGCCGTTTCGGCCTGATGACCCTGATCGCCCCGGGCGAGGAGGCCCGCCACCCCCTGCTCGCGGGTCTCGGGCCCGAACCCCTCGATGACGCTTTTACTGCCGACGTTCTTGCCCGCGCCCTCAGGGGCCGCGCCAGCCCGATCAAGGCGGCGCTTCTGGACCAGCGGGTGGTCGCCGGGCTTGGCAACATATATGTGTGCGAAGCGCTCTACCGTTCGGGCATCAGCCCGCGCCGGCGCGCCGGCACCGTGCAGGGCGAACGTGCCCGGCGCCTGCACGGAGCGATCCGGGCCGTCCTTGCTGAAGCGATCAGGGCGGGTGGCTCGACCTTGCGCGATCATCGCCGCCCCGACGGCGAGCTCGGCTATTTCCAGCACTCCTTCGCCGTCTACGGTCGCGAGGGCGAGGCCTGCCCCTCCTGCGACAGCCCGCAGGCCTGCGGCGGCATTCAGCGCATCAATCAGTCGGGGCGCTCCACTTTCTTCTGCCCGGCGCGCCAGCGCTGAGCGTGGGCGTGATCAATGCCGCGACTATGTGTTAGCCTGCCGCCATGATGATCCTGCTGCGCCGCATCATTCTGGCAGTGCCGGTCCTGGCGCTGCTTGCCGCGTTTTCCGCGGCGGCTCCCGTCCGTGCGGCGGAATTCCTGACCCTGCTTGACGACGTGCCGGTGATGCCCGGGTTCAGCGAGGATACTGCCGCGGCGGTCGCCTTCGACACCGCGTCGGGGCGCATCGTCACCGCGCGCATTCATGGCCGTGGACGGCCCGGCGTTGATCTTGGGGCGTTGCTTGCTTTCTATGGGGCGAGCCTGCCGGCGCTCGGCTGGCGGGCCGAAAGCCCGACCCGTTTCCGCCGCGACGGCGAGACGCTGACCCTGAGCGTCGAGGCCAAAGACGGGCTTCTTTCTCTGGCCTTCGATCTCAGGCCCGAGTAGGGCTGCGGCCGCCCCTCGCAAACCCCCGGATTCCAGAAGGTTCAGAGCGCGTTCCAGCCGTGGCCGGGCGGCCTTGACGGACGCCCGGTCGCGGACTATAACCCCGTCCTCCCGCGCCGGTCGGCAGTTTCGGCCGCGCGATGCACGCGTACCCCGTGAAGCGAACATCCAAAGGCAGTATCAGATGGCGAATATCCGCTCCGCCAAGAAGCGCATCAGGCAGACCGCCCGGAATACGGACGTCAATCGCGCGCGCACCAGCCGCATCCGCACTTTCGTCAAGAAAGTCGAGACCGCGATCTCCACCGGCGACAAGAAGGCCGCAAGCGACGCGTTGCGCGCCGCGCAGCCCGAAATTCACCGTGGCGTTACCAAGGGCGTCCTGAAGAAGCAGACGGCATCGCGTAAGCTGTCGCGCCTCAATGCGCGCATCAAGGCGATGGCCTAAGTCCTTGTGCGGCCTCCGCGCCGCGCCAAATGATTAGAAATTGTATTAAAAGCGCGCCCAATTCGGGCGCGTTTTTGTTTTTGTCGCGGGAACACAATCAATCCAACGAGTCAAAAATTTTTTTTCTGGGACCCGTCTCTTGGCCCGTTGCGATTCAAATTTTCAGTAGCTAGAGTCCGGTCCTGTTCATTTCCACGCGCTGGAAAATTTCGCAGCAATCAAGTTAGTAGTCGCGGCGTGTTTCGCCCCACTTGTTCTTTTTGTGGGCGGGTGCCTTCTGCGGGAAAACGCTTCGAGCGTTGCAATCGGTTTTTTGGTGTTCGCGTTCTTTGTTTCTTTTTCGGGTGCAGTCCATGACGGCTTTCAACCGGTGCAGCTTCGATCAATCCAGCACCGGATGCCGCAACAGGGGGAAAATTGATGTCGAGTGACGACGCCAAGACCTCGACCGAGCGTGCCGTGGCACCGGGCGAAGGTTACGCGGGCGACATCACACCCGATCAGGCCTGGAAGATTCTCGAGGAAAGCCCCGGGGCGGTGCTGGTCGATTGCCGCACCCAGCCGGAATGGGCCTTCGTCGGCGTGCCGGATCTCGGCAGCCTCGGCAAGAAGGTGGTTCTGGTGCCTTGGCAGGTCTTTCCGACGATGCAACTGAACCCGGAATTCACCAAGCAGATCAAGGCCGCCGGGGCGGCTGAAGGGGCGCCGGTCCTGTTCCTGTGCCGGTCGGGGGCGCGCTCGCGTTCAGCGGCGATTGCCGCGACCGGGCAGGGTTTCGCACGTGCCTACAATATAAAGGGCGGTTTCGAGGGCGCCCATGACGACAAGCGCCATCGCGGCAGCCGCGAGGGCTGGAAGGTTTCCGGTTTGCCCTGGGTTCAGGACTGACCGTTCGTAAGTAACAAGAATTGCGTTTAAGGGGGCAGGGCGCGATGCGCACAGATTGGCAGTCGATCAAGGAACGTTTGCGGGCCGAATTTGGCGACGCCGCTTATAAGTCGTGGCTGGCGCCGATCGAGCTTGATTCCGTTTCCGCCACCCGTGCCGTCATTTCGGTGCCCACGCGCTTCATGCGCGACTGGGTCCAGCGCCATTATCTGGACCGTATTTCCCAGATGCTGACCGATGGCGCCGCCGCCGCGCCCGCCGTCGAAATCGTCGTGCGCAGCGCCATCCGCGCGCCCGATGCCGCCAAGGCCGCGAATGTCGAGGCCGTCGGCACCCTGTCCGCTGCCGCCCGCGCCCGCCCGCGGCCGGCCGCGCCGCGCAGTCATGAAGACATATCCGCGCCGCTCGATCCGCGCTTCGTCTTCGACAATTTCATCGTCGGCAAGTCCAACGAGTTCGCCTATGCCGCCGCCCGCCGCGTGGCCGAGGCCCAGACCGTTCCCTTCAATCCGCTGTTCCTCTACGGCGGCGTCGGGCTCGGCAAGACCCACCTGATGCATGCCATTGCCTGGCATATCCGCAAGGCCGATCCCAACCGCCGGGTGATCTACCTTTCGGCGGAAAAGTTCATGTACCAGTTCATCCGGGCGCTCCGTTTCCAGGACACCATGGCGTTCAAGGAGCAGTTTCGCTCCGTCGATGTGCTGATGATCGACGACGTCCAGTTCATCTCGGGCCGGGAAACGACCCAGGAAGAATTCTTCCATACCTTCAATGCACTGGTGGACCAGAACCGACAGGTCATCATTTCGGCCGACAAGTCGCCCTCCGATCTCGAGGGGATGGAGGAGCGCCTGCGCTCGCGCCTCGGCTGGGGGCTGGTCGCCGACATCCACCAGACCGATTACGAGCTGCGCCTGTCGATCCTTCAGTCCAAGGCCGAGAAGCTGGGCTCCCAGGTTCCATCGAAAGTGCTGGAATTCCTCGCCCACAAGATCACTTCCAACGTCCGCGAGCTGGAAGGGGCGCTCAACCGCGTCGTTGCCCATGCCACGCTGGTTGGCCGGGATATCTCCCTCGAGGCGACCCAGGACGTTCTCCACGACCTGCTGCGGGCCCACGACCGCCGGGTGACGATCGAAGAAATCCAGAAGCGCGTGGCCGAGCATTTCAACGTCCGCGTCGCCGACATGCATTCGGCCCGCCGTGCGCGCGCCGTGGCCCGCCCGCGCCAGGTGGCGATGTACCTCGCCAAGCAGCTGACGTCCCGTTCGCTGCCCGAAATCGGGCGCAAGTTCGGCGGCCGCGACCACACCACGGTGATGCACGCCGTGCGCAAGATCGAGGAACTCAGGGCCACCGACACCTCATTCTCCGAGGATGTCGAACTGCTGCGCCGGATGCTCGAAACCTGAGCCTCAAAAAGGCTTGGAAACCGGCCCTTTGCGGGGCCGGTTCGAGGGCCCCTCGGGGGCCCTTTTTCTTTTGGATTTCAAGGCCTCCTGCTATACTCGCCTCCCGGTTCAGGACCCGGCCGGGCTGCCCCGTTCGAAGGGAAGCCGCCGGAGCCCGCCGGGCGGGTGTGGGCGCCGTTGCCGGACCCTTCCGGAAGGCGATTTTCGCCACCCCGCAGCTTGAACGGAGGCCAACGCGCGGCACCACGCGCGGGTCAATAAGGCGCGAAAACCCAGCCATGAAATTCACGATCGAACGTTCCGCTCTGCTCCGCTCCCTCGGTCATGTCCAGAGTATCGTTGAACGGCGGAACACCATTCCCATTCTCAACAACGTCCTGATGAACACGTCGAAGGGCAAGCTCCGGCTGACCGCTACCGACATGGAACTGGCCATCGCCGAAAGCGTGGCGGCGGAAACAGGCGGCAACGCCGCGATCACGGCGCCGGCGCACACGTTCTACGACATCGTGCGCAAGCTGCCCGAAGGCGCCCAGGTCGAGGTCGAGACCACCGACGGCGACAGCCAGATGGCGGTGCGCTCGGGCCGCTATGCCTCGCAGCTCGCCTGCCTGCCCCCCGCCGATTTCCCGGCGCTCGGCGAAGACGACCTGCCGACCGCCTTCACCGTTCCCGCCGATGCCGTGAAGGCGCTGGTCGACCACACCCGCTTCGCCATCTCGACCGAGGAAACGCGCTATTACCTGAACGGCATTTACCTGCATGCCGCCAAGCGCGACGGCACGCCCGTGCTGCGCGCGGTCGCTACCGACGGCCATCGCCTCGCCCGTTTCGACGTGCCGCTGCCCAAGGGCGCGGCCGACATGCCGGGCGTCATTGTGCCGCGCAAGATGGTCGCCGAATGGCGCAAGCTGATCGACGAATCGGATTCGGACATCGAGGTCGCCCTGTCGGACGCCAAGATCCGCATTTCCTTCGATGACGTGACCCTGACCTCGAAACTGATCGACGGCACCTTCCCCGATTACGATCGTGTCATCCCCAAGGGCAACGAGCGCGTCATGAACGTCCCCTGCAAGGACTTCGCTGCCGCGGTCGACCGCGTTTCAACCATTTCCACGGAAAAGTCCCGGGCAGTGAAGCTGGCCCTTGCCAAGGGGATACTGACCCTGTCCGCGACGTCGCTTGATCAGGGCAGCGCCGAGGAAGCACTCGAGGTCGATTACACGGGCGATGCCATCGAAGTCGGCTTCAATTCCCGCTACCTGCTCGACATTGCCGGGCAGGTTCAGGGCGAAAGGGCGCAGTTCCGCCTGGGCGACGCAGCCTCAGCCGCCATCGTCGGCGATTCGGACGATGCGAACGCGCTCTACGTCCTGATGCCGATGCGGGTGTGATCGCCTTGGCGGGCGCGTGGAGGCGGTACTGAACGCGGTATCCCTGGCCCATACCAATCCGGGTGCCAATCCGGGACCCGAGTCCCGGCCCGGTCGGGCGACGCTGGCGGTGCTTGGGCTCAGGCTTACCGCCTATCGCAACTACCCTGAATTACGCCTCGACCTCGACCCCCGGCCGGTGGTGCTGACAGGCCTCAACGGCGCGGGCAAGACCAACCTCATGGAAGCGGTATCCTATCTCGGACCGGGGCGCGGCCTGCGCGGCGCGCGCCTGATCGATGTCGATCTCAAGGGCCGTGCCGAAGACCGGCCCTGGGCGGTCGCGGCGACGGTGCAGGACGCCCATGGCGCCTTCGCCGTGGGCACCGGGCGCGATGGCGCCTCGGCCACGGCGCGGCGCATCGTGCGCCTCGACGGCAAGCCCGCCTCTGGCCCGGCCGCTCTTGCCGAACGTATCGCGGTGCTGTGGTTGACGCCTGCGCAGGATCGCCTGTTCCTCGACCGGCCCAACGCGCGAAGGCGCTACCTCGACAAGCTAGTGGCGGCGCTGCAGCCTGAACACGCGAGCCTTCTCAACGATTACGAAAAGGCGCTGCGCGAACGCGCGCGCCTGCTCAAGGGTCAGTCGGCGGGCGAAGGTGCGGCCGATCCGGCCTGGCTTTCGGCGCTTGAGCGCTCCATGGCCGAAACCGGCATCGCCATTGCTGCTGCGCGCCGCCAGGCGGCGGCCGACCTCACCCGTGCTGCGGCCGATGGCATCGGCCCGTTTCCCGCCGCCCGCATCCGCGCCGAAGGCGACGCCGAGGGCTGGCTCGGCGAAGGCCCGGCGCTTGATGCCGAAGATCGCCTTGCCGCGGCGCTTGCCGCCGCCCGCGGGCGCGACGGGGAAATCGGCGGCGCCTCGGCGGGGCCGCATCGTTCCGACATGGTCGTCGAACACTGTGCCCGGGCGCTGCCCGCGGCGGAACTGTCGACCGGCGAACAGAAGACGCTGCTTGTTTCCATCATCTTCGCCGCCGCGCGCCTTCAGGCGGCGCGGCGCGGCTTCGCGCCGATCCTGCTGCTCGATGAAGTGGCGGCCCATCTCGACGCCGTGCATCGTGCGGCACTCTATTCAGAGATCGCCGCCCTTGGTGCCCAGGCCTGGATGACCGGCACCGATCCGGCGCTGTTCGCGCCGCTCGGGCGCGACGCAAATTTCCTGACCGTGACCGCCGGACGCGTGCGCGCCACGGATTGAACCCGCAAATGAACCGTAGCTGAAAGCAGAGATCATGAGCGAAGTCCCCGCCCCGACCCCGGCCAAGAAGTCCAAGTCCGAAGCCGCGGAAGAATACGGCGCCGGCGCCATCAAGGTGCTGCGCGGCCTCGAGGCCGTGCGCAAGCGCCCGGGCATGTACATCGGCGACACCGACGACGGCACGGGCCTCCATCACATGGTCTACGAAGTGGTGGACAACGCCATCGACGAAGCGATGGCCGGTTACTGCGACGCCATCAACGTGGTCCTCAACGTCGATGGCTCTGTCACGGTCAACGACAACGGCCGCGGCATCCCCGTGCAGATTCATGCCGAGGAAGGCGTCTCGGCGGCGGAAGTCATCATGACCCAGCTGCACGCGGGCGGTAAGTTCGACCAGAACACTTACAAGGTGTCGGGCGGTCTGCATGGCGTCGGCGTGTCGGTGGTGAACGCGCTTTCTGCTACCCTCGACCTGCACATCTGGCGCGACGGCAAGGAACATTTCATGCGCTTCCACGACGGCGACCCGGAAGCACCGCTCGCCGTGGTGGGCGACGCGCCTAAGCTTGAGGACGGTAGCTACCGTACCGGCACGGAGGTGACCTTCCATCCGGCGGGTACGATTTTCACGCAGACGCACTTCGATCACGACACCCTTCGTAACCGCTTGCGGGAACTGGCGTTTCTGAACTCCGGCATCCGCATCATCCTGACCGATGCGCGCGAAGTCGAGCCCGTCGCCCAGGAAATGCATTACGAAGGCGGCCTCGTTGCCTTCGTCGAATACATCGACCGGTCCAAGACGGCACTGCATACACCGCCCATCTACCTGCGCGCGGAACAGGACGGCATCACGGTTGAAGTGGCGATGCAGTGGACCGACGCCTATCACGAGAACATGCTGTGCTTTACCAATAACATTCCCCAGCGCGACGGCGGCACCCATCTCGCCGGCTTCCGTGCCGCACTGACGCGCACGATCAATGCCTTCTCGGCGGAGGCGGGCGGTTCGCGCAAGGACAAGATCCAGCTGACCGGAGATGATGCCCGCGAAGGCCTCACCTGCGTGCTGTCAGTCAAGGTGCCGGACCCCAAGTTCTCGTCGCAGACGAAAGAAAAACTGGTGTCGTCCGAAGTGCGGCCGGTCGTTGAAAGCATCGTCGCCGACCGTCTCGGCCAGTGGTTCGAGGAACATCCCGCCGACGGCAAGCGCATCATCGGCAAGGCCATCGAAGCCGCTGCCGCCCGCGAAGCGGCACGCAAGGCCCGCGAGCTGACGCGCCGCAAGGGCGTGCTTGATATCTCGTCCCTCCCGGGCAAGCTTGCCGATTGCCAGGAACGCGATCCGGCGCTGTCGGAAATCTTCATCGTCGAAGGCGATTCGGCCGGCGGCTCCGCCAAGCAGGGGCGCAACCGTGCCAACCAGGCGATCCTGCCGCTGCGCGGCAAGATCCTGAATGTCGAGCGCGCAAGGTTCGACAAGATGCTGTCATCGGCGGAAATCGGCACCCTGATCACGGCGCTCGGCGCCGGCATCGGTGCCGGTGATTTCGACATCGGCAAGCTGCGCTACCACAAGATCGTCATCATGACGGACGCCGACGTCGACGGTGCCCATATCCGCACGCTGCTTCTGACCTTCTTCTACCGCCACATGCGGGCGATGATCGACAACGGCCATCTCTATATTGCCCAGCCGCCGCTTTACCGTTCCAAGCGCGGCAATTCCGAGGTTTATTTGAAAGACGACCGGGCACTCGAAGACTACCTGATCGATGCCGGGCTCGAAGACGCGGTGCTGACCCTTTATGACGGCACCCAGCTTGCCGGCGCCGACCTGCACGCCGTGCTCGATGATGCGCGGCATGCGCGCAACCTGCTGGCGCCGCTCACGCGCCGTTCGGGCTCGCTGCCGCTGGTCGAGCAGGCCGCCATTCTCGGCATTCTCAATCAGGAAATCTTTGCCGAGGCCAAGAACGCCGCTGCGGTCGCGAGCTACCTCGCCAAGCGGCTCGATGCGCTGGTGGACAAGATCGACCAGGGCTGGCAGGGCCGGGTCGAGGACAACGTCATGGTGTTCGAACGCACTCTGCGCGGCGTGCCGGAACGCCGGCGCATCGACACGAAGCTTTTGTCGATGGTCGAAACCGGCAAGCTCGACCAGATGGCGGCCAAGTTGCAGAAAGTCTACGAACGTCATTCGGTGCTGACGCGCAAGGAGGTCGAGATCCAGATCGCGGGTCCGACGGGTCTCGTCGAATCGATCATGGACCTCGGGCGCAAGGGCATGGCAATCCAGCGCTACAAGGGTCTTGGCGAAATGAACCCGGAACAGCTCTGGGAAACGACGCTGGACCCCGAAGCGCGCACGCTGCTGCAGGTCAGGGTCAGCCATGCCGAGGCGCAGGAAGACATCTTCGCCACCCTGATGGGCGACGTCGTGGAACCCCGGCGCGAATTCATCCAGACCCACGCGCTCGAGGTTGCCAACCTCGACGTCTGACGAAGGGCGCGACATGAGTGCAAAGCCCCGCATCGGCCTGCTGCTTGGGGATCCCAACGGCATCGGGCCCGAGCTTGCCGCCAAGCTGCTGGCTCAGCCCGGCGTGAGCGATCAGGCCTTCGTCGTCGTCATCGGCGACGCCCGCGTGTTCGATCAGGGCTGCAAGGTCGCCCGCGTCGATATCCCCCATCGCAGGGTTGCGCGTGCGGTGGATTTGCGTTTCGCGGGCGCCATCGAATTTCTCAACGAGCCTTCGATCGCCCCCGAAGAGGTGACCCCGGGCCAGGCGACGGCGGCGGGCGGGCGTTCGGTCTTCGTCGCCATCAAGACGGCCTTGCGCCTCGCCAAGGACGGCCTCATCGACGGTTTCTGCTTTGCGCCGATGAACAAGAAGGCGCTGGCGCTCGGCGGATCGCCCTTTGCCGACGAACACCAGCTGTTCGCCCATGAATTGGGCTTCACCGGCCCTTACTGCGAACACAACGTGCTGGGCGATTTGTGGACGGTGCGCGTGTCCTCGCACATCCCGCTCAAGGATGCCGCGGCTCACGTCACCGAAGACCGCATTCTTGAGATGACACGGCTTGCCAATACGACGCTGAAGCGTGCCGGCATCGCGCGCCCGCGCATTGCCGTTGCCGCGCTCAATCCCCACGGCGGCGACGGCGGCCTGTTCGGTCGCGAAGAGATAGACATCATCGCGCCCGCCGTCAGGAAGGCGCAGGGCGAGCAGCTTTCGGTCGAAGGGCCGTTCCCGGCCGATACCATTTTCGTCAAGGCCGCCGAAGGCGCCTATGACGCGGTCGTCACCATGTATCACGACCAGGGCCAGATCGCGATGAAGCTGATGGGATTCTCGAAGGGCGTCACCGTGTCGGGTGGGCTTCCCGTCGCCATTGCCACGCCCGCCAGCGGCACCGCCTTCGACATCGTCGGCAAGGGCATCGCCAGGGCCGACGGCATGCGTGCCGCCTTCGATCTGACCTGCCGCATGGCGCGGGCGTGATGATGCGCCCCGTTGTCGCCGCAATTCACGGCTAAGCCCCCGTCATGGCTAAGAAAAAAACCGAGAAACCCGGGCACGCAGACAAGCCCGCCAAGGCTCGCGCCGTCAAGGGGCGCGGCTCGTGGCTGCGCGCGATCTTCAAGTGGTCGGCGGTTGCCGCCATCTGGGGAGCCCTTGCCGTGCTGGCGCTGGTCGGCTGGTATGCTTACGACCTGCCGGAAATGGACCGAATCCCCGCGCTGGAGCGCCGCCCGGCCGTAACCCTGCTTGCCGCCGACGGCACGCCGTTCGCGCGCTTCGGCGAGGCGACGGCGCGGCCCGTCACCATCCGCGAACTGCCCCCTCACGTGCCGCGCGCCGTGATCGCGACCGAGGACGCACGCTTTTATTCCCATTTCGGCATCGACCTGATCGGCCTTGCCCGCGCCATGGCGGTCAATGTCATGTCGCTCAGCATCCGCCAGGGCGGCTCCACCATTTCCCAGCAGCTTGCCAAGAACCTGTTCTTCGGGCCCGAACGCACAATCAAGCGCAAGGTGCAGGAAGTCATTCTTGCGCTGTGGCTTGAGCGACGCTTCACCAAGGACGAGATCCTCGCGCTTTATCTCAATCGTGTTTATTTCGGTTCCGGCAATTTCGGCATCGAGGCGGCGGCACGCAGTTATTTCGGCAAGCCCGCAGCCAAGCTCTCTCTGAACGAGGCGGCGATGCTGGCGGGCCTTCTCAAGGCGCCGTCGCGCTATTCGCCCGCGCGCAACCGCGACCGCGCCGCGGCGCGGGCCTCCGTCGTCCTCGACCGCATGGCGGCTGCCGGCTTCATCACCAAGGCCCAGGCCAATGTGGTGAAGCTCAACCCCGCCCGCCTCGGCCGCCAGCAGGCGCGCATCGCGCGCTACTTCGCCGATTGGGCGCTGGAAGCAGTGCGTGGCTACGTCGGCGGCGCGACCGGCGATCTCGTGGTGCAGACGACCCTCGATGCCAGGCTTCAGCGGCGCGCGGAAGCGGCTGCCGAAGCCATGATCGACGGCGCCGGCCGCCAGCGTGGCGTTGGCCAGCTTGCCCTTGTCGTGATGTCGCCCGACGGCGCCGTGCGCGCCATGATCGGCGGCGCCGACTACGCGCAAAGCCAGTTCAACCGCGCGACCCAGGCGCTGCGCCAGCCGGGTTCGGCGTTCAAGCCGGTGGTCTACCTCGCCGGGCTCGATGCGGGGCTCGCCCCTGAGACCAAGATGACGGACGCGCCCGTGCGCATCGGTAATTTCCGTCCCGCCAATTACGACGGCAAGTTTCACGGCACCGTCAGCCTGACCGATGCGCTGGCGCTGTCGCTTAACACGGTCGCCGTGCGTGTTTTGGAAAAAGCCGGTGTCGATCGCGTCATCGCCTGGGCACGCAAGCTGGGCATCGCGTCGCGGCTCAGGCGCGAGGCCGGCCTCGCGCTGGGGGCTTCGGAAGTGACGCTCTCGGAACTGGTGTCGGCTTATGCGGTACTGGCCAACGGCGGCGACGGCGTTTTCGCCCACGCCGTCATATCCATCACCGATGGCCGGGGGCGTGTGCTCTATCGCCGCCAGGGCCAGGGTCCGGGCAACATCGTTCCAGCCCGCCAAGTCGATGACATGAACGCCATGTTGCAGGCTGCCGTCGCGCGTGGCACGGCACGGGCGGCTGCCTTCGGCGTACCCGCCGCGGGCAAGACCGGCACCACCCAGGATTACCGCGATGCCTGGTTCGTCGGCTACACGGCCGATTACGTGGCGGGTGTCTGGATGGGCAACGATGATGGCCGGCCGACCAAATCGGTCACCGGCGGTGGCCTGCCCGCGCAGCTTTGGCGCCAGGTCATGGTCGCCGCCCATGAGGGTCGCGGGGGCCGTGCGCTGGTCGCCGGCAAGGGCGGAGGTTTCTGGTCGAACCTTCTGGGCGGGTTCTCTTTCGGGCGCTCCGTCACCGTCACCCCCGACAACAGCGAGCGCGGGGAAGACCCCCTGCGTGCGCGCCGCGACTAGCGGTTCCTGATTTCAGGCCGCCGTTGCCGCCCTGCGCTCGGCGCCAATCGCGAACCGCCCCGCCATCCAGGCGAGCATGGCGCCGGCCAGGATGCCCGCCGCCATCGGAAGTTCTGTGCCGTCGGCGGCGAAGCCAATGATCGCGACCATCGATGCGCCGGTCAGTTGCTGCAGGAATCCGAACAACGCCGATGCCGCCCCGGCCTTGTCGGGAAAAGGGGCCAGTGCGCCGGCCAGCGAATTGGGCATGATCAGCCCGGTGCCGACGAGAAACAGGAACTGCGGCCCGACGATCACCCACCAGCCGCGAAAGCCCGCCAGCACCAGCGCCATCATCAGCGCACCGCCCAGTGTCGCGACCATGCCGCCCGTCGTCACCATGCGCCTGTAGCCGAAGCGCAGGGTGAGGCGCGCGGACGCGAGCGAGCCCAGGAAATATCCCGTCACCACCATGGTGAAGAACATGCCGTAGGTTTCCGGCCGGTAGCCGAGCAGGTCGATGAACACGAAGGACGAGGCCGAGTGAAAGGCGAACATGCCGGCGAAGGTGAAACCGAAAGCAAAGGTATAGCCGAGGAAAACGGGACTTCTGATTATCGCGCGATAGTTGTGGAGCATCCGTGCTGGATCCAGGGCGAAAGGATCGGGCGCGCGCAGGGATTCGCCGAACCCTTTCCATACGGTCAGCGCCACCAGCGCGCCGATTCCGGTCAGCAGCATGAAGACCGATCGCCAGCCGAAGGCCGTCTCCATGAAGCCGCCGACCAGGGGCGCGAAGCCGGGGACGATGGTGAAGACGGCGGCCATGACCGACATCAGGCGCGCCGCCTTGTCGGGGGGAAACAGGTCGCGCACGATGGCGCGCGACAGCACCTGGGTTGAGGCAACGGCCACGCCCTGCACGAAGCGGGCGCCGATCAGGGTAGCGATGTCGGGAGCAGCAGCACAGACGGCGGAGGCGAGCGTATAGGCGGCGAGCCCGCCCAGCAGCACCGGCCTGCGGCCGAAGCGGTCGGACACGGAACCATACAGAAGTTGGCCGAAGGCGAAGCCGACGAAGAAGGCCGAGAGCGTCAGCAGGATCCCCGACGCCGGCACACCCAGCTCGCGCGACATGGCGGGGAAGGACGGCAGATAGGTGTTGTTGCTGAGTGCGCCGAAGGCGACCAGCACCGTCAGCAGCAGGGTCAGCGCCAGTGAGTCGGGAGCGAAGCGGGAGGAACGGGACGCGGATGAAATTTCACCGCCGGAACCGGCGGGACCGGGCTCAGCCATAACGCAGGAGGCGCGCGCCCTCGGTGTCGAGCCAGTCGCGGGCAAAATCGGCGTGGGGCGTCAGGCGTTCGACGATGGCATGGAAGCGGGGGCTGTGATCAAGCGCCTGCAGGTGCGCCACTTCGTGGGCGACGACGTAATCGAGCACTTCGATCGGCGCCATGATCAGGCGCCATGAAAAGCACAGCCTGCCGTCCGAAGAGCAGCTTCCCCAGCGTGCCCGGGGGTCGGTCAGGCGGAAGGGCGGCGGGTCGCGACGAATCATCGCTGCCTTGACCGCGACGCGCACGGCGAGCGCACGGCGCGCTTCTTCCACCAGCCAATCGCGTACTGCCTGGGATACCGCGGCGGGACTTCCCGGCACGTGCAGCACGTCGCCTGACAGGATCGGATCGGGACCGGCTAGCGGGAAATGGGAGATCAGCACGTCACGTCCGTGATAGGGCACGGTGCGTCCGTCGGCGAAGGGCGTATGGGGCGCCAACTCGTCGAGCTGGCGCACGACCCAGTCGGCCTTGGAGCGTGCGAAGGCCATGCCCTCGGCGATCAAAACCCAGTAGGGCAGGGTCAGCACCGCGCAGGCCTCGCGCGCATCGATGCGCAGGGACATGTGGCGGGCCTGGCGGTTGCGCTGGACGCGGACGGGAATATCGCGGCCGAGATGGTTGATCAGGCGCTGGTTGCCGGGCGCGCTGCGGGCGATCCCGTGGCTGCCCTTGCGTGCCGCCTTCTTGCCGCCGCGGCGCTTGCTGGCGGGTCGATCCTGGAGGGGGACGGCACGGGTCGGCATGGAATTGGTTAATCCGGAAAACCAGGTTCGCGGGGCACCGAAGATCACTTCGGCCACTTCACGATATGATCTTGGATTCGATCTTCGTCAACGTCTGATTCGGACACCGCGCGGCCCTTCACGGAAACCCCCGCTTCATGAACGGTTTCGGGGTCCCCCGAGACCAGGGGATGCCACCATTCCAGGTCCTTGCCCTCGGCGACCAGCCGGTAGGCGCAGGTCCGCGGCAGCCATCCGAAGCGCTTGACCATGGCCGGGCGCAGCACGATGCAGTCGGGGACCTTTTTCTTGCGATTCGCGTAAAAGTTGCAACGGCAGGAATTGGTATCGAGCCCGCGGCACGCGATGTCGGTGTAATCGACCTTGCCGGTATCCCAGTCCTCGAGCTTGAGCAGACAGCACTTGCCGCAGCCGTCGCAAAGCGATTCCCATTCGCCTTGCGTCATTTCAGCAAGCGTCTTGGTTTTCCAGAAAGGGAGCGACTCCTCGCGCTTCTTCCTGCCGCGTTTTTTTGGCTTGTGCGTCATGAAGCGTCTGCCGCCGCCGCGATTTGTTCAAACCACGCCAGTTCATCGCGCAGGCGCACGACTTCGCCGACGACGATCAGCGCCGGGGTCGGCGGGCGCGCAGCGGCGACGTCTCTGGCCGCCCGCCCCAGCGTCGTTACCAGCACCGACTGATCGGGCGCGGTGGCACGTGAAATGATGGCGACCGGCTCTTCGCTGTTGCGCCCCGCCGCCATCATTTCGTCGGCGATGCGTCCTATGTGGCTGAGCCCCATGTAGAACACGATGGCTGGCGAACCCTTGGCCAGCGCCGTCCAATCGAGGTTGCCCGGCACGTCGCCCGCGGCCGTATGGCCGGTGATCAGGGTGATTGCGGCATTGGCGCCGCGATGGGTCGCGGGGATGCCCGCATAGGCGAGGCCCCCGATGCCCGCCGTCACGCCGGGCACGATGCGAAACGGGATACCCGCGCGCGCCAGCGCCAGCGCTTCCTCGCCGCCGCGGCCGAACAGGCAGGGATCGCCGCCCTTGAGGCGCGCCACCCGCAGGCCTTCGCGCGCCAGTGCCACAAGCTGGGCCGAAATGTCGGCTTGCGCCGGTGATGGCCGTCCGCCGCGTTTTCCCGCGAAGATCATGCGCGCGTCGGTGCGCGCCAGCGACAGGATGCGCGGATCCACCAGCGCGTCATAGACCACGGCGTCGGCCTGGGCCAGCGCGCGCGCTGCCAGAAGCGTCAGCAGGCCGGGATCACCCGGCCCGGCGCCGACCAGCCAGACCCAGCCCGGCGCGAGATCGGCGAGCGCGACAGCCCCCTGCGGTTGCGGATTGTGCGGCGAGGAATTCATACCGGCATATTGCACCGCGCGCGCCGGCGGCAAAACGCCTTTTCATGCGCCACGGTCAGTAAATATTTACTCGTTTATGTAATATTTCTGCGCCTTGCAATTGCGGGCGTCACGACGAAGAATCCTGAACGCCACTGCCGCCCTCTCACGATAAAGGTTTTCCCGCACGATGCTGACGTTCATGCCGCTGGCCCCGGGTACGCACGGCGATGCGCTCGTGCTGTTGCTGGCCGTGCTGGTGGTGGATCTGTTCCTGGGGCTCGTTCCCGGCATGGCCCGGTTTGTTCCCGACGGCACGGCGATCTTTACGTCGGTCGCCCGGGCGCTGGAACGACGCCTCAATCGCGAGGGCCGCACGAGGCGGAATCTTCTGATACGCGGCGCGATCGTGACGCTTCTTCTGGTTGCCCTGGGTGCGGGGACGGGGATCGCCCTGTTCGAGGCATCGAAGGCCGTTCCCTATGGTTGGGCCATCGACGCGTTGGTCCTGCTGGTCTGTGTTTCTGGGCGCCGCGTTTTTTTCGACCTGCGTCGGGGTCTCGCCTTCGCCGCGTCGAACGATATCGATCAAGGGCGCGCGCTTGTGGCGGAACTGACGGGTCGCGATTCATCGCGCCTCGACAGGTTTGGTCTTGTCCGTGTGGTCATCGAGATGGGCGCCATCGGTTTCTGCCGCCGTGTCCTGGTGCCGGTGTTCTGGTATCTCCTGCTCGGCTTGCCCGGTCTTCTGGCGAGCCGTGCCGTGGCCCAGATCGCCCGTGCCGTTCTTTTGCGCGATCGAGAAGGCCGCGCCTTTGGTGCCGCGGCGCTGTCTCTTGACCATGCGCTTGGCCTGTTGCCGTCATATGTGGCGGCTTATTTCCTCAGTTTCGCGGCGGCATTGGCGCCGCGCGCCAAGGTCGGCAGCGCCCTGCACTTCATGGCGCTTGATGCGCACCGCGATAGTCTTGTCAACGATGGGCGCGTCAAGGCCGCGATTGCGGGGGCTCTTGGTCTCGCGCTCGGCGGGCCTTTCGGAACCAAGGGCGGCGGCGGCGGTGATGCGTGGATCGGCAACGGGCGCGCGCGCGTCGGCCAGGGCGATATCCGCAGCGTGTTTTATCTCTGCGCTGTAGGGTCGCTGTTCAATATCATGCTGGTGGCGGCGCTGACGCTCGCCCTGGTGCGCCTCTAACGGCGGAAGTGCTTGGACAGCGTCAGGCCCTGATGGGCATAGGACGAGCCGATCCCCTGTCCGTAAATGCGTGCCGGCGCACCGGTCAGCCGTTCATAGGCAAGGCGTCCGACGATCTGCCCGTCTTCCAGCAGGAACGGCACTTCGTGGGAGCGCACCTCCAGCACCGCGCGGGTGCCGTCGGGCCAGCCGAAGCCGGGATCGAAGAAGCCCGCGTAGTGGACGCGGAACTCGCCGTTCAGCACGTCATAGGCGACCATCTCGGCGCAGAGGTCAGGCGGCACCGACACGCGTTCCTTGGACGCAAGAATGTAGAATTCGCCGGGATCGAGGATCAGCCCGCCGTCGGCTTCGGCATGAATCGGTTCCCAGAAGGCGCCCGCGTCGTAATGGCCGATGAGGTCGAGGTCGATCACGCCGGTATGGCGGCGCGCGCGGTAGCCGATCAGTCCCTTCGAATCTTTTCCTTCAAGATCGACGCTGACGGCGATGGTGTTGTCCTTGATCGTCGCCACGGCCGCATCGCTGTGCACCAGCGCTGTCGCCGCATGGGTTTCGCGGGTGGCCTTTTCCGACAGGGCCACCGCGCCGCGCCTGAGGCGCAACTGCGTCAGCCGTGAGCCTTCATGGACGAAGATCGAAAACGTCTTGGGGCTGATCTCGGCATAGAGCGGGCCGCGATAGCCCGCAGGCACCGTGTCAAAGGCACCCGCGCCGTCGGCGATCACGCGGGTGAAAACGTCGAGCCGCCCGGTGGAGCTTTTCGGATTCGTCGTGCCCGACAGGCTGCGCGGCAGGGCCAGGCTTTCGATCAGCGGCACCACGTAAAAGCAGTGGCGTTCCAGAACGGCGCCCTTGCTCAGATCGATGGCGTGCATGACGTGCTGGTCGAGCTTGTCGCGCACGCTGCGGCCTTCCATCGGCAAGAAAGATGAGCGCACGCGGTAGGCGAAGGGGCCCAGCCTGAGATCGATGCTGGCGGGCTGGACCTGGCCCGCTTCCAGCGGGCGCGTCGGCGCGATGGCGCCCGTCGCAGCCAGTGCTTCGATATCGGAAGCGATCAGCACGCCCGAGCCGCCGCGATCGGTCGTGCGGCCCTCGTTCTGGTGGCTGATGGTATCGGTCATCGGGACGCTTTCCGCTCGCGGTGGGGGTCAGGGCTGGCGGCAAGGTACCATGCGGCGGGGGCCGATTCCAAACCCGCGCAGGGGCCGCCGCGGTGAATTTTTTCCACAGATTTATTCACAGGCATCCGGGGGCAGGGGCGGCAGATTGACGGCTTCGATTCGCCAGCGGCGCAGGCTGCCGGGTGTGCGTTCCGTGCCTTGCGGCACGAAATCGATCCGCGTGAGCGACAGGGTATCGATGCGAAAGCCGAGCGCGGTATCTGCATCGAGGCCGAGCGCCAGCGCCATCGCCGCGCGGATGGTGCCGCCGTGGGCGATGGCGACGATGTCGCGCCCGGCGTGGCGGGCGGTCATGTCTTCGATCACCGGGGCGACGCGGGCGATGACATCGGCGAAGTTCTCGCCAGCGGGGGGCCGCGTGGCACCGGGTGCGTTCCAGATACGTTCGAAGTCATCGCCAAGCTCGCGCAGTTCGGAAAAGCTGAGGCCTTGCCAGTCGCCAAAATGCTGTTCGGCCAGCGCGGCGTGAGCGTCGGGGCCAGCGGCCGGTTTTTTCTCCAGCGTCTTGATCAGGGCATCGGCGGTCTGGTGCGTGCGCCGGAGGTGTGACGTCAGCCACAGCGCGTCCCGGGGCAGGCGCGCCGCCAGCGCCGTCACCGCCTGCTCGTCGGGGAAATGGGCATCGAGGTCGGATTGTCCGTAAAGCCTGCGCTCGGGATTGTGCACGGGGCCGTGGCGCACCCACCACCAGCGCGTCGTCTGGGCCATGGTGTCAGCCGACGGCGGCGACGGCGATCAGCACGCCTGCTTCGGCCGCCTGTTGCGCGGCGCCGAGTGTGGCGCCGGTGACGCCGCCCGTCATGCGGCGGGAAAACCAGAACATCTTGAAAGCACCCGCCGCCGCCAGCGCCAGTGCGACGATGCCGGTCCATGGGCCCAGAACCAGCAGCGCGACCGCCGCGCCAAGTGCTGCGGCAACCGCGGCTTGTTCGAAAACGGGTTGGCCCGCTCGCGCTGCAAGACCCTGTGTGCTTGCCGCCGGCAGCACATGCAGCAGTACGGCCATTGCCGCCCACGATACTGCGCCCGCTGCTACCAGCGCCAGCGCGGCGCGTGCCGTTCCAGCGAGTGCGGCAAGCGCGCCGAGCTTCATCGCCGCAACGGCGACGATGATGACGATGCCGTAATAACCCGGCGTATGGTTGCGCATGACATCCAGCGCGCGGTCCTTGTCGCCGCCCGCAATCGCCGCTTCGGCGAAACGGGCGAGGCCCGCTTCGAACAATGCGCCGCTCGCGAAGGCGGTGGTGGCCAGGGCCAAGGCGGCGGCGACGAACATCGGTACGCCGAAGCCGCGGGCGACGATGAAAACGCAGGCTGCCGCGATTCCGACCAGTGCGCCCGCTAACGGGAAGCCGCGCGCAGCGCGGGCCAGCGCGCCGTCTTCGGTGACGTCGTCGGCGCCGGCGCGGCCCAGCAGTCGGCGCACCGGGCGCAGGAATTCGGTTGCGACGGTACCGAGCGCTTCGCCCCAGCCCGCCAGAATCTGCGCCGGGCCGAGCCCGCCGTCGTTATTGCCGGTATCTTTGTCAGAGCTGCTCATGGACGGAGGGTATGACGGGCGCGGCCCCTCAACAAGTGGGTAGGCGCTATTCGCCGATACGCATCAAGAGCCCGTCTCGCCGCGCGATGCGGAAGGTGTGAAGAAAGAACAGGGCGGAGCCCGCAAAGTAGAGAATATTGAGCCCGGCCGCGGTCAGCAGAAGATCCACCCGCGTCGCCCCCGTGAACAGCGCCGCGCGCATGCCCTCGAAAACATAGGTGGACGGCAGCGCATGGGCCACCACCTGAAGCCAGTCGGGCAGGACGGTGACCGGGTAAAAGACGCCCGACAGCGGCGCCAGCACGAACATCGCCATCCACGCCAGACTTTCCGCGCCAAGCCCGTGGCGCAGGATGAGGCCGCTGATAATCAGTCCCATCGACCAGCCCAGCACCATCAGGTTGACGAAGAAGGCGAGCAGCAGCAGGCCGAGATCGAAGATGGAATAGTGATAGAAGACGATCGCCAGCAGAGCCGCGGGCAGGGCGCCGATCAGGGTGCGTACCAGGCTCATGAGGGTCAGCGACACGATGAATTCGTGCGGCCGCAGCGGCGTGACGAACAGGTTCGGCAGATTTCGCGACCACATCTCCTCGAGGAACGAAACCGAAAACCCGAGCTGGCCCCGGAACAGAACGTCCCACAGCAGCACCGCCGCGATCAGCACGCCGGCTGCCTGCGCGACCCAGGTGGAATTCGTCGCCATGAATTTCGAGATGAAACCCCACAGGATCATCTGCATTAGCGGCCAGTAGGCCAGCTCGACGATGCGCGGCCAGCTTGTGCGCAGGATGTAGATATAGCGCAGCGCCATGGCCCAGGCGCGGTTGGCGCCGGCGGCGAGGGGGGCGAAAAGCGATGTCGATGGTTCGTGCATGTTATTGCGCCGCCGCTTCGCGGACGATGTGAAGGAAAACTTCTTCGAGATTGGCCCGCCCGTAGCGCGCCACCAGTTCACGCGGGCTTCCCTGATCACGGATGCGTCCGGCGCGCATGATGAAGACGCTCGCGCACATGCGTTCGACCTCGGCCATGTTGTGGGAGGCGAGCAGGATGGTCGTGCCATGATTGGCCTGATAGGCCGTCAGGTAGCTGCGGATACGGTCTGCCGTGTCGGGATCGAGGGACGCGGTCGGCTCATCCAGCAGCAGAACATCGGGGCGGTTGATCAGCGCCTTGCCTAGCGCCACGCGCGAGCGCTGCCCAGCCGACAGTTGTCCGGAAGGCCTGTCGAGCAGTGCCGTCATGTCGAGTTCCGCCGCGATCTCGCGCACGCGGGCCTTGATGTCGGCGACGCCATAGAGGCGGGCAAATATTTCCAGGTTCTGGGCGACGGTCAGGCGGCGCGGCAGATCGACATAGGGCGAGGAGAAATTCATGCGCGGCAGGGCGCGGTAGCGCTCGCTCAGCATATCGGCGCCGAGGATCCTGATGCTGCCTGTATCGGGTAGCAGCAGGCCCAGCAGCATGGCGATGGTTGTCGTCTTGCCGGCGCCGTTGGTACCGAGCAGCGCCGCTGTCTCGCCGCGCCGGACGGCAAAACTGATGCCGTCGACGGCGGTGATCGCGCCGTATCGCTTGGTCAGGTTTTCGACCTCGATGACGAGGGGGGCGGGCGAAGTGGTGGCGGTCATGCCGGTTTGCGGTCCTCCGGGATGGCCGGTATCGGCCCGGTCGGGCCCGTTCGTCAACGATTTCTTGCAGATTTGCCGCCTACACTCAGCCTGTGGAGCCTATTACCCAAAAAATTTTCCGGTTTTTTGGTGGTATTAACTTAAAGCGATAGCTATATCATTTTCGATACAGGCGGCCTCGCGGCTGGCCCCTTGGGCCCTCGCGTCAGGAGTGCAGATGATGCCTAAGGTTCACCAAAAACCCCGATTTCATGGCGTGCGGCTGACAGCAGCCACGCTTGGCCTGCTCGCAGCCCTGACGCTTCCGGGCGCGGCAGCTTTGGCGCAGGGCGCGGTCCCGGCTGCCCCGGCGGCAAAGGCCGCGGCGGCCAAGGCCCCGGCGGCGAAGGCCCCGGCGGCGAAGGCCCCGGCGGAACTGACGAAAATGCCGGCGCTGGTGCTTGCCGGTCTTCTGACCGGTACACCCGAGTCGCTGCTCGCGCTCAAGCAATACCTTGCCGCGGTGGCGTCATCGCCCGACGATGTCGCCCGGCGTGCTCTCGATATCGTGCAGCAGTTGAAGGAATCCGGCATCGTTCGCGACCCGGCGCTGATCATCGCCGCCGCCGAGCGCGTTACCCAGGCGGTGTCCGAGACCCTGTCGTCGGCCAAGATCACCCAGCTCAAGGTCGATCGGAACTTCCGCCCGCCCGCAGGCGTGATCGCGCTCGACCTCGCACCGCCCGACGCCAGGGGGCGCGCAGGCTTCAGAAAAGTTCTCCCTAGCGACCCCATGCTTTCGGGCCAAAACGTGCAGGGCATCCGTCGTCCCGGCAATGATAGCGGCCTTCTAGGAGACGGGATTGCCGGGATTGAGAATATTTCTTTGTCGATGCCCAATGGCGAGTATCGCGTGACGCTGATCACCCAATCGCTTGGCGATGCTACTACGAATACTGCACCTTTTGGCCAGAAAATTATCGGTAACGGCCAATCATTCGACGTGTCGCAGGCGCCTCCTGATACTTGGCTCCCACCGTCGGTACTGTCGAACGCCGGGCTTGGCGGGTTCTCGAACGTGACCAAAGAGCAGGGTGGCGCCGTGACGGTCAACTTTAAGGTGAGGGATGGTATGCTCAATTTGGGGTTTGATTTAGGATCCTATGGCGGGCTCAAGACCTACCTTTCCGGTGTGGTTATTGAACCTGAAAATCAACCTGCTGTGCTGGTAATTAATCCTGAAAATCGTGATGCTCTCTACGCTGTTCCAGAGACGCGGGCCCGGTATGAGTCGCAGTTTGTATCGTTGGTCGCCGACATACTGGAACAGACCACCCCAAGTGCCGGCCCGGAGACCGATGCGCTGTCGCGGCCAGTGCAGACCTTAGAGCAGGCAAGCCCCAGCTGAGCGGGACCGCTTTGTTGCGGGAGTAGGGGTAAGCCCACGGGGGTGAAAAAGTCTTGACGTCAGTAGGCTCGCGTATCGAGGCAGCTTCGCGCTTTGTTCTCCTGGGCGTGGCGTGGGGCATTGTCTCTCTGTCCCTTCTGGCGCCCTCGGCCGTTCAGGCGCAAAATGCCCAGGCCGAATCGGTCGATGGCCGTGGGCGTCCTGAATACGATCCGCTTGGAATTTATCTGAACGACGGCTTGACGATGCTCGGCCGTCTTCAGGTCGGTCGCCGTGCCGCGCCGGTTCCGCGCAGCGGCGAAACGCTTGGCAGTTTCATCGTCAACACGACGATGGAGCTTGAGGCAGTGCAGGATTCCAACGTCTACCGGAAAAGCACGAACGAATCTTCGGATACCCTGATGCGGTTCAACCCGGGCCTGCGGATGGGATCGGACTGGGCCAACCACGCGCTGAATTTTTCGCTCGGCGGCAGCTTCGGCCGTTATCTCGATCTGTCATCCGAAGACTATAACGACTTCAATGCCGGCGTTGACGGCAAGCTCGATATCGACGAGGGCGAGGCGGCAAGCCTCGGCCTGTCATGGAACCGCATCCACGAAGCACGCGGATCGATTGATGACCAAAGTTCGGCAAAGCCAACGATTTCGCAGAACTTCAATTTCAACGCGGGATACAACCGCGATGTCGGGGAAATTTTTTCGCGCACGACCCTGACCACGTCCTACGCGGACTATTTCGACAATGGCACCACCAATCATGATGACCGTGACGTCTGGACCTATACCCTGCGACAGCGGTTCGGTCATGACATCGACGAAGGTAGCCAGATTTTCATCGAGGGTGCCGCCAACCTGCGGGATTATGTTCTTTCCTATGATGACAACGGCAAGAAACTCGGGTCGCACGGTTACGAAGGTCTCGTCGGCGTCGTCTGGGACGTTTCCGGGGTGACCTTCGTCGAATTCGGCGCAGGCTATCTTTTTCAGAATCCGAACGACAAGAACTACAAGTCCCAGAAGGGGCCCGCCTTCCGCGGGCGCTTCCTGTGGAATCCGACCGGTGTCCTGACCCTCTCCGGATCGGTTGCGCGCGAAGTGCGCGAAACGTCGCAGGCAAACTCGTCGGGCGTGCTAGCGTCCGTCTACGGGCTCAAGCTCGACTGGGAAGCGCGGTACAATCTCATCCTTTCGCTCGATGGTGGCCTGACAACCGAAGAGGTTGGCGGGACCAACCGCAGCGACGACACGTCCCGGATGGCTTTCCGCTGGCGCTGGCTGATCGGACAGAACTGGTCCTTGCGCGGCGCTGCTGAATACGAAGAGAAAACCTCTTCTTCGGCAAATTCCGGCTTCAAGGACATGCGCTTCAGTATCGCCATCGTCGAGCGTCTGTAACGGGTGGCTCGAAGTCGCTACTTGTGGCTAGAATGAACGGGTTTTTGCCTTTCACCGCGGCATCTGGATGATGAAGAACACGAAGTTTGGAATATTCATTGCGGTCCTCCTGGCGCTGACGGTGGCGCTTTCGGCCTGCGCGCGCCGTCAGCCTGCTCCCGTCGCCTCCGTTGAGTCCGTTCAGGAAGCGGCCGGCGAGGCCGGGATCACCGACGAATATCGCCTCGGCCCCGGCGACAAGCTCAAGGTCGTGGTCTTCGGTCATCAGGACGTCTCGGGCGAGTTCGTCATCGACGGTTCGGGCAACCTGTCCCTGCCGCTGGTCGGGCAGTTCAAGGCGGGGGCCTTGACCGTGCCGGGGCTGCAGGAGTCCCTGCGTCAGACCCTCAATGACAAGTACATCGTCAATCCCCGTGTCTCGATCGAGGTTTTGAATTACCGGCCGTTCTTCATTCTGGGCGAGGTCAACAAGCCCGGTTCCTACCCCTATGTCGCAGGCATCGACGTGACCCAGGCGGTGGCGCTGGGCGGCGGCTATACCCGCAGGGCAAGGACGTCTTCGGTGCGCATTACACGCGAAACCGGCCAGGGACGGGTGACCCTGTCGGCCCAGCCCCACACCGCGGTTCTGCCCGGCGACACAATTGAGGTAGAGCGGCGACTGTTTTAACGCCGATCCTTAATGTTCTATTAAGCATTTTATAAGCAATATTGCCCTTGACTATAACCTAAGGCATATGCCTGAATGGTCTGGGTCGCTAAAAAGTTGTCGGCGGCCTTCATTTCAGAAGGGGCTGGGGAAAACCCTGTCAAATTCCCTAAAATTTTAATAAAAGCTCCGTAATTTCAGAGCGTAGGAATTGGTTTGTAAGACGACACATCAAATTGGTCCGGCCAGTTCGCCAACCGGACCTGTTGGTTGAGACCCCTGCGGTAACCGGGAAATGAGCAGCGTAACGCCACTTCATCCATCTTCAGATCGAGGATCGCGCCTCGGCGACGAATATGTGAGCCGCGAAGAGGAGGCCCAGTCCGGCCTTTCCATTCCGCACGTCCTCAATATCCTCAAGCGTCGCAAATATCTCATCCTCGGCATCGTCTTGGCTGGCGCGGCCTGGGCCACCGTCTATTCCAACAGCCTGACGCCTCTTTACAGTGCGGAAACAAACCTGGTGGTCGAACCCAGCCGCCAGCGTGTCCTCAATGTCGAGTCGGTGGTATCCAGCCTGCGCCCCGACTATTACACGAACGAAACGGAAGCAGCCGTGCTCGGCTCGCGCGAGATTGCGCGCAAGGTCGTGGTCAAACTCAACCTGATCGAAAGCCCGCTGTTCAATCCTTCGCTCCGGCCGAAAAACAAGAGCCTCATCTCCGTAATAACGTCACCATTCAAGACCGCGGCTTCGGCCGCGGTGACCTGGGCGCAGGATCTCGCCACCGGCGGCCGCCATAGCGCTGAAAAGCTTGCGAAGCGCACCGAGGCCCTGGCCAAGGCCCAGAAGACGCCCGAGCAGCTTCGCGACGAAGCGGTCGAGGAGGCGACGGATCTCTTCCTGTATGGGCTGAAGGTCCTCCCGGCGCAGCGTTCCCGGGTGATTACGGCGCGCTTCAGTTCGCCCGACCCCGCCATGGCGATGCTGGCATCCAACACGATTGCCGACATTTACGTTCTCGAGCAGCTCGAATCGAAGGGGCGTGCGACCTCGCGCGCCTCCGAGTGGCTCAACCAGCGTGCCCAGGAACTGCGCAACCGGGTCATCGCGTCCGAGCGCCGGCTGGAGGAATTCCGCCGCAAGTCGGGCATCGTTGAAGTCGGCGGCGCGAGTGTGTATGCGCGCCAGCGCGCCGAACTGGACAGCCAGCTTGTCGCCGCCCGCGGCAAGCGCGCGGAAGCGGAGGCTCGTTTTTCACAGGTTCAGAGGCTGCTTTCACAGGGCGCCAATGCAGAATCCATTGCGGCGGTGCTGGATTCGCCGCTGATCCAGAAGTTGCGTGAACAGGAATCCCTGATCATGCGCAAGATTTCCGAGTTGAAGACCCAGCTGCGCGAAGGGCATCCGCGCATGGTTCTCGCGGAAAACGAAATCAAGGACCTGCGCGGCAAGATCGAGAGCGAGGTGAAGAAGATCGTCACCAACCTCAAGAGCGAAACCGAAATCGCCGTCGTCAGGGAAAAGAACCTCAACGACGAAATCAGTCGGATTCAGGTGAAGCTCGACGAGCAGCACGAGGCAGAGGTTTCCCTGCGGGCGATCGAATCCGAGGTCAAGGCCAACAAGCAGCTTTACGAGACCATCCTTGCGCGCCTCAAGGAAACCGGCGTTCAGGACCAGTCGCTGCAGGAAGCCGATGCCCGCATCATTTCACGGGCGGTCGAGCCGGCATCGCCGTATTACCCGCGCAAGAATTTCATCATCGTCTCGGCGACGCTGATTTCGCTGGTGCTCGGCGTCGGTCTCGCGGTTCTGCTCGAGTTCTTCGACAAGGGCTTCCGCAGCATCTACCAGCTCGAGGCATATACGGGCCTGCCGACGCTCGGCATCGTGCCGCTGGTCCCGGGTGCCAAGGCGCGTCACAAGAAAGCACACGAGGTGGCCGCAGATCAGCCGGGCAGCGCTTTCGGCGAAGCGATCCGGACATTGCGTACCAGCCTGATGCTGGCGAACGTCGACCATCCGCCGAAGACGGTTCTCGTCACGTCCGCCGTTCCGGGCGAGGGCAAGACCTCGACAGCGCTTGCACTGGCCGCGATGGCCAGCCGTTCGGGCCAGAAATGCGTCGTTATCGATTGCGATATCCGACACCCCAGCGTTCATACGAACCTCAGCTGTGCTAACGAGCGCGGTCTCAGCGATTATCTGGCGGGACGCTGCCAGTTGTCCGATGTGATCGAGGTGGAGCCCCGTTACGGCATTCGTTACATCACCGCTGGTTCCTATGTGCCCAATCCGCCCGATCTTCTGGGGGCGCCCAAGATGCGCGAGCTTCTGCGCCGCCTGTCCGATGTCTTCGATCTTGTCATTCTCGATGCGCCGCCCCTTCTGGCCGTTTCCGATACGCTGGTTCTTGTCCGTTATGTCGATCGGACGGCCTTCGTCGTGCGCTGGGTCAAGACTGCGCGCCAGAACGTATTGTTGGCCTTGCGTCAGGCGGTCGAGGCGGGCGCTTCCGTTGCCGGTCTTATCCTGACGCAGGTGGACCTGCGCAAGCAAAGCCAGTACGATTCCACCGACGCCGGTTACTACCAGTATCATAACTATTACACGAACGACTGACGTGTTCCTGTCACGTGCGGTCTTCTACTGGTCGAGGCCCCATGTCTGATCAGCACGTAACAAAAGAACGTTCGCCCCGCAGCCTCGTCATGGTCGTCGCGATTCTTTTCGTTGGGGCCGTCGCGTTGTTCTCGGGCGTGCCTCAGTTGATGTCTGGCCTTTACAGCAATCCCTATGACGACGTGTTCAGCGATATTGCGCGCGACCGTCCCGTTGCTCCTGAGCTTCTGTCGCTCGCCGAAACCAGTCGCCTTTCAGCCATTTCCTGGGCCGAGAGCGGCGCTCTATACGCCGATCTTGCCGTATTGCGGCTTGCTGCCGCATCGCGCGCCCCGGTTTTCTCCGTACAGCGTCGTCAGCTCGCCGGCGAAGCCCATGATTTTCAGCAAATGGCCCTGGCACGGGCCCCCGGCGACGGATTCGGCTGGGTGCGGCTTTTACAGACCATGGCGGTAACGGCGGCCCCGGTCGCCGATGTCGAGCGCGTTCTCGATGTTTCTCTTGCCCGCGCCTCCAGCCATCCCACCCTTGTCCTGACCCGCATCGCACTCGTGGGGCTTTACTGGCGCGGGCTCAGCCCGGCCATGAAAGACCGCATGGGCCGTCAGTTCATACTTGCCGCTCGCTGGTCGCCGACTGCGCTGGTCCGGATTGCCAGAGCGCGGCAAATCGAGGACGCGGTTGCCGGTTATGTCGCTGCGGACCCGATCGCGCTGGCGCGCTACACTTACGCGCGCACCCGGATCAGGAACCAGGCGCCTTGATGTCCTCGGAGGGCGCTTCCTGGGTGCCGGTACGAACCCGGTGAGGGAAGGACTGGGCGAAACAAACCCCGGCAATGGCAACATAGGTCACGGCGACGGCCGGGATCTCCAGTGAGAAATCGACAAAAGCGTGCATGGCGACGAGTACCGTTGCGCCGGCGCCGATGGCTGGAATGAGATCGTTTCGCTTTCGCCGCGCCGCGCCACGCAGGAATACCAATACCAACAGGGCAGACAGCACCAGCATTATCATGAGTGCTGGCAGGCCGTGTTCGAGGCCAAACTCGAGATAGGTGTTGTGGGCATGTGCATAGATCGCAGATTCCGCGTTCATTTGGTCAGGCCGCACCGAATGGAACATGCCCTCGAAGCCACCGCCGCCGATGCCCAGGAACGGCCGCTCAAGGATCAATTGCATCGTTGCCTCGAACACGTTCAGCCGGCTTGATGAATGAAAGGCGATCGCTTCGATCCGGGAGGCGAGCTTGTCGCCGGTAAGAGCAAGCACCGCTACGCCGCCGAGTGCCAGCGCGGCGCCAAATCGCAGGATACGCAAACCTGACACCTTCGATGACCGTGACGCGCACAGGAGAAAGCCGATGACCCCGCCAGCGGTAGCGACCATGGCGCCGCGCGATGCCGTAAAGACCATCGCGAGGGCGATCATGCCGATCAATCCGAGCAGGAGGTAGAGCCTGAAATCCAGCGCCTCCGTCGCTCGAAGAATTCCGGCGATACTGCGCAGGCTTATGCCCGCCGAAATGCGCCGCAGTTCCTCGACGAGAAGGCCGAAGCCGATGAGCAGGGCGAGGGCTGCATAAGTCGCGAAATGATTGCGGTTGACGAAGGTGCTGCTCAGGAACTCGGGGAAGGCCCATTTGGGGAACCACAGGATGGTGGCGTTCCCGGAAAAATAAACTGCCAGTCCGTAAAGTGCGTTGACGGCGGCGGCGAGAAGAATGACCCAGAGCATCACGCGTGCCCGGGCGTCGTGGCCGCCGAATTGAAGGGCCAGCCAGAAAATCCCGCCATAGGCTGCGAATTTCGCAGTTTCGCCCGCCGCGGCCGCGGGGTTCACGGCAATGGTGCCCGGTAATGCTTGGCCGGGCGCCGCCGACGCCTGCCGCCAGACCGGATGATGCAGGAATTCCGGCAGCCCCGGTAACGCCTGCACGATCATCCATGCCAGGACGAGAAGATACCCCGTCGCGAGCCAGCGATAGTGATTCCACGCCACGGTCAGGGTGCCCGGCCTCAGGAAGGCGGCCGCGGCCATCGGCAGCAGCATGGTGCCGACCAGGACGGCAAGCAGGCCCCAGGCCCACATTCGGTTGGCGCCGAAAGGCACGGCGACCAGCGCCAGCACCAGCAGGAGAAGCGTATAGACGATGCGCTGGATCATGGGCGGGTGTCCCTCATTTTTCCTGCGGCCATCAGGCGTCGGTCAATAAGCGTTGCGGTTCACGAAACCGAAGATGGCTGTCATCACAAGAATTTTCAGGTCCAGCCAAAGCGACCAGTGCCCGATGTAATAGAGGTCATGTTCGATGCGCTGGCGCATCTTGTCCAGTGTATCGGTCTCGCCCCGCAACCCGTTCACTTGCGCCCATCCGGTCATGCCGGGCTTCACGCGATGCCGGGCGAGATAGCCGTCAAGCATTTGCGCGTATTCCCGGTTATGGGCGATGGCGTGAGGCCTTGGCCCCACCAGCGACATCTCGCCGCGCAGGACATTGAACAGCTGCGGCAGTTCATCAAGGCTGGTGCGACGCAGGATGCGGCCGAGCGGGGTGATACGCGGATCATCCTTGCGGGCCTGGGGCACGATATCGCGGGCGCCTTCAGGCGTCTCCGCTTCGCGCATGGTGCGGAATTTTAACAGGGTAAAGGCGTTGTTGTTGAAGCCGAGTCGCCGCTGGCGAAACAAGACCGGTCCCGGAGACGTCAGGCGAACCATCAGGGCGATGACAAGCATCAGCGGGGCGGCAAAAATCAATATCACCGATGCCAGTATCAGGTCTTCGAGCCGTTTTACGACCCGGCTCCAGATGGAAAGCGGACGACGGTGCACGCCGAACAGAGGCAGTGGGCCGACGAAAGACACCCCGAGAATGGGGAAGGGCAGTTCTCGGGATTCGGGGAGATAGCTGACTTCGACCGAAACGGTGCCGAGAATGCCGACAATCCGGGCCAGGGCTTCGTCATCATGGCCCGGCATCGCATGGTCCGGCATCGCGATGATGATTTCATCGATCTGTTCGCGGGTAATCTTTTCCAAAAGGGCATCGATCTCTTGCGGCGAAAAAACGCCGACGATGACGATGTCTCGCCCGGTCACGGTTTCGGAAAGGCCTCGAATTCTTTCTGCTTTGTCGCCGGTGCCGACCACGGCGACCCGGCGGCGCAGCTTGCCCTCTTCCCGCCACTGCTCGATTCGGCTGATGGCGATGATGCGACAGACGATGAGTGCTGCCGTCACGGAAACGAACCAGGTCACCGCCCACAGGCGCGAAAAGCTATCCGAGGTCTTGGTGAAATATGCGATGACGATCAATACCGTCATGACCGCCGCCCAGGCCACCGTCGCGCGTCCGAATTGTCCGCGTACGCGGACCAGCGAGCCGATGTCGTAAAGGCCTATGGCTTGGGCGGCGTTGGCGATGCCGAATGCCCCAAGGAAAATGGCGAGCGCATAACGTGCCGGAAGATCGGAAATGTTGTCGCGCATCCAGAAAGCGAAAACGCCGGCGGCAATCACCACGCAGACGTCCGCTAGCCGCAGCAGGCCGATCATCAGGCCGCCCCGTTCCGCCGGGCTGAAGGAATTGTGGAAGAACATGAGGCCTCTTGCGCGTCTTCCCGTTCGTCAGAAGGGATGGGCCATTAAACCATAGAAATAGATGAGCGAAAACGCCAAGCGGGGCCTAGGCCCGCCGGTGCAGCCACCAATGGGTCTCGTTGATCGAGTAGATCGGCTGGTAGTGGCGGATGAGGCTGGCCGGAACGACGTCACGGATCTGGTTGTCGAGGATATATTTCTCGCCATTAAGCTCGACCACAAGCACTGCATGGGCAACCCGCAGGTTCAGGTCGCGCAGGACGACGATGCGCATCTGGCTGTTGGAGAAGCCGAGTGCCCGCAGCGACATGAATTTGGCGATGGCGTAATCCTCGCAATCGCCATCCTTGTCGAAGAACTGGAAGGGGCTCGCCCAGTAGTCGTCAACCTGCCAGTTGACGATATCGAGGATATAGCGTGTCCGGTTATGGAAGTAGTTCACCTCGCGCAGTTTTTCGGCGGGCGATCGCCCGGCCATTGAATTCAGGAACGCCTTCCAGTCATCCACCGGGCAGCGCGTGAACATGCCCGACGAACAAGGTGCCCGCGGCACGCGTGATTCGCTGAAATACCGCTCGAGCGCTCCGCGCCACTTCGGAAACGGCACGAGGTTTTCGGAACGGATCGTCAGGGTATTAAAGATGTCGGGACCGGACTGGGTAAAATCGGCGCCTGCCTTGCCGGCCATCGCCAGAATGAGGACAAGCGCCAGCGTCGCCCGGCGCATAACCGGTGATGCAAGCAATCGGCGCAAGGTCTTTGGTCCCGGCATTTCCATCGTGGCGGGAGCCTAGACCATAAAATTTTAATAAAATCTCAAGCGCCGCCGTTTACCTTGCGGATAGGCCCTAACCGGCCGTTTTTAAGGGATATTGAGCGCAGCCGTGAGCATCAGCAACCGAACGGAACTGCCCGTGCCGGGCGACGGGTCGCCGGCGAAGGAGCCGCGCGCCCTTGTCGGTGTCGCGGCCACCATCGTCGTGCTTGCCGCCGTCGTCGTTGCGGCGGTCATGGGGGTGTTTTCCTTCATCGATTCCGAACGCGCGCGTGAACTGCGCGCCTGGCAAACACGGCTTGCCATCGTTGCCGATTCGCGCGCCGGTGCCGTCGCACGCTGGTTCACCGAGCGCGTCAGCGGCGAATTGGCCGAACTTGCCGCCAATGAAAGCTTGCAGATTTACATGACGCAGCTCGCGCTCGCACAGGGTGCGCGTGCCTCCATTGCCGATGAGCCGGCGCAGGCGACTTTCCTGCGCAATCTTCTCGTGGTGACGGCCGAGCGTTCGGGTTTCAGCGTGCCCGCAGCGGGCCCGGAGGTTTCCGCCAACGTGCGCCGCATCGGCATTGCCGGGATCGGTCTTTACGATATGACCGGCAGGCCGCTTGCGACGACGCCTGCGATGGTGCCCCTCGATGGATCGCTGGCCGCGTTCTTCGGGTCGCTCGCGCGCGGGTCGGTGAAGGTGCTCGATCTCTACCGGTCCGATGTGGGCGGCGCGACCATCGGTTACGCGGTGCCCGTTTATCGTGTGCAGGGCAGCGGCCAGCCGAGCGAGCAGGTCGGCTGGATCATCGGCATCAAGCCCGTGGCACGCGAGCTTTTCCCGTTGCTGGCCCAGCCCGGCGAGGTCAACAAGTCCGCCGAGAATATCCTTATTCGACACCGCGCCCCGCTGATCGAGTATCTGTCGCCTCTTGGCGACGGCTCGCCGCCGCTGACACGTTCCTTCGCCGACAACACGCCGGGGCTTGCGGCGGTCGCCGCAGCCTCGCGGCCGGGGGCCTTCGTCGCCGCCCGCGATTACCGCGAGCGTGAAGTGCTGGCGATTTCCCGTCCCGTTGCCGGGCTGCCGTGGCTGCTCGTCAGCAAGATCGATCGGGCCGAGGCGCTCGGCGCCACCGACGCAAGGCTCAATCGCCTTCTGATCATCGGGCTTCTGTCCGTGGCCGGTCTTGCCGCCATCATTCTGGCGCTGTGGCGTCACGGCGCGTCACGCCGGGCGAGCACCGCCGCCCAGCGTTATGCGGAAATGGCCCGCCGCTTCGAGGCGCGCGGACAGCTTCTGCGCCTCGTCACCGACAGCCAGCCGAATGCCATCTTCATTGCCGATGCCGCGGGGCAGATCAGCTTTGCCAATCAGGAAGCATCCCGGCGTGCCGGCATTCCAATTTCCGATATGCTGGGGAAGGGACTTGCTGCGATCTTCGGGCCCGCGGCAGCCCGTGGGCGCATCGAATTGAACCGCGAGGCGATCGAGAGCGGTGTCAAGGCGGTACAGACCCACCAGGAAGAAGGTGGCAGCGTCATTCAGGCGGTCGCGGTTCCGCTGCCGCGTGAAGATAGCGAAACCCTGCCCTCGGTTCTGGTCGTCGAAAACGACGTGACCGAAGCCGTGACCGAACGTGCGCGGCGTGAGCGCACGCTCAACCAACTGGTCGGCACATTGATGGCGGTGGTGGACAAACGCGATCCCTACGCTGGCCATCAGTCGGAGCGGACGTCCTTCCTTGCCCGGGCCATCTCCGGGGAAATGGAACTCGACCCGGTCATTGTTCGTACGGCGGAGATCGCGGGTTCGGTCATGAGTCTCGGCAAGATGCTGGTTCCCGCCGAGGTACTGACCCGCAGCGGCAGCCTGACCGCCGACGAGATCCAGAAAGTGCGCGATTCGCTGCAGGCGACCGCAGACCTGCTGTCGGATATCGAGTTCGACGGGCCGGTTGTCGATACCCTGCGTCAGCTCCAGGAGCGCTGGGACGGCACGGGTGTGCCGCGCGGCCTCAAGGGCGAGGAAATCCTTCTGCCGGCACGCATTGTCGCGGTGGCCAACGCCTTTGTGGCCATGACCAGCCCGCGCGCATGGCGCGCGGGGTCCTCTGTCGATGAAGCCATCGATCAGCTGATGGCCGGTGTCGGCACCTCCTTCGATCGGCGTGTCGTCGCCGCTCTGGTCAACTACTTCGACAACCGCGGCGGTCGGGCCGCCTGGGACGATCTGTCCCGTGCGCAGGCGGCGCCGTAGAGCCCTGCCGCTGGGTCGTGGATTTCGCCCCGCGCATCGGTCATATTGACTGCATGTTTGAGCGAATTTTCGGACGTCCCCGCAAACCGGCAGCCAACGCCGCCCGTGTTCCGGAGGGAAGCCGCGTCTACGCGATCGGGGATATCCACGGCCGCCTCGATCTCCTGCGCAGATTGCACGGCATGATCGGCGAAGATGCCGCGAGCTTCGCTGGGCCGCGCAAGGTCCTGGTCTATCTCGGGGATTACGTCGACCGCGGCCTACAATCGCGCGAGACCGTCGATTACCTTCTGGAATATCCGCTGCCCGGTTTCGAACGCGTGTTTCTGATGGGCAACCACGAGCGCGCGCTGCTCGATTTCCTTGCCGATTCGCGGGTGGCGCTCGACTGGATGACCTACGGCGGCGATGCGACGCTTTACAGCTACGGTGTCGGTCTCGAGGGCCCGCGCTCCCAGCCTGCTACCCTTGCTCGCGCGCAGGAAAAATTTCGCGCCAATCTTCCCGACAGCCATTTTGCGTTTTATCAGGGCCTCGGCCTGCTTCACGCCGAGGGCGATTACATTTTTGTTCATGCGGGCTTGCGTCCCGGCGTGCCGATCGAACGTCAGCAGGAAAGGGATGTGCTCTGGATCCGCGACGAGTTTCTCGATTCGGAAGAAAACTTCGGCAAGGTCGTCGTGCATGGCCACAGCATCACCCGTGCGCCCGAGGTCAGGAAGAACCGGATCGGTATCGATACCGGCGCGTTCGCATCCGACAAGCTGACGAGCCTGGTACTTGAGGGAGAGACCGGCCGCTTCCTCGATACGGTCCACTGAAATCATGGCCGTCGCCGACCAGAGCGGGACGACGTTGATGGGCGGCCTTTACAATATTCTTGGACAAATTCTGCTGCGACGCCGATTCGGCCTCGCCTCTCTTCTTGCAGGGCCTTTCCTTGCGGTTCTGTGGCAGATTTACAAAAGAACTGTGGGGCGTCCGATCACGATCAGAACGTGGATGGGACCACGTTTCGTCCTTCGTCCAGATTCGGTGACGTCGTCGCGTTTCGTTTACGAAGGGCAACCGGACCGCGATTACATCGATGTTCTGGCGTATTTTTCCGGCGGCGATGCGAGCTTTGTCGATGTCGGTGCAAACGCAGGCATGTACAGCGTGCTCCTGAGCGAGTTGTTTCCGCGCGCGTGGCTGTTTGAGCCGAACCCGGTGGCGGTAAAGCTGGCGCGGGAAAATCTTGTGGTCAACGGCGTAGAGCCGACCTTCATGATCGTCGAAATGGCTGTTTCCGACTGCCCGGGCCGGGCCCGGTTCCCCATCCTGTCGACCGCCGATCCTGCGGCTCGTCTAGAGGACGGCCCGCCGGGGGAAGATGACGGCAGTACCCGCGAGGTTGAAGTCACGACCCTCGATCTCGCCTTGCCTCAGCGTGGCGAATATGTGCTCAAGGTCGATGCGGAAGGTTATGATTGCGAGGTGTTGCAGGGGGCGACCGGGCATCTCGCGAGGGGCGGCATCCGCGCCGGGTTGTTCGAATGCCATACCGATGAGACCCTTGCCTGTGTTCTCGGCGTGCTCCGGGGCTTCGGCTATCGGGTCTTCGACGGCCCGCGAGAGATCAGCGCACCTGGGGCCGAGCGCGGCCGCGATCTTTTCTTGATACGTGGCGACCTGGTTGATGCCTATCTTGTGCATCTGCATGCCCTGATGGTGCGAGGCGGGACGGGTTGGCGACCGATGGATGGCAGGGCGGCATGAAAGACGTGCTCAAGGCTTTCCTGACGACCGGTGTCGTTCAGATCGTCAATATCCTGAGCGGAATCATGCTGGCGCGAATCCTTCTGGTCGAAGGACGGGGCGAGCTTGCAGCGGCGACATTGTGGCCTACCGTTGTCGCCGCGCTTGGCACTCTCGCCATCCACGAGTCGATCACTTATCACCTCTCGCGCAAAACCGCGCCGGAAAATACCGTCCTTTTTTCAGCGCTTGTGCTGGTGGCAGGCCTTTCGGTGCTCGCTTCCGCAGTGGCCTTCATCACGGTTGATGTTGCCCTGGCTGGATACAAGTCCGACGTCGTTACGGCGGCGCGCTATTGTATCGCCTTCATTCCCCTGAATTATGCGGGTCTTTGCTTGGTCGGGATGTTTCAGGGGGCCATGCGGCTCGATGACTGGAACATCCTGCGCGCCTTCGTGCATGTGGCCTATACGGTTCTGATCGGCCTTTTCTATCTTGCAGGATGGGGCACGCCCGTCGGAATGGTATTCGCCATGCTGCTGGCCAACGGGCTGCTCATCGTCGTTGCCATGGTGCGTGCGGCGCCACGCGGCTGGCTGCGGCCCTCCCGGCCTCTGGTTGTTCGCGAGGTTGCCGGCTTCGGCCTGCGTGCCCATGCCGGTTCGGTCGTGCAGGCATTGGCCGAACGTGTCGATCAGATGTTCATATCGGTGATGATCGGCAGTACCGGTCTCGGCCTCTACGTCGTTGCGGTGACGGTGGCGCGCCTCGTGGCGGTGCCTGCGGCGACCCTCTCGTCTCTTGCCCTGACCAAGATCGCCAATGGCATTACCCCCGTTGCCCGGCAGGATCTGTTTGCGCTCTATCTGCGCGTGACACTTGCTCTTGTTCTGCCTGCGATGGTGCTCGTAATGGGTTTCGCCGGCTTGATTCTCTCCATTTTCTTCGGCCCCGCCTTCGCCGCAGCAAAGCCGGTTGCCATGGTTCTCGCCGTTGCCATGTTCCTGCTGGGTTTCAAGCTGGTTCTTGCGGCCGGATTCAAGGGCCTCGGGCGCCCGCTGGTGCCCGCGCGCGGGGAACTGGCAGGGCTGCTTTGTTCCGTCGTTTCCCTAGCCGTACTGATGCCGCTTTACGGCCTTTTTGGCGCAGCTATTGCCGCAGTCCTCGCCCAGGCGGCAGGCCTTGTTTACATGATGATCGATGGCAGGCGAAGCCTCGATCGGAGCTGGGCAGACCTGTTGCGCCCGCGCGTCGACGATGTCCGCATGGTCGTCGATCAGCTGCGCGCTTTGAGGAACGGGGGGCGGGGGCCATGAGCTTCCCGACGATCGGCGTTTTCCATCCGGGAACCCAGCATTCCTGGCATACGGCAATCGCGTTCCAGGACGGGGGCCAACTCGGCTGGCATGCGACGTCCATTTTTTGTGATCCCGGCCGGTGGCCCTGGCGCGCGGTGCATTGGCTGCCGGCCGGGGTTGCGGCGCGGGTGGAGCGGGAGCTTCGCCGCCGTTACACGCCGGAACTCGATCCCCGACATCTGCGGATTTTCGGACTTTCCGAATGGGCCGAGGTGTTTGCCCGTCGGCTTGGTTCCACGCGCATTGCCGACGCCGTCAACATATCGGGAAACAGGCGCTTCGGCCGCCAGGTCATCCGCCTTCTTGGGCGCGAACCGGTCGATGTCGTCTGGGGCTACAATACGTCGGCGCTCGAAGTGTTTCGCTGGGCGAAGCAGCACGGCATTCGCTGCGTCCTCGACCAGACCATCGGCCATCCGCGCGCCATGAACGAGATGTTTGCAGCTGAATACCGTGTTCACCCGGCCTATTTCGGGAAAGAGTATACGCCCTTCGATGCCGCCGCCATTGCGCGCCAGGACGAAGAGGCGGCGCTCGCCGATATCGTCGTTTGCGGATCCGACTTCTGTGCCGATACCATGCGTGACAATGGCTGCGCGCCTGACAAGCTGCGCGTGGTGCCATATGGATTCAGCGATCGCCTGTTTCCCGAGGGGCCTCCCGCACGTGCGCCGCTGGCGGGGCGGCCGGTAAGGTTCCTGTTCGTCGGCACCCTCGAGCCGCGCAAGGGGGTTCCGTATCTGCTCGAGGCTTTCGCGGAAATCCCGCCCTCCGATGCGACCCTGACGCTGATCGGGCGTTGCGATATTCCGGCCCCGGTCATGGCGCGCTTCGCCGGACGCGTCACGCATGTACCGCATTTGCCGCGCGACGAACTGATCGCGCATTACCGTGCCGCCGATTGCTTCATATTTCCTAGCCTGTTCGAAGGCGGCGGCTTAGTTTTGTACGAAGCGGCCGCGGCGGGATTGGGCATCGTCCAGACCCGCTTCTGCGGCGACGGGGTGCGCGACGGAAAAAACGGTATCGTTCTCGATCGGATCGATGCCGCGTCAGTTGGCGCTGCCATCCGCGGCGTGCTCGCGGATCGCGAGCAGCTCGTGCGATGGCAGGATGCCTCCTGGCGGATGCGCAAGGAGCGAAGCTGGGAAGCTTACGCGGTTCGGGTGCGGGAGATCGTGGCGAAATGATCGAGACCGGCCTGTTTCTTCAAACGGGATTTTTCCTGATCGTTCTGCTGGCGTTCCTGTTTTCGCGCAGCGCCAGTTTTTTCCATCCGCTGACGATTTACCTGATTTTTCATTTCCTGGTATTCGTTCTGCGGCCGTTGATGGTGCATGCCTTCGACTTCAATACCATGTGGTACTACATTGAATTCAAGCCCGATGACTTGCAGTTCGTAAACACACTGTTGGTCAGTTCGGTCGGGCTTCTTGCTTTTGCTGTCGCGGTATCGTTCGCGGGACGCGCCAAAGTCGAATTCACCGTCGCCGAATTGCCGCCCTGGACTCTGGCGGAGAAGCGGTCGTTTCTGGTGGTGATCGCGTTGCTGTCGCCGCTTGCCGTCTACTCGGCCATTTTCGCCAAGGCCGGTGCGTCTTTCTCCGGCGAAGGCAATATCCAGATGACCCTCGACCTGACGACGGGGATCTCGGTCTTCACCAACACCACAGGTTATATCGCCGATGCCCATGCCATGATGGGCACTTTGTTCATTTTGCTGATATGGCGGTTCAACTTTCGGCTTTGGGCTTATGCGCCATTCATCGCGTTTCTCGGCTATCGCGCTTTTCTGGGCTGGGGGCGATGGGCGATCATCATGTCGATCTTCACGCTGTTGCTGGTTTACTTGTACCGCCACAGTCACCGGTGGCTGAAAATTCGCTATTTAGCGATCATCCTCCCGGTTTTCATACTGTTTCACAGCCTAGGCATGAACCGCGACCTCGTTCGTGATTACGTCGAGGACAAGGGCGTCGCCGTTGCCGATGTCCCCCAATACAAATCGAAAGAATCGTTCCTCGACCAGCTCGATAACCCGGACTTCGCCAATTTTGAATTTTTGGCATTCATCGTTTCGGTCGTTCCGGAGAAGTCGCAGACCTACACCTACTTCACCCAGTATCTGCAGCTTTTCACCGAACCGATTCCCCGAATCATATGGCCGGAGAAACCAATCGGAACCCCGATCAAGCTGATCAACCTGAACGACTTCGGAAACTTCTTTTTCATGACCACGTCGCTCGTCGGCGACGGCTGGATGAGCTGGGGTTGGCTGGGGGTGGTTTTGACCCTGGCGGCGGTTGGTTTCGTGCTGGGGCGTCTGCATCGCTGGTACTGGCGCAATCAGTCGAATCCGAAGATCGTCATGGGCTATTTCGTCTTTTTGCCGCTGTCGATTTACTGGTTTCGTGATGGCGGCATTTCGATTGCCAAGATTTCGCTGTGGACCATTTTGCCAATCGTGTTGTGGTCGTTTTTCAGCAGGTTGATTGGCGATCTGCAGGAAAAGAGGCGTTCTTTGAAGCGTACCGGGGCGGTTGAGCCTCGCCGGTATTTTGATGGCCGTGGGGGCGGGCGATGACGGCCGATGGCCCCATCCTCCATATCCTGCAATGCACGAATCTCGGCGGGATGGAGCACGCCGCCCTGCGAACGATGGAGAACCTGCGTGGTCATGGCGCGCGGTTTCGGCTAGCGACACCCCGGCCATTTGGTCCGGGCGCTGCCGCCTTCCAGGCTTTCGATCCCGAGATGCGCGATTTTCCCTATCGCGGGCGTTTTGGCTGGCGCGATTTTCCCGCTTTTCGCCGCCATGTCCGCTCGCTTGCCGCCGGGTGCAGGGGCATCTGGGTGACCGGCACCAGCGCCGCATCACTGGCGGCTATTCGTGGCTTGCCGGGCCCGAAGGTCCTTTCCCACCACTACCATCATTTTGAGCGGCCCTTTTCGTGGCTGCGTTGGCGGGCGTTCTACGAGCTCGTCTGCCGCGATCTCGATATCATCATCTATCCATCCGCCTTTACCCGTGACGAGGCCCTGCGTATTGCGCCATGGCTCAAGGAACGCGCGATCATCGTCCGAAACGGGTGCGAGATGGGCTATCGCGACGACAGCGAACGCCGCCAGGCACGGGCGGACGCCCGCCGCCGTCTCGGTCTGCCGACGGACTCATTCATTGTCGGCGGTGCGGGTTGGCTGATCGACCGCAAGCGTTTTGATGTTTTCCTGACGACAGCACAGAAGATAGCAGCGGCGATCCCTGCTGCGCGTTTCGTGATCTGCGGCGACGGCCCCTTGCGTGGCGCGCTGGAAGAACAGGCGCGCAATCTCGGAATTGCCGATCGCGTTCTTTTCGCCGGCTGGGTGCATGACATCGGCGAGTATTATCGGGCGTGGGATGTGGTGCTTTTCGTGTCCGACTATGACGCATTCGGACTGACGCCGATTGAAGCGGCCGTCCATGGGGCGGTGATCGTTGCCTCCGTGCGCTATGGCGGGCTCGGCGAGTTTCTCACCGATGGCGAGAATGGCTTTCTGTTTTGCGATCACGATGTCACGGCGATGGCCGATCGGGTGACGCTCCTGTATTCTTCACCAGAACTCCGCGCGCGACTGCGGGCGGCGGCGGCGGAAAAGATCCAGCGTGAATACGACATCGAAAAAGTGACGCAATTCTTCAGGAAAACTTTTGGCGTGGGAGTTCCCCGATGACCGCGCATCCCGTGATCGCTTTCGTCTGGGGCCAATTCGGTCCATACCACATGGACCGTTGCGAGGCCGCCGCCGAGGGCCTTCGCGGCATCGCCTCCGTTGTGGGCATCGAAGTGGCTGGGGCCAGCGATTATTACGCCTGGGACCGGACCGGCGAGGGCGCCAGTTTCCGCAAGATGACGCTGTATCCCGATCGCTCCTATAACGCGACGACCCGGTTCGGGCGCTTTTGCCGGATCGTGCGGGCCTGCCTGTCCTCGCGCGCCCGGCATGTTTTCATGTGCCATGCGAGCGAGCCGGAATATCTCGCTGCCGCCCTGTCGTTGCGCCTGCTTGGGCGCCGCCTTTACGTGATGACGGAATCGAAATTTGACGATTTGCCGCGATCGGGCTGGCGCGAGGTGGCGAAGAAATTCTTCTATCTGCCCTACATGGGCGCCCTTGTCGGCGGCGCGCGCAGCCGCGCCTATATGCGTTTTCTCGGCTTTGCCGAAAACGCGATCGCCGAAGGCTACGATAGCGTTTCCATCGCCCGCGTGCGGCGTCTTGCCCATGCGCCGGCGGCCCCGGACGGGCTGCCCTTCGCCGAACGCCATTTCACGGTCATTGCCCGTCTGGTCGCCAAGAAGAACATCGCCCTCGCCATTGATGCCTATCGCCGCTATCGCGATATCGCCGCCGCCTCGCCGGGCGCGGTCGTCCGTGATCTGTTGATATACGGCTCCGGCCCGCTCGAAGATGACCTGCGCACCCGCGCGGGGATGTTGGAAGGGCTGCGCTTCATGGGCTTCCAGCAGGAGGCGGCCATTGCCCGTGCGCTCGCGTCAAGCCTCGCCCTCATTCTGCCGAGCGTGGAGGAGCAGTGGGGCCTTGTCGTCAACGAGGCCGCGGCCATGGGCGTGCCGTCGCTGGTCACTGCTCAGGTCGGCGCCTGCGACCGGCTGGTTCGCGCCGGCGTCAGCGGTTACATCATCGAGCCCGACAACAGCGAAGGCCTTGCTCGCCTGATGCATCGCGTCGGCGTCGACGAGCGAGAGTGGCGCACCCTGGCCGAAGGCGCCGCCGCTGCTGCGCCAGAGGGCGACACGGCGTGCTTCGCTGCCGGTGTTCGCGTGCTTACGGGGGTCTGAATTGGCTTCGCCGTCAAGCGCATCGCGTCCTGTGCTCATCGGCCCTTTCCCGCCGCCGATGCAGGGCGCGGCGGAAATTACCGAACGGATACATCGGTTGCTTGCGGCCCGGGGCCCGGTCGTGAAATGCGACACCGCCCCGAAGGGCCGGTTGCGTGGTCCCCTTTACCACCTGTCGCGCCTTTCGCGCGTAATGGCTGCGCTTGGGGCGATTTTTGCTGGTGGCCGCAACGACGGCGCGGTCTATATCTCGGCGACCGGCGGTGCCGGTGTTTTCTACGATATCCTTCTTGCGGCTGCTGCCCGCGGCCTGCGTCGCCCCCTGTTTCTGCATCATCATTCTTTTGCCTATGTCGATCGCACCGACTGGCGCCGCCGCCTGCTGTTCGCCGTTGCGGGCGCATCATGCCGTCACATCTGTCTGTGCCCACGCATGGCTTGCGAGTTGCGGGCGCGTTACCGGGGGGTGGGCGAGGTCAGGATCGTGTCCAACGCGGCGCATTTCCCGCCGCCATCCTCGCTTCCCCGTGCGACTTCCGGTGGTTTTGTCATCGGGCACCTGTCCAACCTCAGCCGGGACAAGGGGCTTGATCTCGTCATTGAAACGCTGGAACGCTGTGACGGGGCCACGCGGCTGGTGCTTGCCGGAAATCCGGCTGACGGGGACGCGGCTGCCCTGCTCGCCGATGCAAAGGCGCGGCTGGGTGCGCGGCCCGATCTGCGCGGCCATCTTGAGGGCGAAGCCAAGCGGC
>JAURLI010000027.1 GCA_030831315.1 Alphaproteobacteria bacterium
CGTGATCCAGACCGCGAGCGGCATGGCCTTCCTGCTCAACCTCGGCGTCATGCTGGCGATCTACGGCAAGTATCAGGTGCTGGCCGTTTCGCTGTTCGGTGTCGTATTGGTGCTGATGATGGTGTCGATGTTCCTGTTCGTAGTCGAGGTTCAGCTTGCGAACAAGGCTCTCGACCTACATCTTTCAGACCTTGAGGAATTCGGCGCCCGGCGCCGGCGCGACGGCGCGGGCCGTGGCGAACAGCAATAACCGCATTTCGAAGAACCATAAGGAGACCGACATGGCCGATCAGGTGCGCGCATCCCACATCCTGCTGATGTACGAGGGCTCTGCCCGTTCATCGGCCACCCGCAGCAAGGAAGAAGCCCTGAGCGAGATCGAGGCGCTGGCCGCCCGTATCCAGGGCGGCGAGGACTTTGCCCAGATCGCCCAGGAAAATTCCGATTGCCCGTCGGGCAGCCAGGGCGGCGATCTCGGCATGTTCGGGCGCGGGCAGATGGTCCGCGAATTCGAGGACGCGGCCTTTGGCCTCGGCGTCGGCGAAACCTCGGGCGTCATCGAGACCGATTTCGGCTATCACCTGATACAGCGTACGGCCTAGGCCTGTTTACCTAGACTTAACCGGCTTCGGCGATCATGGCAAAAGGGCGCAAGAGGCGCCCGGGAGATTTGCCATGACCCGATTCCTGTCTACAGACGAAAAGCCCGACGGCTGGAGGCTCGAGGACATCCTGTCCGTGATTCAGGACGATATGGTGCGCCGGTGCGAAAAGATCGTCGGCGACCACCGTCCAGAAGCGCGCCAGGTGCTCCAGAACAATTTCGAGATCCTGCACTTGCTGACGGCCTGCATCGACAAGGCGAAGGAATCGACGCGAGTGCTGAACTCGCTAGGTCCCAGCGAAGCCTCGGCGGGCGGGCCGCCGCGCATCGGGCACCTTTAGGGATCGGCAGGACTAGCCTGAAACCAGCCGCAGGCCCTTGCGGAAATAGGCGAGGGCGTCCTTGAGGACGTCGGCTTCCGCGACCTTGCGCACGCCCTGGCAGACGGTGAACCGCTTGCGCCGGCGTGACGGGTTGGCGAGCTTGATCACCGTATAGACGGGTTGGGCGTGGGCATTGGTAAAGATGGAGAACTTGGCCGCCGCTTCTCCATGGTCGAGGGCATAAGCCTTCCATTCCCCGGAAATCACCCGCCGCGAGTAAACCGAAATCAGAAGATTGAGTTCGGGCCGCGAAAACGCAGTCAGCTTCCTGCGATTTCGATAATCCCGGATGAGAACGACGCTGGCGATCGACTGATCGGTCATATTCCCTGCCGTGGGGTTGTTGGGGCCCGATTCGACCCGGGAAGCCCGGACGGACCGATTTTGGAGCATTTTCGGGCGGTTTTCCACGGCCTCGTAAGCGGTTTTGAGGGCGCAAGGGTAATTTGCCAGCGCCCTGCCGGGCCGCTATTGTAGCGGCCCGAACAGGCCCGGCCGGGGCCGGAATACCGCCAAAGAACCGCCAGAGAAGCCCAAGGCATCATGACGACCGATCAATTCATCCAGGAAGTCGACGAGGAACTGAAGCGCGAGCGCCAGCTTGCCCTGTGGCGCAAGTACGGCCGCGCCGTCACTGCGGCTGCCCTCGTTGTGGTTATTGGCGTCGCGGCAACGGTCGGCTGGCGCCATTACCAGGCCAACCGCCGGGCCGAGGCGGGACTGGCGTTCACCCGTGCCGTCGAGGCCGCGACCGCTGGCCGTACCGATGAAGCCCTCAACGCCTTTCGCAAACTGGCCGCTGATGCGCCGGCGGGCTTCGCCGAGCTCGCGCGCCTGCAGGAGGCTGCCCAGATCGCCCGCCAGGGTAATGAAGCGGGGGCATCTCAGGTCTACGATGCGATGGCGAAGGACAGTTCCGTATCCGAACCGTTTCGCAATGTCGCCTTGCTGATGTACGCGCTGGCCAACCTCGATCGGGCCGATCCGGCTGCACTGACCGAGCGGCTCAAGCCGCTTGCCGCGGCGACCAGCCCATGGCGCTATTCGGCCCAGGAACTGACGGCGCTTCTGGCGCGTCGCAAGGGCGATGAAAAGTCGGCTCGAGAAATCTTCAAGCGTCTGGCCGACGATGCGACGACGCCGCCATCCGTGCGCGCGCGTGCGGCCGAGTTTCTTGCCCTCGGCGGCAAATAGGCGGCATTGATGAGCGCGTTCCGCGGTTCCCGCCTTTTCCTGGCTGCGGCGTTCGGCGCGCTCGCTCTGTCCGGTTGTTCGTTCGTCGAAAGCAAGGACCCGCCGCTGCCCGGTGACCGTATCGCGGTCATGCTCGACGATTCCAACCTGCGCGCCGATCCTGCCATCGTCGGCAAGCCGGTCGCTGTGGCCCCGCCCGTTGCCAATAGCACCTGGTCTCAGACCGGCGGCAGCGCGACCCATACCGCCTATCATCCCGCCCTTGGTGCCAGCCCCCGGCAGGTCTGGCGGACAGGCGCGGGCGAGGGGGCCGACAAGGAAAAACGGCTGCTCGCCCAACCCGTGGTCGATTCCGAGGGCCGGGTCTACGTACTCGATGTTGATGCCCGCGTCTCCGCCATAGACGTCGCGAGCGGTCGGCGCATCTGGTCGCGCCCCCTGCGCGGTGAGGAAGAAGGCGACACTACACTTGGCGGCGGCCTCGCTGTTGCGGACGGGCGCCTTTACGTTACCACCGGCTTTGCCCAGGTCATCGGCATGGAAGCCGCCAGCGGCAAGGTGCTTTGGCGCCAGCGCGTGAGCGCACCGTTCCGTTCCGGCCCCGCCGTCGCCGATGGGCGCATTTTTGCAACCTCCAACGACAATCAGACCCACGCCCTTGACGCGGCGACCGGCAACGTATTGTGGACCCATCGTGGGGCAACCGAGACCGCATCGCTTCTGGGTGGTGCCGCGCCGGCTTACGAATCCGGGGTCGTCGTCGTCGCCTATTCGACGGGTGAACTGTTCGGCCTGCGGGCGACGAACGGCGGCGAACTGTGGTCCGATTATCTGGCCCGGACGTCGCGGACCAGCCAGGTCGGCCAGATATCGGATATTCGCGCCTCGCCGGTGATCGACCGCGGCCGCGTCATCGCGGTATCGAATTCGGGCCGCATGGTTGCGGTCAATATCCTGACCGGGGCCCGCATCTGGGATCTTCAGCTCGCTTCGATCTATACGCCATGGGTTGCGGGCGATTACATTTACGCGCTGAGCACCGATGGCGTCCTCGTCTGCATCGGGCGCGCCGAGGGGCGCATCCGCTGGGCGCGTTCCGTGCCGCGCTGGGCGAACCCGCGGAAGCAGGAGGACAGGATTACCTGGACCGGCCCGGTACTTGCGGGCGACCGCATCATCATGGGCGGGTCGAACCGCGATGTTCTCGCCATCTCCCCCTACAGCGGGGATCTTCTCGGCAAGGTGCGCATGCCCGATCCTGTTTCGGTGACGCCCGTGGTCGCCCGGAATACCCTGTTTATTTTCACCGACGACGCCGATCTGATCGCGCTGCGCTAGCGGACCCAAAATGATCGCGACCGTTGCCATTCTCGGGCGCCCCAACGTGGGCAAGTCCACCCTGTTCAACCGTCTCGTCGGCAAGCGGCTCGCCATCGTCGAGCCCGAACCGGGCGTGACGCGCGACTGGAAGGAAGGCGAGGCCCAACTGGCCGGCGTTCGTTTCCGGCTTTTGGATACGCCGGGGCTCGAGGACGCAAAGGCGGGCACCATCGAGGCATCGATGCGCGTGCAGGCGGAGCGGGCGCTGGCCCTGGCCGACGTGGCGCTGCTTGTTTTCGACGGGCGCGAGGGCATCACCCCGCTCGACAGCCATTTCGCCAACTGGCTGCGTACCACGGGCAAGCCGGTCATCATCGTCGCCAATAAAAGCGAAGGCCGCGAAGGCCTCGCCCGCGCGATGGAGGGGTTCTCCCTTGGTCTCGGCGAGCCGGTCGCCATTTCCGCCGAGCATGGCGAGGGCATGGCCGCGCTTTACGAGGCGCTTGCGCCCTATATCGAGCCCGGCGGTCTTGATGACACGACGGCCATCACCGGGGACTTTGACGGCCTTGTCGATGACGGCGAGGAAGAGGTTCCGACCGGCCCCCTCAGGCTCGCCATCGTCGGGCGGCCGAACGTCGGGAAATCGACGCTGGTAAATTGCCTGTTGGGCGAGGAACGGGTTCTGACCGGACCCGAACCGGGGGTTACCCGCGATGCCATTCCGGTGGACTGGAGCCACGACGGCCGTCCCGTGCGTCTCGTCGATACGGCGGGCCTGCGCCGCCGCTCGCAGGTGGTCGCGCGCATCGAACGCATGTCGGTTGAAGCGACCGAACGCGCTGTCCGCCTTGCCGAGGTAGTTGTGCTGGTGGTCGATTCCACGGTGATGCTAGAACGCCAGGACCTGACCATCGCCCGCCATGTCGTCGAAGAGGGACGCGCGCTTGTGATTGCCGCCAACAAGTGGGACCTGATCGACGATCCCGCCGCCGCCCTCGCGCTGCTCAACGATCGCATCGAACGCTCGCTGCCCCAGATCAAGGGCGTGCCGACGGTCACCGTGTCGGCGCTGACGGGGGCGAACAAGGACCGCTTGATGCGGGCGGTCTTCCGCGCCTATGAGGTCTGGAACAAGCGTGTGCCGACCGGTGAACTGAACCGCTGGCTGGCCGATCTGACCGAACGCCATCCACCGCCTGCCGTGCGGGGCCGCGCACTGCGCCTGCGCTACATGACCCAGACCAAGGCCCGCCCGCCAACCTTCGTGCTGTTCGCGAGCCGGCCCGATTCCGTGCCCGACAGTTATCTGCGCTACGTGGAAAACGGCCTGCGCCGGGACTTCGGCCTGGATGGGACGCCGATCCGCATTTCGCTGCGCGGCAGCGACAACCCCTACGCCCCCGACCGCAACTGACCGGCCGCCCTGAACCCTAAAGGCTATTCAGGAGTGTGCGGGCTTCGATACGTTCGCCATGCAGCGTGCAGGACTCTTCGGCCAGCGGCAGGAAGGCCTGTGCGACTTCATCGGGCGTCGGCAGGGCGGCGGGGTTTTCGCCGGGGAAGGCCTCGGCGCGCATGCGGGTGCGGGTGCCGCCGGGATTGATCAGGTTGACCCGGATCGGCGTATTGGCCAGTTCCTGCGCCCATGTTCCCACCAGAACTTCCAGCGCGCCTTTGCTCGCCCCATAGGCGCCCCAATAGGCATGCCGGCCGTCGGCCGCGCCCGAGGTCACGAAAATGGCGCGCCCCGCGGGAGACAGGCGAAGAAGCGGTTCCACCGAACGGATCAGGCGGTAGTTGGCGGTCAGGTTGATCGCCAGCACTTCGTCCCAGTCCTTGGGATCGATGTGGGAAACGGGGGTCAGCGGGCCGAGGACGCCGGCGTTGCCGACGACGATATCGAGCCGCCCGAAGCGGTCGTATATGGCGCGGCCCATCTGGTCGATGGACTCGAAACTGGTCAGGTCCAGCGGCAGGAGGGTGGCCTGCGGCAGGCCTTCGGAGCGGATGGCATCGTCCAGATCCTCGAGCCCGCCCTGGGTGCGTGCTGTGGCGATGATATGCGCGCCCTCGCGGGCGAACAGCTTTGCCACCGCGGCACCGATGCCGCGCGAGGCACCGGTCACGAGTGCAATGCGTCCGGCAAGCCGACCGGCCTGCTCGCTCATCGTTTGCCGCCGGCGATTTCGGTGAGGAAGGACAGCTGCGCCGTGCTGCCGCCGTCTTCGCGGTCGGTCAGCCGCGTCGGGTATTCGCCCGAGAAGCAGGCGTCGCAATACTGCGGCAGGCGGTTGTTGCGGGCATCTTCACCCATGGCGCGGTATAGGCCATCCATGCTGAGGAAGGCCAGCGTATCGACGCCGATCACCTTGCGCATCTCATCAAGCGACATCTTGGCCGCCATGAGTTCCGATTTTTCAGGCGTATCGACGCCGTAAAAGCAGGGGTTCGTCGTCGGCGGCGAGGCGATGCGCATGTGCACCTCGCGGGCGCCTGCGTTGCGCATCATTTCGACGATCTTCACAGAGGTGGTGCCGCGCACGATGCTGTCGTCGACCAGGATGACGCGCTTGCCTTCGACATGGGCGCGGTTGGCATTGTGCTTCAGCTTGACGCCGAGGTGGCGGATCTGGTCGGTCGGTTCGATGAACGTGCGCCCGACGTAATGATTGCGGATGATGCCGAGTTCGAACGGCACCTTGGCCTCGGCGGCGTAGCCGATGGCGGCGGGAACGCCCGAATCGGGCACGGGGATGATGACATCGACCGGCACGTGGCTTTCGCGGGCCAGCTCGGCGCCGATGCGCTTGCGCGTCTCGTAAACGCTGCGACCCTGCATGACACTGTCGGGACGGGCAAAATAGATATATTCGAAAATGCAGTGGCGCGGGCGCTGGGGCGGGAAGGGCTTCAGGCTCTCGATCCCGCTTTCGTTGATGACGACCATTTCGCCCGGTTCCAGGTCGCGCACGAAGCGCGCCCCGATGATGTCGAGCGCGCAGGTCTCGGACGCCAGGATCCAGCTGTTGTCGAGGATGCCCAGCACCAGCGGGCGCACGCCCATGGGGTCGCGCACGCCGATCATCATGTCGCGGCTGAGCGCCACCAGCGAATAGGCCCCCTCGATCTGTTTGAGCGCGTCGATGACGCGATCCACCACGGTGACGTAGGTGGACGTCGCGATCAGGTGGACGATCACCTCGGTATCGGTGGTCGACTGGAACAGGCTGCCCCGGCGAACCAGTTCCCGGCGCAGCGATACGGCGTTGGTCAGGTTGCCGTTATGGCTGATCGCGAAACCCCCGAATTCGAAATCTGCAAACAGCGGCTGGATGTTGCGTTCGATGGTGTCGCCGGCGGTCGAATAGCGGTTGTGGCCGATGGCGAAGTTGCCGGGCAGGCGGTCGATCGCGCTCTGGGAGGAAAAATTGTCGGCGACATGGCCAAGGCCGCGGATCGAATGGAAGTTGCGGCCGTCGTAGGTGACGATGCCTGCGGCTTCCTGGCCGCGATGCTGGAGGGCGTGGAGTCCCAGCGCCGTCAGCGCGGCGGCATCGATATGGCCGAAAACGCCATAGACGCCACACTCTTCGTGGAAGGCGTCGTCAAAGGGGTCGGTGGTAAGCGGGTTCCGGACCACGGTGTCTCCGTTCGGGCGTGCTCTATATGGCCTATTGGCTGCCTTCGATCAAGCGCTGCATGTCGCGCCGCTCAGTGGCGCGGTATCCCTCGCGTTGGGCGGTATTCGTGGCGGCGGGGGCCGAGGTGCGGCCCTCGGGCCGGACCACCGGCGGGAACAGCTTGCGCATGTCCTCGGGCACCAGCGCCAGCACCAGCTTTGCGCCGGTGGCGACGATCGGCACCGAACGGGCATTGCGGAACCAGTTGGGCTGGTCGCGCTCGCCGATGGCCCAGCTGGTTGCCATGTAGAGCACGATCACGATCAACAGGCCCCTGACCAGTCCGAAGACGAAGCCCAATGAGCGGTCAAGCGCGCCGGCCGCCGAATCCTGCACGGCCTTGGCGACGAAGTGCGAGGCGAAGGAAAAGATGAACAGCGAGCCGAGGAACAATGTCGCGCCGGTAACGATATCGGCGGCGAGCTGCCAGGTGATGATATCGCGGGCGATCCAGCGCAACGGCAGAAAGCCGTAAAGGGTGACGAACACGGCAACGACCCAGCCTGCGATGGACAGAAGTTCCTTCACAAGCCCTCGGGCCAGCGCGAACAGGCCCGACAGGATGATGATGCCAATGACGATGATGTCGGTGATGTTTTCTCCGGCCATCTAGCCCTCCATTTCCTCGTGCCGGCGGGCAGGCCGGCGTGGCGTGCCGCCGGGCGCCCGGCGCCTTGCATCGATGCCGAACAGCGGCAGAAGTTCCGATAGTGTCTTGAGTTCCAGGGTGCGAATGCCGGCAGGTGCCCGCGCCTTGCTGCCGCGGCCGGGTTCGGGCGGCACGATGGCGGTGGCGAAACCGAGCTTGGCGGCTTCCCGCAGGCGCGGCTCGCGCGCGCCCACCGGGCGCACCTCGCCGGAAAGGCCGATCTCGCCGAAGAACATGGTGGCCTCGGGCGCCGCCTGATCGGCAAGGGAGGACACCAGCGCTGCCGCGACCGCAAGATCGGCGGCCGGTTCTGAAACGCGCAGGCCCCCGGCGACGGAGAGATAAACGTCATGGCCCGAAAGTGCGAGGCCGCAGCGCGCGTCGAGCACGGCAATGACCATGGCAAGGCGGGCGGTATCCCAGCCGACGACGGCGCGCCTCGGCGCGGCAAGGGTCGAAGGCGCGACAAGGGCCTGGATTTCGACCAGCACGGGCCGCGTTCCCTCGATGCCGGCAAAAACGGCCGCACCGGGCACGGGGCCGCCGGCGGTGCCGTCCTCGCGGCCGAGGAACATGGCGGAGGGATTTTTCACCTCCGCAAGCCCGCCGTCGGACATTTCGAAAACGCCGATTTCGTCGGTTGGCCCGAAGCGGTTCTTGACCGCGCGCAGGATGCGGAACTGGTGGCCGCGCTCGCCTTCGAAGTAGAGCACCGTATCGACCATGTGTTCGAGCACCCGGGGGCCGGCGATCTGGCCTTCCTTGGTGACATGGCCGACCATGATGACGGCGAGATCACGCCGCTTGGCGAGCGCGATCAGTACCTGTGCCGCGCCACGGACCTGACTGACCGTACCCGGCGCCGAATCTATGCCGTCGACATGCATGGTCTGGATCGAATCGATCACCAGCAGCTTGGGCGCCTCGGCGCCGGTCATGGCCTCGATGGTGCTGACGATGTCGGCGACGGAGGTGGCGGTGGCCAGCTTGACGGCGGAGTTCGCGAGCCCCGTGCGCGCCGCGCGCATGCGCAGCTGATCGGTTGCTTCCTCGCCCGAAACATAGAGTGTCGCCATGCCCCGGTCCGCAAGCGCGGCGCAGGCCTGCAACAGGATGGTGGACTTGCCGATGCCGGGATCGCCCGCGACCAGCACGGCGGAGGCAGGGACCAGTCCGCCGCCCAGCACGCGGTCAAGCTCGGATATGCCGGTCAGGCGGCGTTCGGGCGCTGCGGCCGAACCCTTCAGTCCCTCGAGGGCGAGATGATGGCCCTTGCGCGGGGCCTTGATGCCGGCGGCGATGGGGGCGGCGGGGGCTTCTTCGGCGATGGAATTCCAGGCGCCGCAGGATTCGCACCGGCCCATCCACTTGCGGTGCTCGGCGCCGCATTCCTGGCAGACGTAGCGGGGCTGCGCCCGGGCCACGTTCAGCCCGCTCGAACGGCGGCGCGAAGGGTACCCGTCATCGCGACACCTGCATCTTGATCGGGCCTTCGGCGCGGCCGTGGATGAACTGGTCCACGTAATCGTTGCCCGAGCGGTCGATCGATTCGACCGGACCGGACCAGATGATCTTGCCCATGTGCAGCATGGCGATGCGGTGGGCGATCTTGCGGGCGCTGGCGAGATCGTGGGTGATCGACAGGGTGGTCGCACCCAGTTCGCGCACGCTTTTGACGATCAGGTCGTTGATCACGTCGCCCATGATGGGGTCGAGGCCGGTGGTCGGCTCGTCGAAGAAGATGATCTCGGGTTCTGCCGCGATGGCGCGGGCAAGGGCCACGCGCTTCTGCATGCCGCCCGAAAGTTCCGCCGGACTCAGTTCCCCCACTTCCGGGGCGAGACCAACCTGCGCCAGCTTGTGGATGGCGATATCGTGGGCCTGGTCCCGGTCCATGCCGCGCGCCTGGATCAGGCCGAAGGCGACGTTCTCCCAGACCTTCAGGCTGTCGAACAGGGCCGAGCCCTGAAACAGCATGCCGAATTTCAGCATCATCTCGTCGCGCTCCGACGAGCTGAGTTCGGTCACTTCCTTGCCATCGACCTGGATCGAACCGCTGTCGGGCCGGATGATGCCGAGGATGCATTTCAGCAGCACCGATTTGCCGGTGCCCGATCCGCCGATGACGACGACCGATTCGCCGCGTGCCACGTCGAGATCGAGCCCGTTCAGCACCACCTTGGAGCCGAAGGACTTGTGCAGGTTGCGCACCCGGATCTTGATGTGTTTCGGTTCGATCATTTCGAGAAGAACAGTTCCGTGATCAGGTAGTTGAACACCAGAATCAGGATCAGGGCCGATACCACTGCGTTGATCGTCGCTGTGCCGACGCCCTGGGCGCCGCCGCGCGAATTGTAGCCGTGGTAGCAACCCATCAGGGAAATGACGAAGCCGAAACAGGCGGCCTTCACGAGGCCCGACACGACGTCCTTGGTTTCAAGGAATTCGAAGGTGCGGGTCAGGTAATTGGCCGGGTTGAAGTTCAGCTTGTTGACGCCGATCAGGAAGCCGCCGAACACGCCGATGATATCGGCGACCAGCACCAGAAGCGGCATCATGGCCAGCCCCGCGATCAGGCGCGGCGCGACAAGGTACTTGAACGGGTTGGTCGAAAGGGTGGTGAGCGCGTCGATCTGCTCGGTCACGCGCATGGTGCCGATCTCGGCCGCCATCGAAGCGCCGATGCGGCCCGCAACCATCAGGCCCGCCAGCACAGGGCCAAGTTCGCGCGTCATTGACAGTACGACGACGGTCGCCACCGCGCCCTCGGCGGAAAAGCGCGAGAAGCCCGAGTAGCTCTGCAGGGCCAGAACCATGCCGGTGAAGATCGCGGTCAGGCCGACGACCGGCAGCGAGTAATAGCCGATATCGATCATCTGGCGCACGACGAGGCGCCAGTAGAACGGCGGTGTGACGCAATGAATTAATGCGCGCCCGGTGAAGATGGCGATCGAGCCGACGTTGGCGAGGAACGACATGAACACGCGCCCGACCGGCGCGCACAGGCGGACGAGGAAGGGGGCTTCGCTGGAGCTCGTGTCGCTCATGCGCCGGTACCGGTGTAATGACGGGCGAAACGCGGGCCGAAGGCGGTGAGGATTTCGTAGGCAATGGTGCCGGCCTCGCGGGCGGCATCGTCGATGGTGTGGCGGGGGCCGATCAGGTCGACGAAGGCGCCCGGGCGCACGTCCTGTTCCGGCACGTCCGTCACGTCAACGGTGATCAGATCCATGGACACGCGCCCTACAACTCGAACGATGGTTTGGCCCACATGGGCGCTGGCCGCGCCGGACAGGGACCGCAGAAAGCCGTCCGCATACCCCACCGCGACGGTCGCGATCAGGCGCCCGTGCTCAGCCCGGTGCGTCGCACCATAACCAACGCTACAGGGGGTGTCAATTCGACGGGTCTGGACGATTTTACCTTTCAGGGCAACGACTTGGCCCATCGGATTGGGGCTGCCGGGCTGCGGCGCGACGCCATAAAGGGCGGCCCCCGGACGAACGAGGTCGTAATGGTAATCCGCTCCCAGGAACATGCCCGACGAATTGGCGAGACTGGCCCGGCCTGCGGCAAGGCCCGCCAGTTGCGCCCGCACGGCGTCGAAGCGGCTGCGCTGGTCGCCATTCATGGCATGGCCCGGCTGATCGGCACAGGAAAGATGGCTCATGATGCCGGTCAGGCGGATGCCCTTGAGCCGGCCCGGATCGCCCGCCAGCGTCTTGACCTCGGCCTCGCTCAGGCCGAGGCGGGTCATGCCGGTGTCGACATGGAGCATTGCCGAAAGTGGGGCGGCAAGCGGCTCGGCACCTGCGGCCGTCGACCAGTCGGCGATCTGGCCAAGGTGGTTGAGGACCGGCGTCAGGCGGGCCGCGGCCATGTCGCGGGCATAGGCCGCCTCGACGCCGTTGAAGACGCAGATTTCCGCATCGGGCAGGATGCCGCGCAGCGTCAGGCCTTCGTCGGACAGGGCGACGAAGAAGGTGCGGCAGCCCGCGGCATGGAGTGCGCGGGCCACCGGCGCGAGGCCAAGCCCGTAGGCATCCGCCTTGACCACCGCGCCGCAGGTGGTGCCGACGGCAAGGCGGCCCGCGAGCAGCTTCCAGTTGGCCGCGATGGCATCAAGGTCGATGGTGAGGACGCCGCCCGCACCGATGCGGCCGGTCGGCGCGTCAGAACGGGACATTCTGGTCCGGCAGGTGGTCGTCGGCGACGAAGTCGGAGAAGCGGGTGATCTCGCCCTGGAAGACGAGCTTAACGGTGCCCGTCGGGCCGTGGCGCTGCTTGCCGATGATGACTTCGGCAAGGTTATGTACTTCATCCATCTTGGCCTGCCAGTTGGCATGGTCTTCGGTGCCCATCTCGGGCTCGGCCCGGGCCAAATAATATTCCTGGCGGAAAACGAACATGACGACGTCGGCGTCCTGTTCGATCGATCCCGATTCGCGCAGGTCGGCGAGCTGCGGGCGCTTGTCGTCGCGCTGCTCGACCGCGCGCGAAAGCTGGGACAGGGCCAGAACCGGCACGTTCAGCTCCTTGGCCAGGGCCTTGAGGCCGCGGGTAATTTCCGAGATTTCCTGCACGCGGTTGTCGCTTGCCCGCATCGAAGTGCCGCGCAGCAGCTGCAGGTAGTCGACCACGATCATCGACAGGCCATGCTGGCGCTTGAGGCGGCGCGCCCGGGTGCGGAGCTGTCCTACGGAAAGCGCCGGCGTGTCGTCGATGAAGAAGGGCAGGCTGGCCAGTTCCTGGTTGGCCTCGACGACGCGCTGGAATTCCTCGTTGTTGAGATCGCCCCTGCGGATGCGGTCGGAGCTGACGCCCGATGCCTCGGCAAGAATACGGGTGGCGAGCTGTTCGGCCGACATTTCCAGCGAGAAGAAACCGACAACCGCGCCTTCGGCAACTTTCTTCTGGCCGTGGGTGTCGATGTCGAAGCGGCACATGCGTGCGGCGTTGTAGGCCATGTTGGTGGCGAGCGCCGTTTTGCCCATCGACGGGCGCCCGGCAAGGATCACCAGGTCGGATGTCTGAAGGCCGCCCAGCATCTTGTCCATGTCGGTGAAGCCGACGCCGGTGCCGGTCAGCTTGCCTTCGCGCTTGTAGGCAGCCTCGGCGATCTCGATGGCACTGGTCAGGATGTCGTTGAAGGAGCGGAAGCCGCCTTCGTATTCCCCGGTGGTGGCGAGGTCGAAGAGGTGCTGCTCGGCCACCTCGATCTGCAGGGTGGCGGTGGAGTCTACATTGGGGCTTTCGGCCTCGGCCCGCATGGTATCGGCGAGGTCGATCAGGCGCCGGCGCAGGTGCAGATCGAAGATGGTACGGCCGTAGTCCGCCGCATTGACGATGGTCACGGCCGAGGCGGCGAGGCGCGCCAGGTACTTGGCGCCGCCCACGTCGGCCAGCGCCGGGTCGCTTTCGAACAGGTTCTTGAGGGTGACCGGGTTGGCCACCTGCTGGCGTTCGATCAGCTTGGCGGCGGCATCGAAGATGCGCCCGTTGACGGGATCGAAGAAATGCTCGCCGCGCAGGAAATTGGACACCCGCGAATAGGCGTCGTTGTTGATCAGGACGGCGCCAAGCAGGGCCTGCTCGGCCTCGAAATTGTGGGGCGGCTCGGCGATGGGGCCGCGCGGGGCATCACCGCGCAGCGGCGTGACTTTATTGGTATTGCTGGTATCAGACATGACGCGAAACTCGCACCGGGATCACGATGCCGCAAGCGCTATCTCGCCCGCGCCCGGTTGCCTCCCAGAAATCTTATCCCGCCCATGTTAATAACGGGGAAAATTTCAGGCGGCGCTTTCCTGCCGTGTGCGCTTTTCGCCCCGGTGCTCCCACTCGTAGATGTAATCGCGTGTCATCGGCAGGGCATCGATTTTTCGCGTCATCTGGAGCTGAAAGACCATCTGGCCCTCGTTTCTGAAGGCGAGTTCGGACCCGGCAAGGTAAAACTCCCACATGCGGGCGAATCTTTTGTCGTAGAGCGCAACGGCGCGTTCGCGGTTGGCCGCGAAGCGGTTGCGCCAGGCGCGCAGGGTTTCTGCGTAGTGCAGGCGCAGGATTTCGATGTCAGTGGCGAACAGCCCCGTCTTTTCCACAACCGGCAGCACTTCCGACAGGGCGGGACAATAGCCGCCCGGGAAGATGTACTTGCGGATCCACGGATTGGTCATGCCCGGCCCGTCGGAGCGCCCGATCGAGTGCAGCAGGGCCACGCCGTCCTCGGCCAGAAGGTCATGGACCTTGGCGAAAAAGGCCGGGAACTGCGGCGCGCCGACATGTTCGAACATGCCGACCGACACGATTCGGTCGAAGCTTCCGTCCTGATGGCGGTAGTCGCGCAGTTCGAAGCGGACGCGGTCGGCGAGGCCCGCCCTCTGGGCGCGGTCGCGCGCCAGCTTGAGCTGCTCTTCGGACAGGGTAATGCCCGTGACCTCGGCACCGCATTCGGCAGCGAGGTAGAGACCAAGCCCGCCCCAGCCGCAGCCGATATCGAGAACCCGGAGGCCCGGCCGGTCGAGCATCAGCTTGGCGGCAATATGGCGTTTCTTGTCGCGCTGGGCGTCTTCGAGGCTGCGGTCGGGGTCCGCATAATAGCCGCAGGAATACTGGCGATCGGTGTCGAGGAACAGGTCGTAAAGCCTGCCCGACAGATCGTAGTGGTGGGCGACGTTGCGTTTCGAGCGACCGACCGGGTTGATCTGGGCAAGGCCGCGCAACACGCGCGAGGCGCGGTCGAAGCCGGAGTAGAGCGGCAGGTCGAAGAGATGGTGGAGATTGGCGGTGCAGGCGTCGAGGAAGTCGTAGAGCGTGCCGCTCTCGATCGTCAGCGTGCCGTCCATGTAGGCCTCGCCCGCCTCAAGCGTCGGGTTGAGGATCAGGCGCCGCGCCGTGGCGTTGTCGTGGACGCGGATGGTTGCCCGGGGGCCGGGCACGCCGCTGTCGCAGATGTGCCACATGCCCCGGGGGTCGATCACGGTGACCGCCCCCTTTCGGATGAACGCCCTGAACAAACGCGCAAGAAGCATGGCAACCTCCCTAAGTTGCCCGAAGCTCCGTGCCGGTTCGAAAATACGCGGTTTTTGTTGTTTTTACTCCGGCCGCGCTTCGGCGTTTTCTTCAGCTTCCGCTTCGGCGGCTGCATCGGCGAGCGCCTGACGGGTTTCTTCCTGAGCCGCGCGTTCTTCCTCGCGCGCCTCGGCAATCAGCGACTTGCCCTGGGCCTGCAACTCGGCCTCTTCCTGCGAGCGGGCCACGTTGACGGTAACCGTCACCACCACTTCAGGGTGCAGGGCGATGCGAACCTTGTGCATGCCGATGATCTTGATCGGGTCGTTGAGACGCACCTGGGTGCGATCGATCGCGTTGCCCTTTTCGGAGAGCGCATCGGCGATATCCTTGGGACGGACGGAGCCGTAGAGCTGGCCCGATTCCGAGGCGGCGCGGACGAGAATGACGCTGACGCCATCGACATCCTTCGACAGGCCCTGAGCCGTTTCGCGGCGGGCGGCGTTGGCGGCTTCGAGCTCGGCGCGGCGTTCTTCGAAGTAATCGCGATTTTCCTTCGTCGCGCGCAGGGCCTTCTTCTGGGGCAACAGGTAGTTGCGGGCGAAGCCGGGCTTCACCTTGACCACTTCACCCATGTTGCCGAGCGATTCGATGCGCTCGAGGAGAATGACGTCCATTACTCGTTCCTTTCGTTACCGGGTCCGGGGCCGGCATGGCGCCGCCTGAGACCGATCCATTGTTCCACCATACCCAGGCCGGTCACCACCACGAGTGGCCAGCCGAACAAAACAAGAAGCAGGTAAAGAGCGAAGAGAACCGCCTTCCTGCCGTTCCACCGGACCGAGATCGCGTGTACGACGGCGAGCCCGGTCAAGAAGTATGGGACACAAAGGACCAGGGCGACGTTGGTCGCCACGAATCCGATCCATCCCGATCCTACCAGCGCGGCAGCCGCCGCGGCAACCGCCACCGACAGGAGCCATCCCGGCGGCGCGGTGGTGGTAAAGTCCGGACTAGGCCTTAAGGCATGCCCTGTCCGGACCAGAAATTTCTGCGCCAGCACGCCATTCACCGCCATGATGACGATCCACCACGCCACCACCAGGAACGGCATCACCCGCTTCAGGCCCGCCATCATGCGGTCCATCGCCGGGCTTCCGCGCGTGGCTTCCGTCATCATGCGGCGGAAGCCGTCAACGTAATCCGACACGCTGGACTGGAGATTTTCCGGCCCCCAGACCAGCGCCAGCGCCACGAATGCCACCGCGGCGTATATGGTCAGCCACGCCAGCAGCATTCCCGGCGGGTACCACTCGACGTTGCCATCCGCTGCCGGGCGGTTCAGCAACGCGTAACGCACCAAAACAACCACCAGCACCGCGTCGGTGACGGCATAGAGGCCGGCCCGCGGAAATCCCGCGGCAATCGCCACTACGCCTGTCGCCACGGCGGCGGCCAGCATCGCGCCTTTCAGTCCAAGGCCGAGCCCCGCCGCGAAAAGCGGCAGTGGTGCTGCCAGCGCGAAAAACACGGCCCCCAGCATGCTCCATTCCGTAGAGAGATGGAGGAGCGCGGACAACAGGCCCGCAGCGAGGGAAAGGGGAACAAGCCTTGGCATCGGCAACCCCGTTGATCCCGGACCGGCCGCGGCGGTGAGGCCGCGGCACGGTTCGGAAGCGGTGGCTTACTGCATCACGAAGGGCAGAAGGCCCAGATGCCGGGCGCGCTTGATCGCCTGGGCCAGTTCACGCTGCTTCTTCGTGGAAACCGCGGTGATGCGGCTCGGCACGATCTTGCCGCGCTCGGAAATGAAGCGCTGCAGCAGGCGAATGTCCTTGTAGTCGATCTTGGGCGCATTGGGGCCCGTGAACGGGCAGGTCTTGCGGCGCCGGAAAAACGGGCGGCGCGGTCCACCGGGGGCTTTCATCGCACGTCTCCTTCGTTGTCGCTGTCTGCGTCGGTGCTGTCGGCACCGGCGAAGTCAGGGCGGGGGCGGCGACCACCGTCGTCGCGGCGGCCACGGCCACCGCGCGGGGCGCGTTCCTCGCGGCTGCGAAGGATCGCAGACGGACCTTCTTCCAGCTCTTCCACCTTGATGGTGAGATAGCGGAGAACGTCTTCATGGATGCGCATGTTGCGCTCCAGTTCCGCGACCACGCCGGTCGGCGCGTCGAGATTGAGAAGAGTGTAATGGCCCTTCCGGTTCTTCTTCATCCGGTAGGCGAGGTTCCGAAGACCCCAGTATTCCTTCTTGGTGACCTTGCCGCCGTTGTTGGCGACAATTTCCGCGAAGGCATCGGCCAGGGCTTCCGCCTGGGCCGACGAGATATCCTGGCGTGCGATGAACACGCTCTCGTAAAGCGGCATGACAACACTCCTTATGGCTGTTCCCAGACCGGCGCCGGGGTAACGATCACCCGTCGGCGGGACGGTCCTAGCCGGCCCACCGGGGCCGGCAAGGAATGTCAAGGCGGCGCACTATACACGAAAGCGCCCCCCACGCAAGCCGCACAAAACCGCGCTTCAGCCCCCTGTCCGGGGGCCTTGAACCGGGGCTCCGGGGCGGCTATCAGTGGGGAAATTCAAGGTTACCGGCATGGTCACTAGGGGGTGTCGTGAAACAGGCATTTGTATTTCCGGGGCAGGGGTCACAGGCGGTCGGCATGGGCAAGGCCCTGGCTGAGGCTTTCCCGACCGCTCGCGAGGTCTTTGGCGAGGTCGATGAGGCCCTCAAGCAGAACCTGACCCGCTTGATGTTCGAGGGGCCCGAGGACCAGCTTACCCTGACAGAGAACGCCCAGCCGGCCCTCATGGCGGTCAGCATGGCGGTGATGCGGGTACTGGAAAAGGACGGCAAGTACGACCTCTCCGCCCGGGCCTCCTTCGTCGCGGGCCATTCGCTGGGCGAATATTCGGCGCTGGCCGCGGCGGGGGCCTTCAGCCTCGCCGATGCGGCACGGCTCCTGCGCACGCGCGGCCAGGCGATGCAGGCGGCGACGCCGGTGGGCGTCGGTGCCATGGCGGCGATCCTGGCACTCGATTACGACGCGGTGGCGGCCATTGCTGCGGAAGCGGCGGGCGATGATGTCTGCGCTGCCGCCAACGACAACGCGCCGGGGCAGGTCGTGGTATCGGGCCACAAGGCGGCGGTCGAGCGTGCCATTGCGCTGGCCACCGAGAAAGGCGCGCGCCGCGCCGTGCTTCTGCCGGTATCGGCGCCGTTTCATTGCGCGCTGATGGCGCCGGCGGCCGAGGTCATGGCCAAGGCGCTGGCGGAGGCGAAAATCTCGGCCCCGGCCGTGCCGGTGGTCGCCAACGTCAAGGCCGAGGCCGTCAGCGACCCGGCCGAGATCCGCGATCTTCTCGTGCGTCAGGTCACCGGGACCGTGCGCTGGCGCGAAAGCGTGCAGTGGATGAAGGCCCAGGGCGTCGAACGGCTGGTCGAAGCCGGCGCGGGCAAGGTCCTGGCCGGTCTCGCCAAGCGCATTGATGGTGATCTCTCGGCGGTGTCGCTCAACGCGCCCGCCGATATCGAAGCCTTCCTGAAGTAGTCACACAGAAAAGCCAAGCGCGACGCGCGGAAAGGACATCCATGTTTTCCCTCGACGGACGCAAGGCCCTCGTCACCGGGGCCAGCGGCGGCATCGGCGGCGCCATCGCGCGCGCGCTGCACGCGGCGGGTGCGACGGTGACGCTAGCGGGCACGCGCAAGGACGCGCTCGATGCGCTGGCGGCGGAACTGGGGGCGCGCGCCCATGTCGCGGTCGCCGATCTGTCCTCGGCCGAAGGCGCCGACGGCCTGATCAAGGCGTCCGAGGCGGCGATGGGCGGGCTCAATATCCTCGTCAACAATGCCGGCCTCACCCGCGACGGGCTTTTGCTGCGCATGAAGGACGATGACTGGCAGAAGGTCATCGACGTCAACCTGACCGCGGCATTCCGCCTGTCGCGCGGCGCGCTGCGCGGCATGATGAAGGGGCGTTTCGGGCGCATCATTTCGATCACTTCGGTGGTCGGGACCACCGGCAACGCGGGGCAGGCGAACTACGCGGCCTCGAAAGCGGGCCTCGTCGGCTTCAGCAAGGCGCTGGCGCTGGAGGTCGCAAGCCGCAACGTCACCGTCAATTGCGTGGCACCGGGCTTCATCGTCACGGCGATGACCGACGTGCTGAACGAGGACCAGCGCGGCAAGGCGATTGCGGAAATCCCGTCGGGGCGTTTTGGCGAGCCCGCCGACATCGCCGCTGCGGTGCTCTACCTCGCCAGTGACGAGGCATCTTATGTCACCGGCCAGACACTGCACGTGAACGGCGGCATGGCCATGATCTGACGGACGGAATCGTCCTGACGATTTTGGATTTGTTCGTTTTTTTCCGCCTATGGCGATGCTGGCCAAGGTTGGAAAAGTATGTTACCAACGGGCACTTTCGGACGCCCGAGGGGGGCGTAAGCATGTAGCGCGGCGACCGCGCATTGCGTAGAAAACACCGGCTTGAAAATGGGCCGAATTCCGGCCAATAAGTACCCCACGAGGGAAATTAATCCGAGGATCGAGAAAAAATGAGCGATGTTGCTGAACGCGTGAGAAAGATCGTCGTCGAGCACCTGGGTGTCGACGATGCCAAGGTCACGGAAAATGCGAGCTTCATTGATGACCTCGGCGCCGACAGTCTCGACACGGTCGAACTCGTGATGGCGTTCGAGGAAGAATTCGGTTGCGAAATTCCTGACGACGCGGCGGAAAAGATTCTGACCGTGAAGGACGCGATCGCCTATATCGAGGCGAACACCTGATTTCCCGGCGGGTGGATTTCGGTCCACCCCCTTCCCACCAATAACGGTCGAAGCACCCATGCGGCGAGTAGTCGTCACAGGTCTCGGTCTGGTAACGCCGCTCGGTTGCGGCGTTGACGAGACGTGGTCGCGCCTGATCAAGGGCGAATCCGGCCTCGGTTCCATCCAGTCTTTCGATGTGTCCGACCTGCCGTGCAAGGTCGCGGGGCAAGTGCCGCGCGGCGACACGGCAGAGGGCAAGTTCAATCCCGATGATTGGGTTGAGCCGAAGGAACAGCGCAAGATGGATACCTTCATCATCTACGCGATGGCGGCGGGTATCCAGGCGGTGGAAGACTCCGGCTGGAAGCCGCAG
>JAURLI010000028.1 GCA_030831315.1 Alphaproteobacteria bacterium
ACGAACAGGAACATCGACACCATCATCAGCACCAATACGACACCGAACAGCGAAACGGCCAGCACCTGATACTTGCCGTAGATCGCCAGCATGACGCCGAGGTTGAGCAGGAAGGCCATGCCGCTCGCGGTCTGGATCACGCCGATGAGACGCAGCCGCTTGCGCAGGGTGCGGATCTGGCCGATGTAGCGTTCCCGCCCCTCGCGACGCTCGCCCTGAAGGTAATCGTCATGAAGGCGGCGGATCAGCGTGGAAATCAGCGCATAGCGATTGCCGAAATTGATCATCATCAGCGGAATGGCTGGAAACAACAGGGCTGGAACGACGTAGTCCATTGCCGCAGTCCTACCCTATTCCCACTCGATGGTGCCGGGCGGCTTCGAGGTAATGTCGTAGACGACGCGGTTCACGCCCCGCACCTCGTTGACGATGCGGTTGGCCACACGCCCCAGAAAATCATGATCGAAGGGGTAATAATCCGCCGTCATGCCGTCGGTGGAGGTCACGGCGCGTAGCGCCAGCGCATAATCATAGGAACGCTCGTCGCCCATGACGCCGACGGTGCGCACGGGCAACAGCACGGCGAAGGCCTGCCAGATCTTGTCGTAAAGACCCGAACGGCGAATCTCGTCGAGGTACACGGCGTCGGCCCGACGCAGGATATCGAGCTTGTCGCGGGTAATCTCGCCCGGCACCCGAATGGCGAGCCCCGGCCCCGGGAAGGGATGCCGTCCGACCATGGTTTCGGGCAGGCCCAGCTCGCGCCCCAATTCCCGAACCTCGTCCTTGAACAGCTCGCGCAGGGGTTCGACCAGCGCCATGTTCATGCGCTCGGGCAGGCCGCCCACGTTGTGATGTGACTTGATCATGGACGACGGCCCGCCCAGCACCGAAACCGATTCGATGACGTCGGGATAAAGCGTACCCTGGGCCAGGAAATCGGCGCCGCCGACCTTCTTGGCCTCGGCCTCGAATACGTCGATGAAAGTGCCGCCGATGATCTTGCGCTTGCGTTCGGGATCGCTGACGCCCGCGAGCTTGCCGAGGAACAGCTCGCTCGCGTCCTTGTGCACCAGCGGGATGTTGTAACTCCCGCCGAACAGCTTCACCACTTCGTCCGCTTCGTTCAGGCGCAAAAGGCCGGTATCGACGAACACGCAGGTCAACTGGTCGCCGATGGCTTCGTGCAGCAGCACCGCCGCCACCGACGAATCGACGCCGCCCGACAGCCCGCAGATCACCCTGCCCTTGCCCACCTGCTTGCGGATCGCATCGACCGCGCGGGCGCGAAAGGCGCTCATCGTCCAGTCGCCGGCAAGGCCGACGACGCGATGAAGAAAGTTCGCGATCAGCTTGGCCCCATCGGGCGTATGGACGACCTCGGGATGGAACTGGACCGCGTAAAAACGCTTGTCGTCGTTGGCGATGGCGGCGAAGGGTGCATCCCCGGTGCGCGCCACGACGCGAAAACCCTTGGGCAGGTCGATGACGCGGTCGCCGTGGCTCATCCAGACCTGGTGGCGTTCGCCGACTTTCCATACGCCTTCGAACAGGGCGCAGGGCTCGACGACGTCGATGAAGGCCCTGCCGAATTCCCGGTTCTCGGCGTTCTCGACCCGTCCGCCAAGCTGGGCAACCATGGTCTGTTCGCCGTAGCAGATGCCGAGCACCGGCACGCCGATCTCGAATGCTTCGGCCGGGGCCGACGGTGCCGCATGCCCCATCACCGAGGCGGGGCCGCCCGAAAGGATGATCCCGGCGGGGTTCATGCGGGCAATCGCTTCCGCGCCCTTGTTGAAGGGCACGATCTCGCAATACACGCCCGCTTCGCGCACGCGGCGCGCGATCAACTGGGTAACCTGGGAACCGAAATCGAGGACGAGAACGGCTTGCTGCGCGTCTGGCATCGAGCCGCCTACCTGTCGATCCGGTAATTGGGGGATTCACGGGTGATGTCGATGTCGTGCACGTGGCTTTCCCGCAGGCCCGCGCCCGTGATCTTGACGAAGGAGCAGCCCGTCTGCATCGCCTTGATGTCCGGGTTGCCCGTGTAGCCCATCGCCGCGGACAGGCCGCCGATGAGCTGGTGAATGACCGTACCCGCCGGCCCCTTGTAGGGGACCCGCCCCTCGACCCCTTCGGGGACGAGCTTGAGGCTGTCGGTCACTTCTTCCTGGAAGTAGCGATCGGCCGAGCCGCGCGCCATGGCACCGACGGAACCCATGCCGCGATAAGATTTGTAGGAACGGCCCTGGGCCAGATAAACCTCGCCGGGGCTTTCATCGGTACCCGCCAGAAGGGAGCCGACCATGGCGCAATCGGCGCCGGCCGCAATGGCCTTGGCCAGATCGCCCGAATACTTGATGCCGCCATCGGCAACGACGGGCGTACCGGACTTGCGGCATTCGGCGGAAACATCGAGGATCGCCGTCAGCTGAGGCACGCCGACCCCGGCGACGATGCGCGTCGTGCAGATCGAGCCCGGACCGATGCCGACCTTGACCGCATCCGCGCCCACGTCGATCAATGCTTTCGCCGCCGCGCCGGTGGCGATGTTGCCGGCAATCACCTGCACCTTGTTGCTGAGCCGCTTGACCTGGCGCACCGTCTCGATCACGCCTTCCGAATGGCCGTGCGCCGTATCGACAACGATTACATCGACCTCGGCATCGAGCAGCGCTTCTGCGCGCGCGATGCCGGGAGCACCAACCCCGGTCGCCGCGGCGACGCGCAGGCGACCCTTGTCGTCCTTGCAGGCGCGCGGGTGAAGCTGCGCTTTTTCGATGTCCTTCACGGTGATGAGGCCGATGCAGCGGTAATCCGCATCGACGACCAGCAGCTTTTCGATGCGGTGGGTATGGAGCAGCCGCTTGGCCTCTTCCATGTCCACGCCCTCGCGCACGGTGATGAGGTTTTCGCGGGTCATCAGTTCGGCAACCGGCTGCGCGGCCTCGCGGGCGAAGCGGACGTCGCGGTTGGTCAGGATGCCGACCAGCTTGCCGGGCCGGCGGGCATCGCCGTTGGCGCCCTCGACCACGGGAATACCAGAAATGCGGAAGCGGGCCATCAGGCCAAGCGCATCGGCAAGGGTAGATGTCGGGGCGATCGTCACCGGGTTGACGACCATGCCCGATTCGAACTTCTTCACCGAGCGAACCTCGTCGGCCTGGGCCGCGATTTCGAGGTTCTTGTGGATGACGCCGAGCCCCCCGGCCTGGGCCATGGCAATGGCCATCTTGTTTTCGGTCACGGTATCCATGGCCGAAGACAGGAGCGGAATTCCGAGCTCTATGGTCTTTGTCAGGCGGGTCCGGGTATCGACTTGGGCAGGCAGGACTTTTGACGCGGCCGGTTCCAGCAACACGTCATCGAAGGTCAGAGCTTCCCGGATATTCATGCCCACCTCAGTCTTGGGGTTGGCGCGCTATCATACACATCAAAGTCCCCTTGCCAAGCGGATTGGCGGGGGCCGGAAAACGGCGGTTTTACGTCATCCTGACCAGTGGAAGGCAGGCCCGAAAAGGCCTAAACTAGCCTCATGACGACACGGCATCCGAAGACATGGTTGCTGGTCTGCGACGGCGCCCGGGGGCGGATTTACGCCCATGAAGGGGCCGGTTCCGGCCTGAGCGTGGTCTCAAGCGCGGAACACCCTGAATCCCATACCCGTACGCGCGACCTCGGCAGCGACCGGCCGGGCCGCAGCTTCGATTCGACCGCCACCGGAGGCCGCCACGCGATGGCGCCGCGGGCCGACTGGCACGATTTCGAGAAAACCCGGTTCGCGGGCGAGATGGCGGCGGTCATCGACAAGGCCGCCGCAGACAAATCCTTCGACCGCCTCGTCGTCGTCGCCCCGCCGCGCGTGCTCGGCGACCTGCGTCAGGCTTTTGCCGCGCAGACGAAGGCGCTGGTGGCGGGCGAACTGGACAAGGACCTGACCCAATTCGAGGGCGCCGAACTGGCCGCGCATCTCGGCGAGTGGATCAGGCCTTAGCGTCCTCAGCGTCCTCGCCGCCGCGAAATCCCATGGCTATGACGTAAATCTCTGCCGAGTCCTTGCGGCTTGCGGGCGGCTTGACGTGCTTCACCTCGGCGAAGTCGCGCTTGAGCATTTCGAGCAACTCGCGTTCGGTACCGCCGCGCAGCACCTTGCCGATGAAAGCCCCGCCCGGCGCCAGCACGGTGCGCGCGAAATGATATGCCGCATCCAGCAGGCCCATGATTCGCAAATGATCGGTCTGAGTATGGCCGGTCGCGGGTGCGGCCATGTCCGACATCACCACATCGGCCAGTCCGCCGAGCGCAGCGCGCAGGCGCTCAGGCGCCTCATCGGCGAGAAAATCGAGATGAAGGATTTCGACGCCCGGGATCGGCTCCATTTCCTGCAGGTCGATGGCGACGATACGCCCGCCCTTGCCGTCCGCCTCCAGGCTGCCCACCCGTTCAACCGCGACCAGAGACCAGCCGCCGGGCGCGGCGCCCAGATCGACCACGCGGGCCCCTTTTTTCAGGAAATGAAAACGGTCGTCGAGTTCGATCAGCTTGAAGGCGGCGCGCGAGCGCAACCCATCGCGCTGGGCGGCAATGACGTAAGGGTCGCGCAGCTGGCGGCGCAGCCAGTTGGTCTGGGATGTGGTGCGCCCCTTTCCCGTGCGCAGGCGGACGACGCCACCGCCGCCGCGCACGGAGCGCGCGTCGGGCTTGCCGCCCCGGGTTCCTCCGCGCTTGCCAGCCAATTTCAGAGAATGCCGGCGAGCGAATCGCCGAGCCCCATGAGATTGAAAAGTATCCCTTCCCGCACACCGCGGTCGGCGACGCGCAGTCGGCCCACCGGCCAGGCGCGAATGATCGCATCGAGAATGGCGCAACCGGCGAGGACGAGATCGGCGCGTGCCTCGCCGATGCAGGGCTCATTGGCGCGGCCGCGATAGTCGAGCGCCAGCAGGTGACCGGTGACACGCCCAATTTCATCGAAATCGAGGAAGCTGCCATCGACCACGCTGCGATCATAGGCGGGAAGACGCATGTTGATTCCGGCGAGCGTCGTCACCGTACCCGAGGTGCCGAGCATCTGCACCTCGCCGCGCGCGATCCGATCGCGAATGCCATTGCGGGCCTCGAAGGCGGCGACCGGTGCTGCGATGCGGTTGATCATCGCCTCATAGGCGTCGCGGTCGACGATATCCCCGCCGTGACGCTCGGACAAAGAGACGACGCCGAGCGGTATGGACAGGCTGTCGAGAAGGCGCAGGCGCTGGGGCGGCGCCCCCCGTCCCCCGGCAACGGTCTCGTCACCGTCGCGCTCGATCCACATGATTTCCGTGGAACCGCCGCCGATGTCGAAAACCAGGCCATAGCGGTAGCCGTTGATCAGCAGCGGCGAACAGCCGGTAAGGGCCAGGTTGGCTTCTTCCTCCGGTGAAATGATTTCGAAGACGAGGCCGGTTTCGGTTTCGACCCGGTCGAGAAATTCCTGGCAATTGACGGCGCGGCGGCAAGCCTCGGTCGCGACGTTTCGCGCCCGCAGCACGCGCTTGCGCGTCATCTTGGCAGCGCAGATACGCAGCGCCGCGATGGTGCGCTCTATGGCGGCCTCGTTGAGGCGCTCCTCGCGCTCGAGCCCCTCGCCCAGCCTCACGATCCGGGAAAAGGCATCGATCACGCGGAAACTGCCGCCTTCCGGTGTCGCCACCAGCAGGCGGCAATTATTGGTGCCGAGATCAAGCGCTGCGTAGGCCGCCTGCGCGCCCTCGCTCCGCCGTCCCCGGCCGTTGCCCACCCGCTGTCCGGGGCCCCGGCGCAATTTGGTCTGTCCGCCCGTCATGGCCCGATGTTACTTAATGTGACGCCTTCCGCGAAGGGGGGAAAACCCCTGAAACAGGGCGCCGACCCGTTATTTTGTTGCGCCTTGTTTCCGGCCGGGCCGGTATGTTAAAAGGCCCGCCTCGGCAGCCGCGCCCCTTCGGGCCCGGCCTGCCCCGCCCCTGCTGGGGGATCGTCTAACGGTAAGACCCAGGACTCTGACTCCTGTTATCTAGGTTCGAATCCTAGTCCCCCAGCCAATTACCTCCAAAATCCGGATGCATCCTTTCCTCATGCGAAAACCCCCGCTGCCGGGCAGCGGGGGTTCGCATCGTCAGCCGTTTCGGCCTGATGATCAGTTCATGCGGTCTGCATCCGTCAGGTCCAGCTTAAACAGATCCATCGCATTGTCCCATGTGTAGCGGCGGACATCATCGTCCGACAGTCCCTTGAGGTGATAGGACATGACCTGGCGCGAATGCGGGAAGGTCATGTTGAAATGCGGGTAGTCGTTAGACCACATGCAGTTCTTCTTGCCCCACCACGGCAGGAACCGCGTGCCGACATAGTCTTCGAGGAACGTGCAATAGACATGCTCGGCGAAGATCTCGCTCGGCTTGCGGGTGATGGGCACCGGGTAGGAATTGCGGTGGCGGTCGAAATAGTAGTCCCACTGCTGGAGCAGGAACGGAATCCAGCCGACCTCGCTTTCGGCAAGCAAAAGCTTGAGCTTCGGGAAGCGCTCGAAATAGCCGTAGAAGATGAAGTCGAACAGCGTATTCGCCGAATCGTTCGTCTTCATGTTGGTCGATTCTTTCATGCCCTCGACGCCGCGGGTGTGGCCGTTCTTCATGTAGCCGTGGCCCGTCAGGATGTGGCAGATCACCGGCTCGTCGGCTTCCGCGATGGCGGCCATGATCGGATCGTAATGCTCGGTATTACTGAACGGAAGCGCCGGGTCAGGCACCTGCCAGATCAGCGCGCCGCGCATGCCCTTGTCGATGGAACGGTGGAACTCCTTCACCGCGCCCTTCTGGTCGTAGACCGAGATCAGCGGCACGCCGACGAGACGCCGGGGGTCCGGCTTGCACCAGTCGTGGAGCCAATCGTTGTAGAGCTTGAAGCTCTCGACCTGGAGTTCGTGGTTGTCGACCGCATAGAGCGCCATGCCATAGTTCGGAAACAGGATTTCCGCGGCGAGGCCATCGTTGATCTGGTCCTGCAGACGCAGATCGGCCTTAAGCGCGCCCGGGGGCGAATTCCGGAATGGCACGTTCGGCAGGTCGTCGCTGAGGCGCTTGGGCAGCTGCTGCCAGAGCTCGTCGGGCTCCATGACATGGGAGTCGGTGGAAATCATCCGGGGCATGTTGGCGAGCTGCGATTCGCTCAGGTTTTCACCGACAATGGTGCGGCGCGGGAAGGTTGCGGCCTGCTCCGCCGACATGCCGGCGAACTTGGAAGCATCTACGGGTAATACGGACATTTCTCACTCCTGTAATGATGACAACGCCACAGGCGCGGGATGCAAGGGGTCCCGTGCCGGCGCAGAGTTCCAGAAAGCCTATTCGGCGGCGAAGAACTTGCCGTCGGCGTAAACGCGCTTCTTCGACGATTCGCCGTTCTTTGCGGCACTACCGACCTTGACCTCGCCATCGGCGAAAGTCGTTTTGGCCACGACATCCTTCGGGGTGCCGAAGGATGTGAGTGCGGCAAGGCCCGCCTCGGTGCGCACGCCGCCGCCGACACGCAGCATGACGAGGTTTTCGGCTTCGTCTGCCTCGAACTTGTACTTGGCGTTCTTCGGCAGCATCACGCCTTCGTACTTGCCGACGGTATGGGTGCGGCCGTCGCCGAAGGTGAAGGTCACCTTGCCCTGCAGGATGATGAAGGCGTGGTCTTCGCCCCCGTGGGAATGCAGGGCGTTTTCGCCGCCGCTGGCATAGACCTTCAGGTTTACCCAGAGGTTCTCGGCAGTCGCCAGCGGTTCATACGTGGTGCCCTGCTCGAGAAGCGGGGTGTTACGTAGCGAAAACAGGACTTCCTTGTCCGTCGCCACGTTCGGTTTTCTTGCATAAATCCTTGCGTCGTCCATTTAGGGCATCTCCTCGTGTTTCTTGGTGTTTTTTTCGGCCCGCCGTTCGCGGCTGGCCAAGCTCGGATGGCCCTATCCTGAAAGGTAGCGCCCTTCCCGTCAAGGCAGGCCAACCGCGGGGTCGGGAGGGCCCTCCCAGCGGCAGGGTACGACATTCCCGCCCTGGATAAAGAGGGTATTAACCAAAATTTGGCCTAATAGCCAAGTTCAGAAGGATTCTGGTTGAGCCTGCACCCACCCATAGCCAATCTCGTGCTGGCGGCCGAGAGCTATCGGCGCGGCCGCCTCGATGAGGCTGCCTCCTACTGCCGCCGCGCCCTGAAGAAGCAGCCCGGCCGCTTCGATGCGCTGCAACTCCTGTTCGGCGTGCATTTCGCCAAGGGTAACCTGCCCGAGGCGCTGACGGCGATCCGGCACGCCGTCAAGGCTGACCCTGCCGCGCCGCCGAAGCCGCCTACCGTTCGATGTGGCAAAACTACTGCGTCAACGGCGCCAAAAAATAAAACTGCTACCTGAACGGGCCTGCGGCATGAACGCTGCGGCCACCGACCACGGTCAGCAGGGATTCTATCGTTCCGATTTCAGCAACCGGCAACGACCAGTAGTCTTTCGATAACACGGCAAAATCCGCGAGCATTCCGGGAACGATCCCGCCACGGCGCTTTTCATCGAAAGTGAACCAGGCCCCGCCCTTGGTCCATAGCCGAAGCGCCTCGATACGCCCCGGGGTCTCTTCGACCCCGCGCGTCGGGCGGCCATCCACGGTCTTGCCGTCCAGCATCCATTGCAGCGCCACGAACGGATTGTAATCCATCACCCGGTGACCATCCGTTCCCGCCCCCGTCGGAAGCCCGAGCCGCAGCGCGGAGACAAGCGGCGGCGCACTGCCGCGTCGGCCAGACGGTAATGCGGCAAGATAATCCTCGCGCGCGAAATACAGCGAATTCTGCGTCAGCCAGCCGAGACCGAGGTGCTTCATGCGTTCAAGAGTTTCGGGACGGGTATCGTGCAGATGTGCGACGGACCAGCGCAGGGGCGCGATCGGAACGCGCGCATTGACCCGCGAGAAAATATCGAGGAGAACGCCTGCCGACACATCCTTGTTCCAGTGAACCGTCAACGTATGCCCGGCGCGCGCTGCCCAAAGCGCGATGTCCTCGAATTGCCGGATCTGGCCCGGCGATGGCGCATTGTTATTGTAGAGCCCCCAGGTCACCCGCTCGCCAATACCGTTGAAGCGCAGCCAATCGTCGCCCCAGCCCGACGGAAGAAACCTTGTATAGGCCTGATATTCGGCAAGTTCCTTGCCCGCGCTGGGCGCACAGATGGAATAGGCGACGCGCAGGCTCAACTCCCGCCTGCGCCACAACCCGAACACCGCCTCGTAATCGTCCGGCCCGATGTTATGCCCGCCGGGATCGATGACCCCCGTCACGCCTAGCGCGTTGAGAGCGGCGAAGAAGGCACGTGTGCTCGCCATGCGTGCCTTGGTGTCGCCTTTGGGCAGGCTCTCGTAAAGCCGGGCGATCGCCTTGGCCGAACCGGATATCCAGCCCGTCGCGTTGCCTTCGCCGTCGGTCTGGGCCAGGGCACCCGCCGGCAGCCCCTTGCGCTCAAGCCCGAGTAAGGCGACCGCTTCCGGCGTCAACAGCGCCGCCCTGTAAAAAAGTTGCAGATATACCGGGCGGCCGGGCGCGGCGGCGCGAACCTCGGCCAGGCTCGGCACCCTGTTTTCCGTGAACTGCTGGGGGGTCCAGCCGCCGGCAACGACGATCCAACCGTCGGGCCTGATTGCGCGGGCTTGGGCCGCGAGCCTGTCCATGGCCTCTTTGATGCTGCGCGCGCCGATGAAACTGGCCTCTGAGGCAAAGCTCAGTCCCGCCCGGATCGCGTGGATGTGCGAATCGACCAGACCTGGAATGATCGTTCGACCACCGGCATCTATCACGCGCGTCGCGGGGTGCCTCAGGGCCATGATGTCGCGTTCCGCGCCGACGCCGACAAAGCGGCCATCGGCTACGGCAAGGGCGGATGCCGCGGGCAAGCCGTCGCGGATGATTTTTGCGTTCACGACGATAAGATCGGCCGCACGCACGGGCAAAGCCCAGACCGAGGCCAGAAGCGCGATGGCGGCGACTATTGTTTTTCGAATAGGCACTCGACTTCCGTCGGGGCGTTCTTGGCGCCAGACACGCGCCTCGCCGTAAGATTTACGAGCTTATAGCCCTCCAGATCGCAGGCGAATTCCACCGTCGCAGGGTCAACCCTTTTGGGAAATCCCTGCAGGCGGAAACGGCCATCGTGATCGGTTTCGACAAAAACGGGCAGCGGCATCTGCTTCGTTTGAACCCGGACCCGCACGCCCTCAAGCGGGCCGAAAGCAGGAATCTCACGCGCCTCGCCGAAATAAGGCGGGCCGAGGCTCGGATCAGTGATGCCCGATTCGAGGTCCGCTTCGCCCCCGTACGCGCAGGCAACGCTCAGCAGCAGCACAGAGAAGAATATGGCCGCTCCCGTCCGCATCGCTTACCGCCAGAAGAACCCGCGCAGGAACCAGATGAACGACAGCATGGCTGCAAGCGGCACCAGCCAGCCAAGCCACAGCGGAACGGCAAAGCGCCGGATCAGGGGCTGCCCAAGCAGGGTCAGAAACCCTGCAACGCCGGTCGCCGTGAACAGCCAGCCGTAATAATACATTGCCGGGCCTTCGCGCGATGGCGTGCGTCCCCAGTCCCATTCCGACAGGCGGGGATGATAGGTGAAGGCGGCGAGATTGGCCTCCACCGCCACGACATAGGCGACGGCAAATGCGGCGGCGAAAACGACGGCGGAGCGGATGGCGATCATGTTCCGAGCATCCCGCGCGTGTTGTTGATGATGTGACCCGCGATGAATCCGTACCACACGGACAGGCAGAGAATTCCCGTCACCCAGGCGCGCGCGGACCCGAGGCTGGCGTCAGCCGAACGACGCCACAGCAGGAAGTAAAGCGGCAGCATAGCGATACCCACCGCAAAAACCTGCTCCTTGAACTCGAACAGGCCGCTGATCTCCAGAAGCCGCGCACGTTCGATCCAGATGCGAACTACGGTCCGGTAAGGCGGATAGATGTAGGCGCCGATGGCAAAAGTCGTGAGGTACAGGACCACGACCGCATTGGTATAGACGGGGGCCGAAACGGCACGGAAGGACCGCGCCATGCCGACACCCCGGCTGGCGGGCCATAGAACGGCCAAGGCCTGATGGGAAAGCGCCCCAAGCAGCGCCACCGCAAGCAGGCCGTGGATGATCAGGAGAAAGGTGGTCATCTGCACGCCCTATGGTTCAATGGAAGTCCCGGCGGCGTCGGGTTGCGGGCCCCATTCTCGTCCGAACAGAGCCCGCGTCCTCGTACAACTTACTTTGCGAGCGGATTCGGCCGCAGCTGGAAATGCGCCGCCAGCGGTTTCGAGCCCTTGCCGCCCTCGATCAGCCAAGGCGTGCGGTCACCATTAGTGGTCCACAGGCCGCGGCCTTTCCAACCGGCATTGGCATCGTCGATGCGCCCGTCGAACCCCTTGGCGTAGAAGCCCATCGGGTACGGCACACGCAGAACGATCATCTTGCCGTCCTTGTAGGCGATCAGGCCGTCGTTGAGGTTGCCCGTCGACATCGGCACGTTTTCGCCGAGGCCGAAGGTGTTGTGCTGGTCAACCCAGGTGTAGTAGCTCGACTCGGCACTGTTGTCGCCGATGCCCTGGAAACCGGGGCCCGGATACTTGTGGAAGGTCCAGCCTTCCGGGCAGTGGTTGCCGGTCGCCTTCGGGCCGTTGAGCGGACCCTTGCACTTGCGCCGGTCGAAAGCGCCGAGATGACCACTTGCGAGCGACACCCAGACCACGCCGTCCTTGTCGATATCGCCACCACGCGGACCAAACCCCGGCATGGGCACGTTGTAGATTTCCGCGAGTGCCGTTTCCGGCGGATTGGAACCGGGAGCAAGACGCACGACCGCGCCCGGGTTGCTACGGAAGGTTCCCCACACCGAACCATCGGTCGGGTGCGGCATCACCGCATAGAATCCCGCGTTGATCATCTTGTCCTTCTTCGGATCGACCTTGTCTTTCGGGCCGACTGCGGCATCGCGCTTGCCGTTGCCGTTGGTATCGAGCACCAGCGCCGTCCAGCCCTGCGACTTTTCCATGTCGCCGGTCTCATCGAGCATCTTGGTATTGATCCAGCCCACGACCGTGCGCCCGCCGCTGGTCCACAGCGTTTCGTCGGCGTCATAGCCGAACTGAAGGTGATGGGTCGAGAAGCACGTCGGGATCGAAAGATATTTTCCTGTCTTCGGATCGAGCATCGTGACCCGGCGGGCCGTCTTTTCCAGCGGCGTCACTTTTGCCGACGGATGGCTGGAGCCCTTCTTGCAGAAGGCAGGATTATTGGGGCCCATGCCGGTCGCCGCCATCCACACCCGCCCCTTGCGGTCGATCATGGCGTTATGATTGTTGGCCTTGGTATCCCAAATTTTTTCGCTGCCCCAATAGGCGGAGGGCTGCAGGGCATCCTTCGACGCCGCATGGCCCGGGCCGAGGGCCTCCGGCGTATCAGCGGTCACCGGCATGCGCAAAGTCTTCACCGTATTCTTGATCGGATCGAGAATCGGCATGTCGTTGGAGGAATATTCCGGCGAGCCATAAAGCGGCCCATAGGCATTCACCGTCGGGTAACGACGATCGCTCGCGATCAGATCGTGCAGATACTGTTTTTCGTTCATCCATTCGCGCAGGGTAACGACGATGTTGCGTTCTTCGCCCTGAGGACGCTGCGGCAACGTATGGGGCAGTTCTCCCTTGCCAATGCGGTCGGTCCAGTCACCGAAATAGCGCAACGGCGTACCGTTGAATTTGCCCATCAGCGCATTGACCATCGATTCACCCGACTGGCCCGACTGGATGCGCCGGGCCCAGGCATCTTCACCTTTCTCGAATTTCCCGAAAGCGGCAGGGATGGTGCGGGTGGACTTCTGGCCAAGCTGGTGGCAACCGATGCAGCCGTTGTTCTTCAGCTGGCTGAGCCAGTCCGACTGCGTAACCTTGGCGGGAATGTCGCTCTTGCCGCCAAACTGGTCGGCAGCAGGCACTTTGAGCATCGAGTACCAGTAGATCGCGGGATAGTACTCCGCCGCGGCAGCCGCATTTGGCGCGGCCACCGCGGTCAGGTTGAGCGCCTGCCCCGGCGCGCCCTTGACCTTCCGCGAATCGACGAGCCCGTAGCCGCGCACCCACACATCGTAATTTGCTTTGGGCAGATCGGGGATGACGTAACGGCCCTGATCGTCGGTGGCGACGATACGGATGAAGCGGGTCGGAAGGTCTCGCGTTTCAGCGATCACCCAGACGCCGGCCTCGGGCCCCTTCGGGCCCGTCACCACGCCGCCGATATCGTCGGCATCGATGGCGACCGACTGCGCGTGCGCGGTCGGTATCTGGCCCGTAAAAAATGCAAGCGAAAGCAACACGCACGCGGCAAGCGCGCCCGAAGCAATGCGGATCATGGGTCGTCTCCCCGTTCGAGATGTCTATTGGTTCTTGTATGGGGCGAATCTACCGTTCGCGGTTCCAGCCCGAAAGGGCCGCAAAATACTAGGTTTCTTTTCGGGAAATTGGCAAGAGGCAGAAATCGAACCCGGCTTAACGGGAACCGGAAATGAGCGGTTCCCGAAGGCGGTCGGCCGGGGCGAGACCCATACCCTGGTAGGCCAGGGCGCTGACGGAGTCCGCCAGAAGCCGGGCGATGCAGCGATAACTGGCATCATTCATGTGCAGGCGATCGCGGGAAATGACTTCGTCGATGCGGGTCTTGCCGCTGGACACCCAATGCTGCATGACCGCGAAACGCTGGAAAAGCCCAACCCTGAAGTCGTTGGCAAGATCGGCCGTGGCCGCAATCAGGCGCCGGTGCATGGGCTGGGCGACCACCATGGGGGCGAATTGAGGATCCATCAGGATAACATCGGTGCGGGCGGCCTTGAGGCGTCGCAACCCCTTGCGCACGGTCTTGACATAATCCTCGAGCTTCTGGCCGGTCAGCAGCGCATTCGACCCGGTCTGCCAGATCACCAGATGCGGCTTGTGCGCCATCACGTCTTCCTCGAAACGCGCCAGCATTTCCACCACGGTTTCACCGCCCACGCCTTCATTGATGACGCGCAGGCGCAATTTCGGCCAGCGATGGGCAAGCTCGGCGGCGAAGCGTGCGGGATAGGTATTGGCCCTCGATGACGCCCCCGCGCCCTCTGTCGAGGATGACCCGATCGCGACGATCACCAGTTCCTCGTTCCTGCGAATGGCCCGCGCCGTATTCGTCAGCTTGGCGTTGAGCTTGAGCACATCGTCGGGCGCCGTACACTGGACAGCTTTCGGCGCCGCCAGTGCCGGCGTGCTTAAAACCGCAAGAAACATCGAAAGGGCAACAACGATACGAGCGGTCATGGTGATGGCTTTTCCGCTCCGGTCGCTTGCTTGCGCGTGATCATGTCGGCAACCGCCTGCCCCAAACAGGCATAGACACGGATGGCAAGCTCGCGCCGCTGTTCCTTGCCCGTTACCCCGAAATTAAACACTCCCGCATCGGCCCAGCTGCGCATGATTTCGTGGCGGGGAAACAGAGGAATCTCGCTGATATCCGCAACCCCACGCAGGGTCACCAGGTAGCGGTTGAAATTGACGATGAAATCGCTGCGCCTGGAAAACTGGGGATTCATCAGCAGGATCTCGGTTTTCCTTTCGGAAAGATCTGCAATCCCCTTCTGAAGCACGTCCATGAAGTCATCGACGTCCGAGGACCGCACGGCATCGGTCGTGCCAGTCTCCCAGATCACCAGGTCAGGCTTGGCCGCATGGGCATCACGCGCAAAACGGGCGAACATCTGCGCTGCCGTTTCCCGCGCCACTCCGCGGTTCAGAACCTTTATCTGCGCCTTCGGGTAACGGACGGCCAGTTCCTTTTCGAGCCGCGCGGGCCAACTCTGGCTATCGAGGGCCGCCGCCCGCCCCAGGGTCGAGGCGCCGCCGATGGCGACGATCGTCACCGGGCCACCCGCCTCGAGTGCCGCGAGAGTCCTGGGCAACGCCGGCTCGTGCTCGAAGGTTTCCGCCGGCACCCGGCACGAGGGAGCATCGGCCGCCGGCGCAGGGTTTCCGGCCAGCGTCATCGCGCCCGCCAGTCCCGCACCTATGGCCAAGGTGCGAAGTCCCGTTATCATTGTCTTTCCCCCCCGTGACCGGAGGCGGCTGCCCGCGTCTTCGCGCGGCGAGCGATCTTTCCCCCGGGAAACCAGTCCATCATCGCGGCAACGGCGATCATGACCGCCGTGCCGCCAACCGCCACCAGCCCCTGAATGAATGCGCCGGTGCCGTATTCGCTCAAAATCAGATGTCCCGTTACCGAAAGCAGGATGCCGAGACAGAATATATGCAGCGAATGCTTGCCACAGACGACGAGCAGCCAGGCCGCCCTGCCCGACAGGAATTTCGCCGTGCGCGGCATCAGGGTCGCAACGACAAGAGCCATGCTCAAGACGTTGACGAGGCGCAAGGCCGACAGGTCGGTCTTGCTGAGCGCCGGCCAAAGCTGCTTGGCCGCCAGCGCAGGGATCGGGTCGTAAAAGAAATGCAGCGTCCAGTTGACGCGCAGAAGAAATGCGGCAACCGCGATCACAAGCGCGCCGCGAAACAGCCAGCGGTTGGAAATCCAGCCATCGCGTCCGGCGCCGCGCGCCCAGCCGAGGTGGGCCCCGAACAGGAACAGGAATTGCCACGCAAAGGGATTGAAGAACCACTTCTGATTGGGGCCCGGATAGGCGCGAAGATTGACGCCGTCGTTCGTCTGCACGATGAACCAGATGCCGAGCGAACAGAGCAGCGCCAGCCACCACCAGCGCCGCAGTCCCACCATGAACAGCGGCAGCACTGCAAGAAGCAGGATGTAAAGCGGCAAAATGTCCATGAAGGCGGGCTGGAAACGGAGGGTCAGCGCCATAATGACCGCGGTGCCGGGTTCGCGCAGGAAGTCGGTGGCGCGGAATTCCTCCACATAAAGGGGATTGGCGAGGGCGCCGGCCATGTGACCCACCAGCGCCATGAACATCATGAACAGGAAAACATGGGCGACGTAAAGCTGCCAGACCCGGTAGTAGATCCGCATGGTCGCCGCCAGCGCGCCCTCGCTCTGGAGGATGCGTCCGTAGACGAGGCCCGCCGTGTATCCGGAAATGAAGATGAACACTTCAGCGGCATCGTAAAGGCCGGTGAACTGGATCGTGAACGCGCCGAGACGCAGGTCCGGAATATGGTCGATGAAAATGCAGACCAGCGCGAGACCACGGAAAAAGTCGAGGCGCAGGTCGCGATCGCTACCGCCGACTGTGCCGCCGCCGCTCATTTTCCAAAAGGCTCCATTGCCGCTTTCCTGAACCGCATTTTATCCGATGACCGGGTTTCACGCCATCGGCCCCTTGCCTGATGGGCCCCAACCGGCGACACTCCCCTGTCCCTGATCCTTCCACAGCCCCCCAGGCCCAATGACCAACCACCCTGCCCCCTTGGAAAGCCGCCCTCGCCGGTGGATGCCGATCATCGGCCTTGCCCTGGCAGCGGCGGGCGCCGTCGCCGGGGAATACCTGCGCCATGACCTGATCGAGCCGGTAGCCCGCGCCGCCGCCTGTATCGAAAAAACCGCTCCCTGGTGGTGCCTGCTCCGTGATGCCATCCGCATCGCCGCGCAAAACTACATCATCGCCGGCCTGGCGCTGATCGCAGCGATCGCATCGCTTCTCTACAGGGGCAAGCCGGCCATCGCAGCATTGGCGATCGCCATGCTGCTCGCGGGTTCCGGTCTTTATCTGTATTCGACGCTGCTCTCGTCCGTCGCGCTGGTCATCGCGCTATTGCGAACGGCGAGCCTCGACCGGAGCCGATAGCAGGAAACGGCTTTCGGCGATCACATCGCGCCAGCCGGCCGCGGCGAACATCAGCATGATCGCCGACCACAGCATCATCTCGATGTTTTGCAGCCCGTCGAACGACAATACGGCGGAAACCGCGAACACCACCGACAGCCATGCTTCCTCGCGCCGGGGACGGCCCGCATCGGCGCGAGAACGCGCCAGCACCAGAAGGGCAACCGCGGGCAGCCACAGGCCCATCACCGGCAGGTCGCGATGGCGGCCATCGAAACCGATGGCAAGCGCCAGCATCGCCACCGGCACTGCTGCCGACCAGTAGCCTGCTCCGATCAGGCGGGCTGATGACCAGAGGCGCGGATCGAAGGGGCGGCCGAACAAGCGCGGCAAGGGATCGCAGCCGGCTTCAAGCCTGCCGCCAAGGTGCGCGGAGAGCGCCGCGACGGCAGCGATAGTCAGCAGCATCATGTAAATGCCGAAGACCCATCCCGCGATCGTCAGGCTGGTGACGCTGACATATTCGTATAAGTGGACGAGGCTGATGCCGGTGCCGAGCGCAAGCGCGCCATAGGCGCCCCATCGGTCCACCCCGGACAATCCCAACCGGGTACGGCCGACTGCGAAAAAGACCAGCATCACCGCGAGCGAAACCCCGAAAGCCACTTGCCAGCGCGGCCACTCGGCAACCGGGCCGGTCAGCGGAAACTTGAGCAGCCGGTCGGCGCTGAAAATCCCCCAGTAGCCGCCGACCGTGCCTTCGGGAACACGCTTCCACGGCTGGTCGATGGCTTCTATCAGGTTGTACTCGATCCCGAGCTTCCCGGCCCCGAGCACGAATTCACGCACGAAGCGCGCCTGGTTGACGAGACTCGGCACCGCGCCGCCACGGGTACGTCCGGCGCTGGGCCAGCCGATTTCACCGATCATCATCGCCTTGCCCGGAAAGGTCCGGCGCATATCGGCGACAATGCCGGCAACATGGCCCTGCACCTCGTCGATGCTCACGGCCTCGGGATCGTCCCAGTAAGGCAGAATGTGTATGGCCAGTGTATCGACGGCGGCGGCAACCACCGGCTCCTTCTTGAAGAAGTGCGGAACGTCCGCATAAAGCACCGGCTTTCCGGTTTCAGTCTTCACGCGCCTTATGATGCTCGCCAGCGCCTCGCCCGTCATCTCGCGGCGCAGCAGCACCTCGTTGCCGACAACGATGGCCTTTACGGTTTGCGGATAAGCCCGCACCAACTCGACCGCACCGGCAATTTCGCGGTCGTTGTCTTCGGGGGTGCCTGAAATCCAGATGCCCTGAAGCACCTGCAGGCCCTGTTCGTGGGCGATGCGAGTCACGTCGCCCTGCACCTTGATGGCGGAATAAGTGCGGATGCAGCCCGTGACTTCCTTCACCAGCTTGAGATCGGCCACGATGATCGGGCGCGGCACATCGAAGTTCTTGTCGAGAGGACCGGAAGTGCCCTCGAAGGGCGAATAGCTCAGGCACTGGAAACGCGCGCCCGGCAGATCGGCGATGGCCACCGGCTTGCCGCGCCACTGCCAGTAAAGGAAACAGGCCACGGCGGCCACGGCGAATACCAGAACGGGCACGAAATAACGACGCATCACGTAAAATCTCCACCGGGTCAGGCCAAGTCGGGAAAGCCTAGTTTAGCTGCTTCTGGGAACTTGGCGAGGACCCGTTGGCTTCGCCATTGCCAGTGCCGCCGGTCCCTTCATAATGGCAAAAACGGCACCGATGCTCGGCGCCCACGGGGAGGTCACATGCACGAAAGCGTTCTCAACTGGCTTGGCCAGGAATTCGTCGTCCTATCGGGCGAGGCCCCTGCCACAGGCAACGCCGAGGCCCAGACCCGCGCGTTGTTCGATCGTTTTGCAGATACGCTCGCCCGCCACCAACTGACCCTGGCCGATATCGTGCGCAGCCGCCTGTTTGGCCGCGATCGCGCAGCACGCGACCTGGGCAGCACCATCCGCGTCGAGGTGCTGTCGGGCCCCGCCCGCTGCGCGACGTCGAGCTATATCGCGCCTGCACGCCTCGCTTCCGGCGCCGATATCGCCATGGACCTGATCGCGCTCAGGCCCCGGCCGGGTCTTGAAAAGAAAATCCGGGAAAACGATCCACCGCGCACCCCATGCCGCTACCTGACCTGCGGGCCGCTGATGATCCTGTCGGGGCAAACCTGTACCGATCCCGGCCTCGAAACCCAGGTCGCGGGCGACATTCTGCCGCGCATCACCGGCTATCTGGCCGAGGCGAACAGCGGCTGGGATCAGGTTGCCGAGGCCAACTGCTACCTGCACGAAAGCCAGACGCCGGACGCCATGCGGGCCCTGTTCGAACGAGTGGCGGGACGCCTGCCGCCCCGTTTCGCCTGCCATCGGGTTGCGGGCTATTCAGCCCCCGGCAAACTGGTCGAGGTCGAGATCACCGCCCTGCGTCGCGTATCTTGAAACGGCAGTGCGATCTTTCGGCTTGGACGGGCCGGGCAATCAGCTAAATTCTCTTACGGCGCAACTGATCCTCGGGGAAGCAGACCATGGATGAAAGCATCAAGAACGGTCTGAACCAGGCCATTGAAATCGTGAGCACATGGGGGCTGAACGTCGTCGGCGCCATCGTCATCCTGGTGATCGGCTTCATGGTGGCAGGCTGGCTTTCAAGGATGACCGCGACAGCCCTGGGCCGAACGAACAAGATCGACGAGACGCTGCGTCATTTCCTGTCCAGCCTCGTTCGCTACGCGATCATCGCCTTCACGATCGTCGCGGTACTGGAGCGCTTCGGCGTCCAAACGACCAGTTTCATCGCCGTTCTCGGTGCCGCCGGCCTCGCCGTCGGCCTCGCTTTCCAGGGGACGCTCAGCAATATCGCGGCCGGCATCATGTTGCTGCTGTTCCGGCCCTTCAAGGTCGGCCAGTTCATCGAAGCGGCAGGCGTTGCCGGAACGGTCGAAGTGATCTCGCTTTTCACCACCGAACTCAACACCGGCGACAACGTCCACATCGTCCTGCCGAACGGGCAGCTTTGGGGGACCGCGGTCAAGAACTACAGCCACAACGCGACCCGCCGCGTCGATATCAATGTGGGCATCGGCTATGGTGACGACATCGGCAAGGCCTTCGATATCGTTCAGGGCCTGCTGGCCGCTGATGCGCGCGTCAGCAAGGACCCGGCGCCTGCCCTGATGGTGACGAACCTCGGCGACAACGCCGTCGAAATCCAGATGCGCGCCTGGTGTGCGGGCAGCGACTACTGGGCCGTGAAATTCGACCTCAACCGCCGCATCAAGGAGGCCTTCGATGCCGGCGGCATCTCGATTCCGTACCCGCAGCGTACCGTTCACATGATCAAGGGGGAGTAAATGTCCGATTTGCGTCTCAGCGTCGCCATCAGCGATTACGATCACGTCCGCGACTTCGTCTCGGGCAAGGTCCGCGCCGAAGGCATCACCATCGATCACATCGATCTCCCCGTTGAAGAGTTCTTCGACCGCTTCACGGAAACCCGCTGCTGGGACGTGTCGGAAATGTCGATGGCGCGTTTTGTCTCCCTGATTTCGCAGGGCGATCCCAACATCACCGGCATTCCGGTGTTTCCCTCGCGCTTCTTCCGCCAGCATGCGATCTATCTCCGCAGCGACAGCCCGATCAAGGAACCTGCCCAGCTCAAGGGCACGCGCGTCGGCATTCCCGAATGGGTGCAAACCGCCATCGTCTGGGTTCGCGCCTGGCTGATGCACGATGTCGGCATTGCCCTGGCAGACATGGAATGGGTGCGCGCCGGGATCAATGCGCCGGGCCGTGAAGGACAGGTGAAGGCCAAGCTGCCCGACAGCATCTCCTACAAGGAAGTGTATGATCGCTCGCTCGTCGACATGCTTCTCGCGGGCGATCTCGATGCCATCATCTGCGCCCATCCGCCCGATCTGTTCGAGGCCCGCGATCCGCGCATCAAGCGGCTCATTCCCGACTTCCAGCCAGTCGAGGAGGCCTACTGGCACAAGCATCACATCTTCCCGATGATGCACACCGTCGCCATGCCGCGCACGACCTATGACGCCAACCCCTGGGTCGGGCCCGCCCTGTTCAAGGCCCTGAGCGAGGCCAAGGCGCGCAGCCTGGTGCGCGCGCTCGATGGCAACATCTGCCGCTATCCGATTCCCTGGACCTTCGCCTGGGCGGAAAAAGCGCGGGATCTGTTCGGTGACGATTTCTGGCCCTACGGGGTCGAAGCCAACCGGCCGACGATCGAGGCCTTCCTGCGCTACTGTGATGAGCAGTGGGTAACCCACCGCAAGCTCACGGCCGACGAGCTCTATCCCGCGAACGTGTCCAGGCTCTAGCGCCGCGTCGGCGTTTCATCGCCTGCATCGTCGGCGGATGCCATGGCAGCATCCCCTTCGGCGTCCTCGGTGCCGTCAATCACCGATAGCGCGTCGGTCGCGGGCGACGGTGTTTCCGACAGGCGCCGGTATGCCCGCACCGACAACGGGATCGAGAAGAGATAGAGGATCAGGAACCCCGACAGCGTCAGCCAGGTCGCGGTGACCAGCAGCGCCGCGATCAGGCCGACCGCCAGCAGCAGCGGCACCACAAGACGCTGGGGTACGCGCACCTGCTTGAAGGAAAAGGTCGGGATCTTGCTGATCATCATATAGGCGACAAGGACCGCCAGCACCCCGTTCAGTAGCGGGTGCGAAAAGAACCCACCGCCGAATTCGAAACTGAGCATCATCGGCAGCAACACGAGGCCGCCGCCGGCCGGCGACGGCACGCCGGTGAAGAAATTGCCCGCCCATTTGGGGAGATCCGAATCTCCCAGCTTCGTATTAAAACGGGCAAGCCGCAGCGCCGCGCAAACGGCAAAAATCAGGGCGACGACCCAGCCCGGGCCCTTGGCCGCATGCAAGGTCCAGAGATAGACGAGCATGGCGGGCGCAACGCCGAAACTGATGAAGTCCGAAAGCGAATCGAGCTCGGCGCCGAACTTGCTGGTACCGCCCAAAAGACGCGCGATGCGGCCATCAAGCGCGTCGAGCAGTCCTGCGATCATGATTGCGCCGACGGCGAAATGCCATTTGCCCTGAAAGCCGTAAAGGATGGCCGTCAGCCCTGCACAAAGCGCGATGACGGTCAGCATGTTGGGAATCAGCCGGTTGAACGGCAGCGCCCGCAACCGGGACCCTTGCGTGGTCATCGGCTTTCTCCCGAATTTTGCCCTGACATTGCAAGGACGGTTTCACCGGCGACAGTGTGATCGCCTTCGCTCACGCGCGGCTCGATGCCATCGGGCAGGTATACGTCGACCCGGCTGCCGAACCGGATCAATCCGTAGCGCGCGCCCGCGCGCACCTCCTGCCCGACCGACAGGGTCGTGCGAATGCGCCGCGCCACAAGCCCGGCGATCTGGACGAAGGCGATGTCGAGCCCGCCCGCCGTGGTCATGCGCGCCGACATGCGCTCATTGTGAACAGAAGCCTTGTCGAAGGATGCATTGAAGAATCGGCCAGGGCGGTAATGAACGGCCGTAATCCGCCCATCGGCCGGGATGCGGTTCACATGGACGTTGAAGACGTTCATGAAGATGCTGATGCGCGTCAGCGGTGCATCGCCCATACCCAGTTCTTCGGGCGGCGACGCCTTGACGATCGGCAGGATTCTGCCGTCTGCCGGCGCGATGAGCGCGCTCGGAAGGACGGGTGTTTGACGTTCGGGGTCGCGGAAGAACCAGACGCACCAGATCGTCAGCACCACGCCGACGATGCCGAGCGGCAGCCAAAGCCACCACAGCAGCGCGGCACCCGCAACAAACATGGCGATAATCGGTAACCCTTCGCGGTGCACCAGCGGACCCATTACCGGAACCTGTCCCTTTCCTGCCCGACCAGCCATGAAAGACGCGCCGCCCCGGGGCCGGGCCCAAAACGGCGGCTCAATCTACCCCATCCTTTCGGAAATTCGTAGGTTTCCCGTCGTTTGGCGGACCCCTGCGAATGATTTACCAATTTTTCAGTGTCCCCCGGGCACTATCTCGAAATGAGCATGGAAGCTGTTTCATCGCTGCCCGGGGCCACCGGCCCCATACCCGACATGGCAACCGCCGTGCGCGATGCCATCGCGTCGGGCCGCAGCCACCTGACTTTCCGCTTTTCGTTCGGCGAGATTCCCGTAACGGGGACTCTGTCCCTCGAAGCAGGCGGCTATCGCCTGTCCATAAACGCCACCGTCGGGGTCATTCCCTTTTCCGGCGAGGACCCGGCCGCCCGCAAGACCCTGCGCACCGCCATTGCGTCGATGCCGGGCAGCGACAAAGGCCGCATCGGGATCGACCGCCAGCAGGTCGTTTTCATCGAAGGTGCGCGCAGCTTCACCTCGCCGATGAATGCGGTGTCGGTCATCGCTGCGCTGGTCGCGCTGATGGTCGATGTGCGCCCGCTGTTCGACGAAGTCGCGGCATACCTGCCCGACGTCGCCAGCGCGCTGCCGCCACGTCACTCCTGATTTAAGTCAGTTGCCCCCGCGCGGCAGGGCAAATACCTGCCCGGGATAAATCAGGTTCGGGTCGCGGATCTGGGCCTTGTTGGCCTCGAAGATCAACGTGTACTGCACACCCTTGCCATAGGTCCGTCGCGCGATCCGCCACAGGCTGTTGCCTGGACGCACAACCACGATCTGCTTGTCGCCGAGCGCGCCGATAGCCGGAGCCCTGTTGAAGGGAACCTCGATACGACGCGCCACGCGCCCGCCGCCGTCGGTTTCATCGACGCGCAGGGAATAATCCCCGGGCGGCAGCATGTCCTTGAGACGGAAATTCCATTGACCCTTCGCATCCGCCAC